>DATABY010000118.1:0-27339 GCA_036259355.1 Nocardioidaceae bacterium
GCGGGCCGCGATCACGGGGATGTCAACGGCGTCGACGACGGCGGGCAGCAGCAGCGTCGTGGCGACCCCGCCGGTGTGGCCGCCGCCCTCTCCGCCTTGCACCACGACCGCGTCCGCACCCCACTGCGCGACCTTCACGGCATGGCGGGCGGCGCCGACCGAGGGGACGACGAGGACGCCGGCCTCCTTCAGCTCCGCGATCAGCTCCTGGCGCGGAGCCAGCGCGAACGACGCCACCCGGACCCCCTCGCGCACCAGCAGCCGCACCCGCTCCGCAGCGTCGTGCGCGTCGGCGCGCAGGTTGACCCCGAACGGCGCATCGGTGCGCCGCCTGGTCTCCCGGATCGCGGCGGCCAGCTCGTCGTACGTCATCGTCGCGGAGGCGAGGATGCCCAGGCCACCGGAGTTCGCGGTGGCCGACACGAGCCCGGGCCCGGCCACCCAGCCCATCCCGGTCTGCACGACCGGGTGTCGCACCCCGACGAGCTCGGTCAGCGCCGTCGTCAGGGTGCTCACGCGGGGACCTCGTTGTCGCGCTGTCCGTCCGGGTCCACGACGTCGCGGATGAGGCTGAGCTCCTCCTCGCTCGGCAACCGCGTATCGACCACGTCGTCGTGGCCGAGCGCGAAGCCGGTCGCGTCCTGCACCTCCTCGACCGTGACCCCCGGGTGGACCGAACGCAGCCGCATCGAGCGGTCAGTGGTCTCGAAGTCGAGGACCGCGAGGTTGGTGACCACCCGGTGGACGTCGTGGAACCGCTGCGTGCTCGCGCCGGCGTCCCGGGCCCGGTCGTAGCCGACGCCGGAGGCCACGTCGACGCGGTCGACGAAGACCCGGCTGCTGTGCCGGGGCACCCAGTAGCTGGTCCGGTGGTTGACCGTGTTGCCGGGTGCCCCGCGCACCCCCAGCAGCTGGCGCTTGGGGCGGGAGTACTCGCCGATGCAGGAGATGTTCTGGTTGCCGAACCGGTCGACCTGGCTCGCGCCCATCACGACGTGCCGGCTCCCGTGCGCCACCACGTCGAAAACCCGGCGGTACGGCAGCCAGCCCTCGACGACGCCGTCGGCGTCGAGCAGGAACGCCTCGCCGTCGCTCATCAGCAGGTCGGGCGCGCTGGTACGGCGGGCCAGCCGCGCCCCTATGCCCGGGACCAGACCCATCGGGCTGGCCAGGATCTCGCCCGCGCCGGTGAAGAGGTCGGCACACGCGGTCACACAGACCTCGGCCCTGGTCACGGCGAGGGAGGTGGTGCTCATCGGGCGGCTCCGGGGGTGTGCTCGTCCACGGCGCCGGCGTCGTGGAAGCTGCGCACCGCCTCCTGGTAGTGCGTCTCGTCGCCGCGCAGGAAGCGCTCCTCGAACGCCCGCCACCCGTCGGCGTCTGCTGCTGCCTCGGCGTACGCCCGCTGGAACGGCTCGTCGCGGCCGTAGTCGGGGATGCAGCTGGTGAAGTGCGCGCCGCCGGGTGCCTCGACCACGCCGTCGACCATCATCCGGTTGAGCAACAGCGACTGGGGGGCCGACTCGGCGGTCAGCTCGGCGGTCCCGACCACCCGCTCGCAGGAGAGGAACCGGCGCCGCGCCGCCAGGCAGTACAGGTCGTCGAAGTACGGGTCCGGGCCGAGGTACTGGCCGTTGCCCTGCCCGTCGGCGCGGTTGAGGTGCACCAGCGCCGCGTCGAGATGCAGAGCCGGCATGGCGACCAGCTCCTCGGCGTCGTCGTACGGCGAGCGCACCGTGCGCAGCTCCTTGCCGCCCGGAGTCTCCAGCACCGCGGAGCCGAGTCCCGCCCGGATCGGCAGGAACGGCAGCCGGTGTGCGGCGGCACGCAGCCCCGCCTGCAGCATGCCCTCGTCGAGCTCGAGCACGTCGACGGTGGCCTGCTCGCGGGCGGCGCGAAAGTGCGGCTCCAGCGGGATGCTGTCCAGGGACACGAAGCCGTAGACGACCTTGCGCACGCGTCCGGCCGCGCACAGCAGCCCGACGTCGGGGCCGCCGTACGTCACCAGCGTGAGGTCACGCAGGCGCGAGCGCAGGATCGCGCGCACGAGGGTCATCGGCTTGCGGCGGGAGCCCCACCCGCCGATGCCTATCGTCATCCCGTCCGTGAGCTCGGCGACCACGTCGTCGGCGGTCATCAGCTTGTCCACCGTCTACTCCGTCCCGCTGTCGAGGAAGGCCTGTCGCGCAGAGTCCGACACGCCGGTGAGGTTGAGCTCGAACGTGAAGCCCTGCTCGAACCGGTAGCTGCGGTCGACGTCGACGGGGTCGATCCCGTTGAGTGCCTGTTTCGCCGCGCGCAGCACCGTGCCGTCCTTGGCCGCGACCTCCTTCGCCAGCGTCAGCGCGGCGTCGTCGAGGTCGGCGCGCGGCACCACGTCGTACACCCCGCCGTGCGCCTGCACCTGTTGGGCGCTGATGGAGCGGCCGGTGTAGTAGAGCGCCCGCATGACGTGCTGCGGGACGAGCCGGGCCAGGTGGGTGGCGGCCCCCAGGGCACCTCGGTCGACCTCGGGCACGGCGAACGTCGCGTCGTCGGCGGCCAGCACGATGTCGGCGTTGCCGGCGAGACCCACGCCTCCGCCGAGGCAGAAGCCCTGCACCGCCGCGATGACCGGCACCGCGCAGTGGTAGACGGCGGAGAAGGCCGCGTAGCAGCCGCGGTTGGCGCCCACCAGTGCCTCGTAGCCGGTGTCGCGCTGGACCTCCTTGATGTCGATCCCGGCGCAGAAGCCGCGGCCCTCGGCGCGCAGCACCACGACTCGGTTCGTCGGGTCGTCACCGGCCCCCCGGACCGCGGTGGCCACGTCGAACCAGCCCTGGACGGGGATCGCGTTGACCGGAGGATGGTCGACGGTGACCACCACGACGCCGTCGCCGGCGCGCTCGCTGCGCACTGCCATGTGGGCGTTCCCATCGACGTTTCCAACCTAGCACTTGCTTGGTAAGGTACCAGGCGTTCGCGTACGGCGCACTCGCGAGGAGGTCACGGTGACGCACACCGGCGTGCACGGTCTGCGGCTCGACGACGCCGTGGTCCTGGTGACCGGCGGTGCGCGCGGTGTCGGCGCCGGCATCGCCCGGACCTTCCTGCGGGCGGGGGCGACCGTGCTCACGTGTGGCCGCAACGCGCCTGAACAGCCGGTTGCCGACGACGGCCGTGCGGCGGAGTTCGTGGCGTGCGACGTGCGCGACGCCGACCAGGTGCGTGCGCTGGTCGACGAGGCCGTACGCCGGCACGGACGGCTTGACGTCGTCGTCAACAACGCCGGCGGCGCGCCGTACGCGGAGGCGGCCACGGCGTCGGAGCGCTTCCACGCGAAGATCGTCGAGCTCAACCTGCTCGCGCCGTTGCTGGTCTCCCAGGCCGCCAACGCGGTGATGCAGGAGCAGCCCGGCGGCGGGGCCATCGTGATGGTCGGCAGCGTCAGCGGTGGCCGGCCCTCGCCCGGCACGGCGGCGTACGGGGCCGCAAAGGCGGGGCTGGCGAACCTGACCCAAAGCCTGGCCGTGGAGTGGGCCCCGAAGGTGCGGGTCAACGGGCTGGCCGTCGGCATGGTGCGCACCGAGCAGAGCCAGGTCCACTATGGCGATGCCGACGGGATCGACCGGGTGGGCGCGACAGTGCCGTTGGGACGCCTGGCCGAACCCACCGAGATCGGGACCTGCGCGCTGTTCCTCGCCTCCCCGCTGGCGTCGTACGTCAGCGGTTCCACCCTCACCGTGCACGGCGGCGGCGAACGCCCCGCCTTCCTGGCCGCCGCAACCGCCGACACGGCCGCGCAGGCGTCCCGCACTCGCTGAACCGAGACACACCAACCGCTGATCGGAGCCACGCGATGAGCTGCACCTGTACCGACCGCGTCGTGATCGTCACCGGTGCCGGACGTGGCATCGGCCGCGCGCACGCGCTGTCGTTCGCCGCGAAGGGCGCCAGGGTCGTGGTCAACGACGTGGGTGTGGGACTGGACGGTTCGAACCCGGACGAGGGCCCGGCGCAGCAGGTCGTGGACGAGATCACCGCGGCGGGTGGCACGGCCGTGGCCAACCGTGACGACGTCGCGCACTTCGTCGGCGCGCAGCGCCTCGTCGAGCAGGCAGTCTCGGAGTTCGGCGGTCTCGACGTGCTCGTCAACAACGCGGGCTTCCTGCGCGACCGGATGCTGGTCAGCCTCGGCGAGGAGGAGTGGGACGCGGTGGTCCGTGTGCACCTGAAGGGCCACTTCGCCCCGCTGCACCACGCCGCGGGTTACTGGCGCGAGCGGTCCAAGGCGGGGGAGGAGGTCGACGCGCGCGTCGTCAACACCAGCTCGGGCGCGGGCCTGCTCGGGAGCATCGGTCAGGCGAACTACTCCGCCGCCAAGGCCGGCATCGCCGGGCTGACGCTCGTGGCCGCCGCCGAGCTGCGCCGGTACGGCGTGCGCGTCAACGCGATCGCGCCCGCCGCACGCACCCGGATGACCGAGCAGGCGTTCGCCGACATGATGGCGCAACCCGGCTCCGGGTTCGACGCGATGGCGCCGGAGAACGTCTCGCCGCTGGTGGTGTGGCTGGGGAGCCTGGAGTCGCGTGACGTGACCGGGCGGGTGTTCGAGGTCGAGGGCGGCAAGATCACCGTGGCCGAGGGCTGGCGGCATGGACCGAGCATCGACAAGCGGGACCGCTGGGACCCCGAGGAGATCGGCCCCGTGGTCGAGAAGCTGCTCGCCGACGCCGCGACGCCCGAGCCGGTCTACGGCACCTGAGCGGGGGTCTGGGGGCTCAGTGGTGGAAGCGCCACCGGGTGGGGCGGGTGGCGAAGTCCTCGTCGCGTTCGATCACGGCCAGTCCCCGGTCCGGGGTCACCTCCACGACCAGATGGGCCAGGACGAACCCCGTCTCCAGCCCGGGTGACAGCGGCCGGTACTTCGTCACGTACCTGGCGGCCCACTCCTCCCGCCGCGGCGCGTCGGTGACGACCTCGGCCTGTCCCTCGAGCGACAGGCACTCGACCGTGTCGTCGACGGCGACCGTGACCTGCGGGTTGGCCCCGATGTTGCGGGCCTTGCGGGAGCGGGGTCCACAGGAGAACGCCAGCCGATGCTGGTCGTCATCCCAGACCGCCCACACGGGCAGGGCGTGCGGCCGGCCCTCGGCCGAAGCGGTCACCAGCCAGTAGTTGCGCCCGGCGGCGAGCTTCGCTGCCGCCCAGCTCCACGGGAGCGGTCGCCAGGCCTCGGCGCGAACCCCGTAGTCCGGCATGTACGGCAGCTCCGCGACAGGATCGACCAAGGAGTGCCCACGCCCCTCCACTCTCAACGTATAGCGCACCGGGGGGCTTGCGGCAAGACCGGGTCCGTGCCGCAGAATCTCCGGCCGAAGCCAGAGCCTACGGAAAGGGGCTCGCGACATGCGTGGTACTACCAGCGCCTTCGACCTTGCCGACCACCTCGCTCCCAAGGCCGACCCCACGCTGATCGCCGGCGACGAGCAGCATTTCGCGGCCATCGCGAGGAGCCTCGAGCAGTCGATCGCCGAGCTGTCCGAGCGGGTCGATGCCACGCGCCGGGAGTCCGGGGGCATCGGCCAGGAGGCCATGGACCGCGACCTCGAGATCCACCGGCTGACCGCTCGCCTGCGGGCCCTGCGTCGTTTCGGCCTGGACCTGTGCCTGGGACGCATGGTCAGTGCCGAGGACCCGGAGCCCGTGTACGTCGGGCGGCTCGGCCTCACCGACAGCGCGGGTCGCCGGCTCCTGGTCGACTGGCGCTCCCCCGCCGCCGAGCCGTTCTTCGGAGCGACGCACGGCAACCCGATGGGTCTGGCGAGCCGCCGGCGGTATCGCTGGACCCGTGGCCGGATCAGCGACTTCTGGGACGAGGTGTTCACGGCGGACGGGTTCGACGGACACGCCGCCGCCCTCGACGACCAGTCCGCCTTCATCGCCACCCTGGGCAGCAGCCGGTCGCCCCGGATGCGCGACGTGCTCGGCACCATCCAGGCCGACCAGGACGCGATCGTCCGTGCGGGGTCGCGCGGCGCGCTCGTCGTCGACGGCGGACCGGGCACGGGCAAGACCGTCGTCGCTCTGCACCGCACCGCCTACCTCCTGTACTCGGACCCGCGCCTCGGTCACCGCCGGGGCGGCGTGCTGTTCGTCGGTCCGCACCACCCCTACCTGGCCTACGTCGCCGACGTCCTCCCCAGCCTCGGCGAGGAGGGTGTGCAGACCTGCACTCTGCGGGACCTCGTCCCCGACGGTGCTGCTGCGGCGATCGAGACCGACGCCGACGTGGCCCGCCTGAAGTCGTCCGCGGACATGGTCAAGGCGATCGAGCCGGCCGTCAGGCTCTACGAGGAGCCACCGACCGAACCGATGGTCGTCGAGACTCACTGGTCCGACATCTGGCTCAGTGCCGACGACTGGGCGGAGGCGTTCGGGTCGCCGGACCCCGGAACTCCCCACAACGAGGCGCGAGACCAGGTCTGGGACGAGCTGCTCACGATCCTGACGGACAAGCACGATGACGACGACGTCTCGCCCGACCTGGTCCGCAGGTCGCTCCGGCAGAACCGGGAGCTCGTCGACACCTTCCACCGGGCCTGGCCGTTGCTCGACTACACCGACCTCGTCGGAGACCTGTGGTCGGTGCCCGCCTACCTGCGGATGTGCGCGCCCTGGCTCGGACCCGACGATGTCAGCAAGCTGCAGCGCCCGGACGCCCACGCCTGGACAGTGTCCGATCTACCCCTGCTGGACGCGGCTCGGCAACGTCTCGGCGACCCGGAGGCGTCCCGACGTCGGCGTCGGCAGCAGGCCGCCGTCGCGGCCGAGCGCGAGCACATGAGCAGGGTCGTCGACGATCTGGTCGCCGCGGACGACTCCGACATGCTCGTGATGTCGATGCTGCGCGGCCAGGACCTGCAGGACGCCCTGGTCGACGAGACCGCACTGCCCGGCGCCGAGCCCGACCTGCTCGCCGGCCCCTTCGCGCACATCGTTGTGGACGAGGCCCAGGAGCTGACCGACGCAGAGTGGCAGATGCTGCTGCGGCGCTGCCCGTCCCGAAGCCTCACCATCGTCGGGGATCGCGCGCAGGCCAGGCACGGGTTCGCGGAGTCGTGGCAGGAACGCCTCGAGCGCGTCGGGCTCGACAACATCAACCTGGCCTCGCTGAGCATCAACTACCGGACGCCGGCAGAGGTCATGGCCGAAGCCGAGCCGGTCATCCGGGCCGTGCTCCCGGACGCCAACGTGCCGACCTCCATCCGCGACAGCGGCGTCCCCGTCGGCCATGGATCCGTGTCGGACCTGGGCTCGGTCATCGACTCGTGGCTCGCCGAGCATGCCGACGGGATCGCGTGCGTCGTCGGCGTCAGCGAGGTGGACGCTGGCAGGTTCCCGGCGACGGCCCGGGTCCGGGCGTTGCCGCCCGAGCTGTCGAAGGGGCTCGAGTTCGACCTGGTCGTCCTCGTCGACCCAGAGACATTCGGCAACGGCATCGAAGGAGCGGTCGACCGCTATGTCGCGATGACTCGAGCGACCCAGCGACTTGTCATCCTCACCCGCCGCTGACGTCGGCCGCCGGCAACGCCCGGTCTTCGGAGCGGAGCAGCGCACGAGGACAAGGTGATGTCGTTACGCCACCACGACGGTGAGCTCGCCGAGTGTCGCCGGTGCGGCCGGCACCTGCTTCGGCTCGACAGCGACTCCGGACCAATCCGCGCTCATAGCCGCGATCCGTTGGAGCGGTCGCGTCTGAGACCCTGACCCCATGGGTGACAGCAGTCTGAGGCACGAGGAGTCAGTCATCGTCACGGCGGCGCCGGAGGTGCTGTACGACCTGGTCACCGACATCGGTCGTACCGGTGAGTGGAGCCCCATCTGCACGGGGTGCTGGTGGGACGACCCGGCTGCGGCTGGCCAGGTGGGTGCGTGGTTCACCGGTCGAAACGAGTCGCCCCATCGCACCTGGGAGACGCGGTCGAAGGTCGTGGTGGCCGACCGTCCGAGCGAGTTCGCGTTCCTGGTGGGCGACGGCTTCGTCCGCTGGGGTTACACGTTCGAGCCCGCTCGCGCGGGAACGCTCCTCACCGAGTCCTGGCACTTCCTGCCTGCGGGTATCGAGATGTTCCACCAGAAGTACGGCGAGAAGGCCGAGACGGAGATCGCCGAGCGAACTCAGGCCGCACGCACCGGCATCCCCGCGACCCTGGCCGCGATCAAGCGCATCGCCGAGGCCTAGCCAACGGCTCGCGGATACGCTGCCTGAGCAGAGTGAGCATGATGAGCGACCTGCCCTCTCGGTGGAGCGAGGCCACCGTCTTCCCCGACATGTGGTCAGACCCGGAGGCGGACCCACGCAACAGTGACGGAGCCAGCCCGGACGGCGAGCTGGAGACGCTGCAGGACTTCCTGACGAACTACCGACTGACCCTGCAGATGAAGTGCGAGGGGTTGGGTCCTGAGCAGGCTGTTGTCGACGACGCATTCGCCGATCACGCCCGCGAGCAGGCGGCAACCGACGCCGTGCTGGCGAGCACCCGGAGGTTTGCCGAAGCAGCAACAGAGTTTGTCATCCGCTTCCAAGGTGCGCATGCTGATGAGCATGGACCAGAACGAGCCGTACGACGTGGTCGTGATCGGGGTTGTGGAGCACCGGAGGGACGTCGACTGATGGGTGGACACGAACACCAGCCCACGGAGGAAGAAGCGGCAGCCTTGTTCGAGGCGCCCGGCTGGGAGGAGCGGTACTCGGGTGGGGAGAAGCTCTGGAGCGGCAACCCCAACGTGCAGCTGGTCGCCGAGGTGTCCGGCCTGACCCCGGGCACCGCACTGGACGTGGGTTGCGGAGAGGGCGGCGACGTGATCTGGCTGGCCCGCCAGGGCTGGAAGGTCACCGGTGCCGACTTCTCCGCCAACGGCCTGGCCCGCGCCGCGCGGCACGCCGACGAGGCCGGGGTGGCCGACCGCACCGACTGGTGGCAGGTGGACGCCCGAACCTTCGCCGCCGACGGCCGGTGCTACGACTTGGTCACGACCCACTTCCTGCAACCACCCGACGGCGGGATGGTGGACGTGACGAACCGGCTGGCCGGGGCCGTCGCGCCGGGCGGGCATCTGCTGGTCGTGGGTCACGCACCGTCCGAGGTGTTCACCCAGCTGTCGGCAAGCCACCGCAGGGCGATGTTTCTCGCCGAGGACCTGCTGCCAGGCCTGCCTGACGGCTTCGAGACCCTCGTCGTCGAGCAGCGGCCTCGGACGGTGACCCGCGACGGCGCGACGTTCGACGTCCACGACTCCACGCTGCTCGCCCGCCGTACGACCTAGGCGCGCAGTCCGTCGCCTATCTCCGCCAGCGCCTGGTTGAGGTCCACGGTCGGGGCCCATCCCCACCCATGGGCACGCTCGGCCACGAGGCGGCCGGTCCACGCGGGGCCGTCGTCCCAGACCGTCTCGACGCCGAGAGCGCCGGCGACCGTCTCGTAGTAGTCGCGGGCGGTGGCCGGACCGGCCGCGACGTTGACGACGGTGCACGCGCCCTCGACCGGTCCCTTCGCGGGGTCCGCCGACGTCTGGATCCTGCCCGACGCCACGTCTGCGGCGAGAGCAGCGAGGTCGTCGACGTGGACCCAAGCGAAGCTCTTCTCGGGCACGGTACGGCGTGCCCTCTCGTCATCGCGGATAGCGGCCGGTCGGACGGAGTTCCAGATCGAGCTCTCGCCGGCGCCGAGGATCGCCGGCGGACGGAGCAGGACGCGCGTGAGCCCGTCGATCTCGGACAGCGCGACGTCGGTGTCACGCTTGGTCAGGGCATAGACGTCGGCGTCGTCCGCGACCAGCGGCGATGACTCGTCGACGTCGCCCGCCTCCGGCGAGCGGTCGTAGACGGCAGCACTGGAGATGTGGACCAGGCGCGCGGCGCCCGCGTCCCGGGCCGCCCGAGCCAGGGCCGGCGTTCCTTCCACGGCAATCCGGTGCTGGGTGTCGCGGTCGGTCCCCATCGGGTGGACGGTCGTGACGACGGCGCTCACCCCCGCAACGACCGCCGCAGCGAAGTCGGGGTCGTAGAAGGTGCCGACCTTCTCGTCGACGCCGGCGAGCGCAGGGGCAGTGCCACGGCGTCGCACGACGGCACGCACCGTCGCGCCCCGCTCGACCAGCGCCGCGCAGATGCGAGCGCCGACGAAGCCGTTCGCTCCGGTGACCACGACAGGGGCAGGGCCGGCGCTCGACTCACTCATGCCGACCACCCTGGCACAGGGCCCCCAGCCGGCCGGTGGCGTACCGCCCTTGACAACCTACAACCACATGGTTGTATGTTGTCGGTCATGACCGAGAGCGACGAGGACCGGGCGGATGCCTGGTTTCACGCCCTCGGCGACCGCACCCGGCGTGACATCCTGCGCCGTGTGCTGCGCGGGGAGCACTCGGTCTCCACGCTCGCCGCAAGCTATGACATGAGCTTCGCGGCAGTACAGAAGCACGTTGCCGTGCTCGAGCGTGCCGGCTTGCTCACCAAGCGGCGTCGAGGTCGCGAGCAGCTGGCCAGCGGCCAGGTCGAGGCGGTCCGCTCGGTCGCCTCGATGCTCACCGAGCTCGAGGAGCTCTGGCGCGGCCGGATCACCCGGATGGACGACCTGCTCGCCGATGCCGACAACACCATCGAGGACCACAACACCAGGAAGAGGAAGTAGCCATGCCTGTCACCGACGTCCGCCACGACATGGACGCACTGACCCTGACCATCACCGCCGAGTTCGCCGCCCCCGTGGAGCGCGTGTGGCAGGTGTACGCCGACCCGCGCCAGCTGGAGAAGGTGTGGGGTCCGCCGACGCACCCCGCCACGTTCGTCGACCACGACCTCGCCCCCGGTGGCCGGGTCACGTACTACATGACTGGGCCCGACGGTGAGAAGTACGCCGGCTGGTGGGAGGTCAAGACCGTTGACGAGCCCCGGGAGTTCACGTTCGACGACGGCTTCGCCGACGCCGAGTTCAACCCCTTGCCCGACATGCCGGTCTCGCACAACAGCTACCAGTTCGAGGACGTCGCCGGCCGTACCGTCGCAACGTTCCGCTCGGCCTACGAGTCCGCCGAGGCGCTCCAGCAGGTGCTCGACATGGGAGTGGTCGAAGGGGCGAGCTCGGCCATCAACCAGATCGACGATCTCCTCGACAGTCGACCCCGGGCTGTCCACGCAGACGGCTGACACGACCACGCGACGCGGACCGGTGTCTCCGGCTCACGGGCACGTCTTGGGAAGCCGCCAGTCCTGCTCGCGCCCGTACACGTGCCCGTGCCCCGGTTGGGTCCGCAGCGTGACTCCCGGTACGTGAAGAGGCGCATAATCAGATCATGTGGGCTGCGTCTGCATGGAGGGGCCATGTCGGAGAGCGAACATTCGAGCGGGTTGCCGGCACCGGTGCGAAGCGCGGGGGATTTCGACGCCATGTACGCGGTCGAGCGGCCGCCCTGGGATATCGGTCGGCCGCAGTCGGCGTTCCGGGAGCTGGCCGATCGCGGCCGGCTGGTCGGGCGTGTGCTGGACGTCGGCTGCGGCACCGGTGAGCATGCCCTGATGGCTGCCGCCATGGGACTCGATGCGACCGGTGTGGACGAGGCAGGCACCGCCGTAGCGATCGCAGACGCAAAGGCGGGCGAGCGCGGTCTCACTGCCCGCTTCATGACCTGGAACGCGTTGGAGCTGGCTGGTCTGGGCGAGTCCTTCGACACTGTCGTCGACAGCGGGCTGTTCCATGTCTTTGAAGACCCGGACCGGGAGAGGTTCGTGGAGGGCTTGCGCGCTTCGATGCCGGTCGGCGCTAGGTACTACATGCTCTGCTTCAGCGATCTCGAACCTGGGGAATGGGGACCTCGTCGGATCCACCAGGACGAGATCCGGGCGAGCTTCAGTGCCGGCTGGCACGTAGAGGAGATCGAACCGGTAAGGATGGAGATGACGATCGAGCCAGGAAGCGTCCACGCCTGGCTCGCGTCGATCCTCCGGGTCTAGCCCGGCACGAAATGGCGTTGCGAGTCGGAGCGAACCAGGCCTGTCAACGTTCGTGCTGCAGATCCCAAGCCGGACGACTTCGGTCAGAGGCGCTCGATGATCGTGCCGGTGGACAGCGCACCGCCGGCGCACATGGTGACCAGTGCGGTCGCGGCATCGCGCCGCTCGAGCTCGTGCAGCGCGGTGGTGAGCAGCCGGGAGCCGGTGCTACCCACCGGGTGGCCGAGCGCGATGGCGCCGCCGTTGACGTTGACCCGGTCCATGTCGGGCCTGTGCACGCTCGCCCAGGAGAGCACGACGGACGCGAAAGCCTCGTTGACCTCGAACAGGTCGATGTCGCCGATCGCCATGCCGCTGCGTTCGAGGACCCGCTGGGTCGCCTGCACCGGGCCGTCGAGGTGGTAGTACGGCTCCGCGCCGACCAGGCACTGCGAGACGATGCGGGCGCGCGGTTCGAGGCCGAGGGCGCGGGCGCGTTCCTCGTCGATCAGCATCACCGCCGCCGCGCCGTCGGAGATCTGCGACGACGTGCCAGCGGTGTGGGTGCCGCCCGCCAGCACCGGTGACAGCGTCGCCAGCTTCTCCCCGCTGGTCTCACGCAGTCCCTGGTCCCGGCTGACCGTGCGGCGCTCGTCGGTCGGCTTGCCGTCTTCGTCGATGACAGGCGCCTCGACGGGGAGCACCTCCCGGTCGAAGTGCCCGTGGTCCCAGGCGTGCCGGGCCTTGCGTTGTGACGCCGCGCCGAAGGCGTCGAGCTCCGCACGGGTGATGCCGCGGTCCTGGGCGATCCGGTCGGCGCCGAGGAACTGGTTGGGCAGGTCGATGTCCCAGCTCTCCGGCCGGGGCAGACCCGAGTCGCCGATGTTGGCCCGCAGCGGCACCCGCGACATCGACTCCACGCCACAGGCGATGCCGACGTCGATCGCGCCGGTGGCGATGAGCCCCGCGATCAGGTGGTTGGCCTGCTGTGCCGAACCGCACTGGCAGTCGATCGTCGTGCACCCCGTGTGCTGCGGCAGACCGGTGTGCAGCCACGCCGTACGGGTGATGTTGTTGGACTGCTCGCCCCCTTGGGTGACGCAGCCGCCGATCACCTGCTCGACCAGCGCGGGGTCGATGCCGACGCGCTCGACCAGACCGGCCTGGGCGGCACCGAGCACCTCGGCGGCGTGCAGGCCGGACAGCCAGCCGCTGCGCTTGCCGATGGGGGTGCGGACGGCCTCGACGATCACGGGGGTGCCCATGCCAGCAAAATAGAACACGTTCTCACCGACCGGCAAGCACGCGAGGCGTCTGGGCGGACCGTGCAGAGGGTTCACCTGCTGGCGGGGTTGTGCTTGAATGACCTAGAACACGTTCCAGATCTGCCCTGGTCTGGCAGTTGTCTTGGGTACCGGAGGTAAGCCTGTGAGCACTCTGTCGCTTCCCGAGGGTTTCGACTTCACCGATCCCGACCTGCTGCAGCAACGGCTGCCGGTCGAGGAGTTCGTCGAGCTTCGCCGCACCGCACCGGTGTGGTGGAACGCCCAGCCACTGGGGGTGGGCGGCTTCACCGACGAGGGGTTCTGGGTGATCAGCCGGCACGCGGACGTGAAGGAGATCTCGCGCGACACCGATACCTTCTCCAGCTCGGAGAACACTGCGATCATCCGGTTCAGCGAGGAGCTCACCCGCGACCAGATCGAGGCCCAGCGGCTGATCCTGCTCAACATGGACCCGCCCGACCACACGAAGGTACGCCGGATCGTGTCGCGTGGCTTCACACCGAGGGCGGTCGAGGCGCTGCGCGAGACGCTGCGCGAGCGTGCGCGGCGCATCGTCGAGGAGGCCCTGGCCTCCGGGTCGGGCGACTTCGTCGAGCAGGTCGCGTGCGAGCTGCCGCTGCAGGCGATCGCGGAGCTGCTCGGCGTCCCGCAGGAGGACCGCAAGAAGATCTTCAACTGGTCCAACGAGATGGTCGCCTACGACGACCCGGAGTACGACATCGACCCGGAGACCGCGGCCGCCGAGATCGTCGGCTACTTCACCGCGATGGCCGAGGACCGCCGGGCCAACCCGCGCGACGACATCGTCACCAAGCTGGTGCAGGCCGACATCGACGGTGAGGCCCTCAGCGACGACGAGTTCGGCTTCTTCGTCATCCTGCTGGCAGTCGCCGGCAACGAGACCACCCGCAACGCGATTACGCACGGGATGCTCGCGTTCTTCGACCACCCCGCCCAGTGGGAGCTGTTCAAGAAGGACCGCCCGGAGACCGCGGCCGACGAGATCGTCCGCTGGGCGACGCCGATCGTGTGCTTCCAGCGAACCGCCAAGCGCGACACCCAGCTCGCCGGGGTCGACATCTTGGAGGGTCAGCGTGTCGGCATGTTCTACAGCTCGGCGAACTTCGATCCGGATGTGTTCGAGGAGCCGCAGAGGTTCGACGTCCTCCGTGACCCCAACCCGCACCTCGGCTTCGGCGGCCAGGGCGCGCACTACTGTCTGGGCGCCAACCTGGCTCGGCTGGAGATCGGCCTCATGTTCAACGCGATCGCCGACGTGGTGCCCGACATCAGCAAGGTCGGCGACCCGCGACGCCTGCGGTCGGGGTGGATCAACGGCGTGAAGGAAGTCCAGGTCAAGTACTCCTGACCGTGGCTCAGCCGGGCCCCGGTCCGCCGTCCTCCTCGGTCGGCGGCGGCGGGGTCGGTACCGGCGCCGGCGGCGGCGGCGTCGGGGTTGTGCCGCCCTGTTGCGCACGGACCGCGGTCCTGCGGATCGCGGGGATCCGCTGGTAGAGGCGGACCCCCGGGCACGCGGTCTGCCCGGCATCGCGGTGCCCGCTGATCGCGCTCAGCGCCCGCCCGCGCAGCCGCTGGTTCCTGCTGCCCGCCGTGACGCCGTTGAGCCCGAGCTTCCAGGCCATCAGCCGACCGAAGGCACGCACGAGCGCGGGTGACGGACGGGCGGTCTGGAAGTTGCCGATCGCCGACATCGCGAACGACAGGTGGTTGTAGCCCAGCGTGTGCGCGCCGATCACGTTGCGCGCGACCCCGCCGAAGCGGCCCTCCCAGATACGGCCGAAGCGGTCCACGAGGAAGTTGTAGCCGATGTCGCTCCAGCCCCGGCCCTGGGTGTGGTACGCGTAGATGCCGCGGATGATCGCCGGGACGTCCGAGCGCGAGTAACGGTTGGAGTTGACCGTGTGGTGCACGAATCCCGCGCGCACGGTGCCGTACGTCGGTCGCCGGGTCCGCAGCCGTTCGTTGGCGCCCCAGGCAGCGCGCGAGCGGATCCGCGGCCGCGGTGCGAGGCGCGCACTCGCGACGGCCGCCGGCGAACGCCTGCGCACGTCGGTCATCGCGGGGTCGTCGTCGGCGGGACTCGTCCCCGGGTTCACGAGACTGAGCCTCAGGGCCCGTGGGGTCCGGCCGCTGTGGCTCGTGGCCCGCATCTGCACGAGGTCGACGTCCCCGACGACGACCGGATCCGTGCCCCGCCGGGCACGTCGGGATTCCACGGTGCCGCGGTCAGGGCCGTGGTCAGCGACCTCGACGGGCAGCGGCGTCCAGGACGACCAACGCTCACCGCTTCTGGTGCGGACCGACACGCGAAGCCCGGCCGGCGTGGCACCCTGCCAGGTGGCACCCACCACGGCGAAGCCGGCCGACCGGGCGGGCCTCGTCGTGGGCGTGCCGGGTCGCGGTGCCGCGGGCAGCGGTACCTGCCGCAGTTGGGGGGTGACCGGCCTGGCCGCTGCCGGAGCGACCAGCAACGCCGCGGCGGTTGGCGGGCCTGCCGGGTTCGCCGGTGTGGTGGTGCGGGCAGCATTCGCGGACATGCCGGACAGGAAGGGCAGCAGCACGAAGAGGGACGACGCGAGAACGACGGACACGGTGAACGTTTGACGTAGACGAGCGGACAACGGATCTCCTCAACCCGACAGAGGTTCCGCTCCCCGACAAACCTCGATGTGTAGCCGTGCGATTGTTCGCCAGTCTGCTCCGCACGTCACAGTCCCGCCAGACCCAGAGTGCACAGTTTTCCCGTGTGCAACGCAAAAAACCTCAGTCGGCGGGCTTGTCGGCGCACACCACCCACATCGCAAAGAACTGCGACCCACCGCCGTACGCGTGTCCGAGCGCCGTGCGCGCGTCCGGGACCTGGTGCTCGCCGGCTGCGTCCCGCACCTGCATGGCCGCCTCGGCGAACCGCAGCATTCCCGAGGCACCGATGGGGTTGGAGGAGAGCACGCCGCCGGAAGGGTTGATCGGAATGCTGCCGTCCAGCGCCGTGGCGCCGCACTCGGTGAGCTTCCACCCTCCGCCCTCGTCGGCGAACCCGAGGTTCTCGAGCCACATCGGTTCGAACCACGAGAACGGCACATAGATCTCGGCGACGTCGATCTCGGACAACGGGTCCTTGATACCGGCGTCGTGCCACAGCGCGGCCGCCGCGTCCCGGCCGGCCTGCGGGTTGACCTGGTCACGACCGGCGAACGTCGTCGGCTCGGTGCGCATCGCCGTCGCGTGGATCCACGCCGCACGCGCGGACGCGTCGGCGACGTCCTCGGCCGCGATGACCATCGCGCAGGCGCCGTCGGAGGACGGGCAGGTCTCGTCATAGCGGATCGGGTCCCACAGCATCGCCGACTCCGCGACGCTGTCCAGCGAGATGTCGGTGTCGTGCAGGTGCGCATAGGGGTTGCGGCAGCCGTTCTGCCGGTCCTTGACCGCCACGATGCGCCCGACGTGCTCGGGCGCACCGGACCGTCTGATGTAGGAGCGGACGTGTGGGGCGAAGTAGCCGCCGGCACCCGCGTGCACCGGCATGATGAACGGCACCGGGATCGACAGCGCCCACATCGCGTTGGACTCCGACTGCTTTTCCCACGCGAGCGTCAGCACCCGCTGGTGGACGCCCGCCTGCACCAGCTGTGCCGCCACGATCGAGGTGGAGCCGCCCACCGAGCCGGCGGTGTGCACGCGGAGCAGTGGCTTGCCCACGGCGCCGAGGGCCTCGGCGAGGTAGAGCTCGGGCATCATCACGCCCTCGAACAGGTCGGGCGCCTTGCCGATCACCACGGCGTCGATGTCGGTGAGCTCCATGCCTGCGTCGGCGAGCGCCCGGTCGACCGCCTCCCGGCAGAGCCCGGCCATCGACACATCGGTGCGCTTGGCTCGGTGATGGGTCTGTCCGGTGCCGATCACCGCGGCCAGCTGCTTGCCCATCAGTGCTGCCCCTCCATCACGCACACGAGGTTCTGCTGCAGCGCGGGCCCGGAGGTGGCGTGTGCGAGCGCCCGCGCCGACTCGCCGCGGTGGATGCGGCTCGCGGCCTCACCGATGCGCACGAGGCCGGCGGCGAACATGGGGTTGGCGCACAGCGCGCCGCCTGACGGGTTCACCCTGACGCGGTCGTCGAGCCCGAGGGCCCGGCGCAGCACGATCTCCTGGTGGCTGAACGGCGCGTACAGCTCGGCGGTGTCCACGCCGGCGCCGTTGAGCCCGGCTGCCGAGCCCGCCGCCGTCGTCGACGGGGAGGTCGTCAGGTCCCGGCCGCCGAGACTCTGGCCGTCGGTGCAGTGGGCGAAGCCGGTGATCCACGCGGGGTTGTCGCAGAGCTCACGGGCCCGGTCGCCGGCCGCGATCACGACGGCCGAGGCCCCGTCGGTGATCGGCGGGCAGTCGTGCTTGCGCAGCGGGTCGGCGTACGCCTCCTGCGCCAACAGCTCCTCGACCGTGTGGTCGCCGGACAGCTGCGCCCGCGGGTTGTCCTTCGCGGCCGCGCGGCTCCGCACCACCACCTCGGCCATGTCGCGCTCGGACCAGGTGCCGGACTCGAGCCCGACGCGTGCCTGCAGAGCGGCCATGCTGACCGCGTCGACCCATAGCGGCGCCACGACGTAGGGGTCGGTCTGCAGGCTGAGCACGCGGCGCAGCGTGCCGGCAGAGGACTTGCCGAAGCCGTAGGCGAGTGCGACGTCGGCCTCACCGGTCAGCACCTTGACCCACGCCTCGTACAACGCCCAGGCGGCGTCCATCTCCACGTGCGACTCGATGATCGGCGGGAACGCGCCGATCGCGTCCACCGCGGACACGAACGAGAACGACCGCCCGGCCAGGTAGTCGCTCGAGCCCGAGCACCAGAAGTCGATGTCGGTCTTGCCCAGGCCCGTCTGCCGGTAGATCTCCTGGAAGGTCGGTACCAGCATCTCCACGCCGGTCGACGACCCAGAAGTGCTGCGCACGTTGGGCGCCTGGGTGAAGCCGACCACGGCGACGTCCCTCACGCGGTACTCCTCACGCTGGCCTCCTCATCGGGGACGCTGCTCACAGATGTCGGGCGTAGGACTCGTACGGCGCGTCCGGCTCGCCGGTCGGCCGGAAGTGGTCGACGTTCTCCAGGCTGGGCCCCCACTCCTCCCGCGGCTTCCACACCGCCTGGACCCGCATGCCCATCCGCACCTCGTCGACGGGGCAGCCGAGGATCAGGTGCAGGAACGCGATGTCGGCGCCGTCGAGCAGCACGTACGCCGAGACGTACGGCGGCGTGATCTTCTGCCCCATGAACGGCACGTTGACGATGCAGAACGTCGTCACGATGCCGTGGTCGGGCAGCTCCACCTCGTCGGTGGTGGGCACGCCGTCGACCGGGCAGGAGCCGCGGGGCGGCACATAGACCTTGCCGCACACCGGACAGCGTTGCCCGACCAGCCGGCCCCGCTGCAGGGCCCGCAGATAGCTGCTCTCCTCGGCGCCGGCGGCGTGCAGGTAGCTCAGGTGCACCGGAGTCGTCACCATCGTCACCGGGTCGCTGCTCATGCCTGGCCCTCCGGGACGAAGCAGGCGATGTCGCGGATGTGGCCGGCCGTCTCCGTCGCCCAGCGCACCTGCACCCGCATGCCGGTGCGCACCTCGTCCGCGGAGCCGACGTCGAGCGCGTGGAGCATGCTGGTGTCGGCGCCGTCGAGCTGCACCAGCGCCCACGCGAACGGCTGGTCCAGCGGCTGTCCCTCCAGCGGCTCGGCGTTCCATGACCAGGAGCGCACCGTCCCGGTGTCGGCGACCTCGACCAGCTCGGTGACCGGCTCGGACGTCACCGGGTCGTACTCCGGCGGTGGCACGTGCACCCGTCCGTCTGCGCCGCGTCCGCCGAGGATCCGACGGTCACGCAGGCCCGTCATGAAGCGGCTCAGTGTCTGGCCCAGCGAACGGGTGTAGTCGAAACTGATGTCCAACGGGGCGGTCAGGACCTCACTCACGTCGGAAGTGAAACACGTTACAGTTCTGGTGGCAAGGTGAGGTGACGCACGGAGGTGGCCGGATGAAGCTCGGACTGCAGCTGGGTTACTGGGGCGCCGGGCCGCCCGACAACGCCCAGGACCTGGTCGAGGAGGCGGAGCGGCTCGGCCTGGACGCGGTCTTCGCGGCCGAGGCGTGGGGTTCCGATGCGCTCACCCCGCTGGCCTGGTTCGGCTCGCGCACGCAGCGGGTGCGGCTGGGGACCGCGCTGGCACAGCTGTCGGCCCGGACCCCGACCGCCTGCGCGATGCACGTCCTCACGCTCGACCACCTCAGCGGCGGCCGTGTCGTCCTCGGCCTGGGGGTCTCCGGGCCCCAGGTGGTGGAGGGCTGGTACGGCGCGTCGTTCGCCAAGCCGCTGGCCCGCACCCGCGAGTACGTCTCGGTCGTCCGGCAGGTGCTGGGCCGCGAGGCCCCGGTGGTCAACGAGGGTAAGCACTACCGGCTGCCGTACGACGGCGCGGACGCCACCGGGCTCGGCAAGCCGCTGAAGCCCATCACCCACCCGCTGCGCACCGACGTGCCGATCTGGCTGGGCGCCGAGGGCCCGAAGAACGTCGCCCTGGCCGCGGAGATAGCCGACGGCTGGCTTCCGATCTTCTACTCGCCGCGGGCGGCACCGATGTACGAGCAGTGGCTGGCCGAGGGGTTCGCCCGGCCCGGCGCTCGGCGTACCCGGGAGCAGTTCGAGGTGTGCGCGACCGCCCAGGTGGTGGTGACCGAGGACCGCGAGCGGACTCTCGAGCAGATCAAGCCTTACCTGGCCCTCTACATCGGCGGCATGGGCGCCAAGCAGCGCAACTTCCACAAGGACGTGTTCGCGCGGATGGGCTACGAAGCGGAGACCGAGCAGATCCAGCAGGCCTACCTCTCCGGCGAGAAGGACAAGGCAGCCGCGCTCGTGCCCGACAGGCTGGTCGACGACATCACGCTGGTCGGCCCGCCCGGGAGGGTGCGTGAGGACGTGCGCCGCTGGGAGGAGGCGGGGGTGTCGATGCTGCTGGTGACCTGCCGAAGCGTCGACGAGCTGCGCGCGGTCGCCGACGCCGTCCTCGGATGAGCACGAGCGTCATGGGCGGCCCGACGCTGACACCGGCAGCGGCGAACGGTTCACGTGTCCACCGCGCGCTAGCGACGGATGGTCAACATCGGCGAGCCGTCGGCCTGACGCCGTCCGGCCTCGCCGCGAGTCCGTCCGACAAGGGCGAGGGCGGCGCCCCCGAGAGGACGCCGCCTTCGCCCTTGCTCCGCCGGGGCCGCGGGCGTGGTGAACGACCGCGACCCGGGGGCCTTACCGCACCACCCGGAAGGCCGTGCGGACGACGCGACGGTTACCGGCACGGTCGATGACCGTCAGGTTCATCCGGTAACGGCCCGGGCGAACGTCCCTGCGGCGGTTGGTCTTCCCGTCCCAGAGGTACCTCACCCGGCCGGCGCTGCGCGTAGTCCGGCGGGGGAAGGTCCGCACCGTGCGGGTGGGTCGCAGCCGCTGGACGTTGGCCCGCAGTGTCGACGCCTGGCCGATCCGGTACACCGCGCGCACGCGCTGCCGTCCCGCGAGGCGCAGCGGGGTGGGCCCGAAGGACACCACCCGGGCGACGACGCGTGGGGCCGGAGGCGGCGGCGGTGGCTCGCTCGCCTCCGTCACCACGACGGTGCCGCGCATGTCGTCGTGGTACGCGCAGACGTAGGAGTAGCTGCCGGCGGTGTCGAAGGTGCGGCGGTACGTGTCGCCGCCCACCATGTTTCCGCTGTTGAAGCTGTTGTCGTCCGCGGTCACGGTGTGGTCGTCGCCGCCGTTGGTCCAGGTGACGGTGTCGCCCGCGGCGACGGTCACGCTGCTGGGCCGGAAGAAGTCGTCTCCCATCTCGACCGACGCGTTCGCCGCCACCGTGGCCGCACGAGTGGGTGGCGGGCTGAACATCATCGAGGCGGCGACCAGAGCCACGGCCACGGCCAGCAGAAGCGCCGGCCGCAAGGCGGCGGCCGGCGCTGGTGGTGAGGTGCCCCGCACTCTGACGGGGTGGTGTCGGTCCATGTCGCAGGTCCCGTACGCGCCGGCGTCGGTGGTTGGCACACCGCGCGCGCTGCCGTACGGCTCCCTCCACGAAAGTGTCCGGGCGGTTGGCAGCGCTTGGCGTGACCGTCCGGTGGTGCGCTGTCGCTAGGCCGCGGTATCTACCCCTCGCCGGAGCGATTCAAGCCTGGACACCTGTAGCCATTTTCTGGAACACGTTCTAGCCTGCTGTGTCATGGCTGACGAGCTCGGACTGTGGCAGATCGCGAAGACCCACCCGGACCGGCTGGCGGTGGTTTCTCCGGACGGACGGGAGACGTCGTACGCCGAGCTCGCGGCGACGACGAACCGCTACGCCCACGGCCTGCGGTCGCTGGGACTGTCCACCGGCGACAGCGTGGCGCTGCTGCTCCCCAACGGGGTCGAGCTGCTGGCGTTGTACTTCGCGGCCCTGCAGTCCGGGCTGTACCTCGTACCGATCAACTGGCACCTGGTCGGGCCCGAGGTCGCCTACATCCTCGGAGACAGCGAAGCCAAGGTGTTTGTGGCCCACGAGCGGTTCGCCGAGGCAGCGACGGAGGCGGTCACCGAGGTCGGCCTGCCCGAGGAGCACCGGTTCGCGGTCGGCGCCATCGGCGGGTTCCAGGCACTCGACGAGCTGGCCGAGTGCCAGCCGGACACGCTGCCCGAGGACCGCACCGCGGGTGCGCCGATGCAGTACACGTCGGGCACGACCGGGCGGCCGAAGGGCGTACGCCGTCCGCTGACCGGTGCGGCACCGGAGAGCGTCGCGGAGCGGACCGCGCTGTTCTTCTCGCTGTTCGGCATGCAGCCGTTCGACGACAACGTGCACATCTGCGGGTCGCCGATGTACCACACGGCCGTGCTGGTGTGGGCGTCCACGTCGGTGCAGGTCGGGCACCCCGCCGTACTCATGGACCGCTGGGGGCCCAGGGAGATGCTCGAGCTGGTCGACCGCTACCGGGTCACCCAGAGCCACATGGTGCCGACACAGTTCAACCGGCTGCTGTCGCTGCCCGAGGACGAACGCAAGCAGTACGACCTGTCCTCGCTGCGCTACATGGTGCACGGCGCCGCGCCGTGCCCGAAGGAGGTCAAGCGGGCCATGATCGAGTGGTGGGGGCCGGTGGTCATCGACTACTACGCCGCCACGGAGGGCGGCGGCACCCTGATCACGTCGGAGGAGTGGCTGCGCAAGCCCGGATCGGTCGGCAGGGCCTGGCCCGGGTCGGAGATCAAGATCTTCGACGACGACCGCAACGAGCTGGCGCCCGACGAGGTGGGCACCGTCTACATGAAGATGGCGACCTCGGACTTCTCCTACAAGGGTGACCCCGGCAAGACGCGTGACAACCGGATCGGCGACTTCTTCACCGTCGGTGACGTCGGCTACCTCGACGAGGACGGCTACCTGTTCCTGTGCGACCGCAAGAGCGACATGATCATCTCCGGCGGCGTCAACATCTACCCCGCCGAGATCGAGGCGGAGCTGTGCGTGCACCCCAAGGTCGACGACGTCGCGGTCTTCGGGATCCCGCACCCGGACTGGGGCGAGGAGATCAAGGCGGTCGTGCAGCCGGTGGCCGGGGTGGAGCCCGGCGACGCGCTCACCGAGGAGCTGCTGGAGTACGCCGCCGGCCGGCTGGCGAAGTTCAAGCGACCCAAGAGCGTCGACTACGTCGAGGAGATGCCGCGCGACCCCAACGGCAAGCTCTACAAGCGCAAGCTCCGGGACCCGTACTGGGCCGAGCAGGAGACCGCCATCTGACCCGTCCGCACCAGGAATCTTGACGCCTCGCAGGCGGGGAATACCCCTGCGGTGAGGCGTCAATCTTCCTGGATGCTCTGGTGAGGCGGCTCGCCTGCGACTGCCTCAGTCGCGGTAGCGTTGCGCCTCGTCGAGCTGCTCGGCCAGGAAGCTGGGCAGGATGAACAGCCCGGACGCCTCCACGCACACGCGGCCGTCATGGCGGGCGATCTCGCCGCGGATCGTGGTCTTGCGCCCGTCGCAGGCATGGATCCAGGCGCGCCCGACCAGCGGCCGGTGCAGGGGCGTCGGCCTCCGGTAGCGCAGGTCCAGCGTGGCCGTCATGCCCGGACGTCCGCCGGCGCCGCCGGCACTGCCGAGCAGGTGGTCGAGGATCAATGCGCTGACCCCACCGTGCACGAGCCCGGGCGGTCCCTCGTAGGGGTCCCCGAGCTCGAACTCCGCCCGTACCTCACCGCTGTCGTGGACGGTCTCGACGAACAGCGGTGGGGCCAGCGGGTTCGCCTCCCCGATGACGGGGTTGCCGAGCGCGCGCATCTTCCCGTCGGGGCCGATGTCGGGCCGGGGCGGGTGCTCGCGCCGCCGCTGCCGCAGCCGCTCGGTGATCGCCTCGACCTCCTTGGCGGCGACCACCATGTCGTCCTCGCCGGTGGCGGTCATCAGCACCGCGTCCACCAGGTCGCGGGTCGCTGCCGCGAGCCGGGCCCGGGCGTCGTCCGTCGTCACCGCTCAGCGTCCCGAGAACTGCGGCTTGCGCTTCTCGGCGAAGGCCCGGGGGCCCTCCTTGGCGTCCTCGCTCATGAAGACCTTCATGCCGATCTCGGCCTCGACCTTGAACGCGTCGTCCTCCGCCATTCCCTCGGTGTCGCGGATCGTCCGCAGCATCGCCTGCACGGCCAGCGGACCGTTGGCCGCGACCTGGTCGGCGATCGCCAGCGCGGTGTCGAGCGCCTGCCCGTCCGCCACGACCCGCCCCACCAGGCCCATGTGGAGGGCCTCGGCGGCGTTGAGATGCCGTCCGGTGAGCAGGACGTCGGCAGCGAGCGTGTACGGGATCTGCCGCACCAGCCGTACGGCGGAGCCGCCGAGCGGGAACAGGCCCCAGCGGGCCTCGGAGACCCCGAACCTCGCGCTCTCGCCGGCGACCCGAATGTCGGTCGCCTGCAGGATCTCGGTGCCGCCGGCGATCGCCGGACCCTCGACCGCGGCGATCAGCGGCTTGCTGAGGCGGCGACCCTTGAGCAGAGAGTCGATCCGGGCCAGGTTCCAGCCACCGCCCTCGAACGACTCGCCGGGGTGGCTCTGCGTCATCGCCTTGAGGTCGGCGCCGGCACAGAACGCCCCGCCCGCTCCGGTCAGCACGCAAGCCCGGATGCCGTCGTCACCGTCGACCTGGTCCCAGGCCTCGGCCATGATCCGCATCATCTCGCCCGAGAGCGCGTTCTTGGCCTCCGGCCGGTTCATCGTCACCACCAGCACGTGGCCACGTCGCTCGACCAGGCAGTGCGGTTGTTGGCTCATCAGCAGGCTCCGTCTTCGTCTCTGGCCCGTGCGTCCGCCGAAGGGTGCGGCACAGCGCCCAGTCTGACGGACGCTGTTCTGGCCCGGGTATTGCCACCAGTGAGAACATGTTCTACTTTTTCCGGGTGGCTTTCAACATCGCTGACCTGCTCGAGCATGCCGTCGACCTCGCTGCTGACCGTACGGCGGTGGTGTGCGGCGACCGTCGGGTGACCTTCGCCGAGCTCGAGCAGCGGGCCAACCGGCTGGCCCACCACCTCGCCGACCAGGGCATCGGCCCCGAGTCCAAGGTCGGCATCTACTCGCTGAACTCCGTGGAGTTCGTCGAGACGATGTTCGCCCTGTTCAAGCTGCGCGCCGTGCCGATCAACATCAACTACCGCTACGTCGAGGAGGAGCTCGCCTACATCTTCGACGACGCCGACCTCGAGGCCGTCGTGCACCAGCGCCGCTACGCGCCGAGGATGGCCGCGGTACTGTCGCGCGTCCCCGCGATCCGGCACACCGTGGTGGTCGAGGACGGCACGTCGGAGGAGACCGGCGCGTACGGCCCGGTGGAGTACGAGCGCGCGCTGGCCGGTGCCTCGCCGGAGCGTGACTTCGGCGAGCGCAGCGCCGGCGACCTCTACGTGCTCTACACCGGCGGCACCACGGGCATGCCGAAGGGCGTGGTGTGGCGCCAGGAGGACGTCTGGCGCGTCCTCGGCGGTGGCATCGACTTCATGACCAACGAGCCGGTCGAGGACGAGTGGAAGCTCGCCCAGGACGGCGCCGGCGGCGGGCCGCTGGTGCGTTTCCCCGTCGCGCCGATGATGCACGGTGCCGCGCAGTGGGCCGCTCTCGGCGCGCTGTTCACCGCCAGCACCGTCGTGCTCCTGCCCAAGTTCGACCCGCACGAGGTCTGGCGGCTGGTGGACCGTGAGAAGGTCAACGTCATGGCCATCACCGGCGACGCGATGGCGCGGCCGATGATCGAGGCGTTCGAGTCCGGCGAGTACGACGGCTCCACCATGCTGGCGCTGTCCAGCGGTGCCGCGATCTTCTCGCCGTCGGTGAAGCAGCAGTACCTCGAGGTGTTCCCGAATCTCGTCATCACCGACACCATCGGCTCCTCCGAGACCGGCTTCTCCGGGCTCGGCGTGGTGAGCAAGGACGAGAAGGACTGCGGCGGTCCGCGGGTCAACCGCGGTGAGGGCACGATCGTCATCGACGACGACGGCCGCCCCATCGCGCCCGGCGGCGGCGGGATCGGCCGGCTGGCCCGCTCCGGCCACATCCCGCTGGGCTACCACAAGGACCCGGAGAAGACCGCCAGGACGTTCACCGAGATCAACGGGGTGCGCTACTCCATCCCCGGCGACATGGCCAGGGTCGAGGACGACGGCACGATCGTGCTGCTGGGCCGCGGCTCCAACTGCATCAACACCGGCGGCGAGAAGGTGTTCCCCGAGGAGGTGGAGGGAGCGGTCAAGTCCCATCCCGACGTGTTCGACGTCCTCGTCGTGGGTGCTCCGGACGAGCGCTACGGGCAGCGCGTGGTGGCCGTCGTCCAGCCCCGTGAGGGCCGGCAGCCGACGCTGGAGGACGTCGACGCGCACCTGCGGACCCGTATCGCCGGCTACAAGGTGCCCCGCGAGCTGCATCTGGTGGAACGGGTCCGCCGGCACCCCAGCGGCAAGCCCGACTACCGGTGGGCCCAGGACTTCGTGCGTCAGTCCGCGGCGACCACCGCTGCCCCGACGCCGGCCTGACCGCAGGGCCCGGGATGCGCACACCGATCTGCGACCAGCTCGGCATCGACCGGCCGATCTTCGGGTTCACCCCGTCTGAGCACGTGGCGGCCGCCATCAGCCGTGCCGGCGGCATGGGCGTGCTCGGCTGCGTGCGGTTCAACGAGGCGGGTGAGCTCGACGAGGTCCTGAGCTGGATGGACGAGAACACCGACGGCAAGCCGTACGGCGTCGACATCGTGATGCCGATGAAGGTGCCCACCGAGGGCACCCCCACCGACCTCGGAGCGCTGGTCCCCGAGGACCACAAGCGGTTCGTCGACGACACCATGCGCAAGCTCGGCGTACCCCCGCTCGCCCAGGACGCCCAGCACCGCGACGCGGTGATGGGATGGCTGCACTCGGTGGCCCGCGCCCACGTCGACGTCGCGCTGTCGCACCCG
Organism: Nocardioidaceae bacterium; assembly: GCA_036259355.1. Classification (GTDB taxonomy): domain Bacteria; phylum Actinomycetota; class Actinomycetes; order Propionibacteriales; family Nocardioidaceae; genus JALZDI01. Next base: position 26,782 of record DATABY010000118.1, read on the forward strand.
ATCCGGTTGATCGCCAACGCCCTGGGGTCCCCGCCCAAGGACGTCATCGACCGCGCGCACGACGCGGGCGTCCCCGTGGCCGCGCTGGCGGGCAAGGCGGCACACGCGATGAGCCACGTGGACAACGGCGTCGACGTCGTGGTCGCGCAGGGCTACGAGGCCGGCGGGCACACCGGGGAGGTCACCACGATGGTGCTCACCCCCGAGATCGTCGACGCGGTGGGCGTCGAGGTGCCGGTGCTCGCCGCCGGCGGCATCGGCTCGGGACGGCAGGCCGCGGCGGCGCTCGCCCTAGGCGCGCAGGGTGTGTGGATGGGCTCGGCCTGGCTCACCGCCGCCGAGTACAAGCTCGGTGGCGAGCACGACACGATCAAGCGGGCGCTGCTCGCCGCGTCGTCGTCCGACACCGTGCGCACGCGCATCTACACCGGCAAGCCCGCGCGCCTGCTGAAGAACCGCTGGACCGAGGCATGGGAGGCCGAGGACGCTCCGCAGCCGCTGCCGATGCCGCTGCAGAACATCCTGGTGGCCGAGGCGCACCAGCGCATGAACCAGGCT
>DATABY010000119.1:0-7593 GCA_036259355.1 Nocardioidaceae bacterium
GGCCCGGGCGTCGGCATCGGTCTGATCTTTGCTGCCTACATCAACGGCGTGGCTCGCCAGCCCGAGGCACAGGGCCGCCTGCAGACGATCGCGATCCTGGGCTTCGCCCTCGCCGAGGCGCTTGCCATCATCGGTATCGCGCTCGCGTTCGTGCTCTAGCCCGCCCGTGACGAGCCAGACAACCACGAGCTCCCAGTGAGGTCTCTAATGAGGTCACTGCCATGAACATCGTGCTCGCCGAAGGGGGCCACGAGCTCAACCCGCTGATCCCGGCGTCGTGGTTCGAGATCGGTCTTGCGCTGGTGGTCTTCGGCATCGTCGTCTACTTCATCACCAAGAAGGCGGTGCCGGCGTTCGAGAAGGCGTACGCCGAGCGCACCGCGGCCATCGAGGGCGGCATCAAGCAGGCCGAGGAGGCCCAGGCCGAGGCCAACGCCGCGCTCGAGTCCTACCGCAACCAGCTCGCCGACGCCCGGCACGAGGCCGCGCGCATCCGTGAGGAGGCGCGTGAGCAGGGTGCGCTGATCGTGGCGGAGATGCGCGAGCAGGCACAGGCGGAGGCGGCGCGCATCACCAGCACGGCGCACTCGCAGATCGAGGCCGAGCGCCAGCAGGCGGTGCAGCAGCTGCGGGCCGAGGTGGGCTCGCTGGCCACCACGCTCGCCGGTCGCATCGTCGGTGAGTCCCTCGAGGACGACGACCGCGCCGGCCGGGTGGTCGAGCGCTTCATCGCCGACCTCGAGGAGCAGCCCACGGGCTCGGGCGCGGGCCGGGTGAGCTGATGGCCACCGCAGGACACGGCGTCTCGGCGGAGTCCCGCCGGACGGTCGTCGAGCGTCTCGACCAGGTGCTGGAGTCCGGCGCCGACGCCGGTCGGGTGGGTGCCGACCTGTTCTCGGTGACGGCGCTGCTCGACCGTGAGCCGAGTCTGCGCCGGACCCTGACCGACCCCTCCATGGACTCGGCCGCCAAGGGCGCCCTGGTCCACGACCTGCTCGGCGACAAGGTCGACGGCGCGGCCGCCGAGGTCGCCGCCGCAGCCGCCGGGCTGCGCTGGTCGGCGAGCCGCGACCTCGGCGACACGCTCGAGCACGCCGGGGTGGTGGCACAGGTCGTGGCCGCGGAGGGCAGCGGCCAGGCCGACGAGCTCGAGGACGAGATGTTCCGGTTCAACCGCATCGTGGCCGGTGAGCCCCGGCTGCGGGAGGCCCTCGCCGACCGTTCGGTCCCGGTCGCCCACCGCGCCGAGCTGGTCCGCTCGCTGCTGGGCGACAAGGCCACCGAGGCCACCGTCCGGCTGGTCGAGCAGGCCCTCTCCGGCCGGCACCGGTCGCTGGCCGTGGCCCTGCAGGAGTACCAGGAGGTGGCCGCGGAGCGGCGTGAACGCCTCGTCGCCACGGTGCGCGTCGCCCGGCCGCTGTCCGAGGAGGCCAGGCGCCGGCTCACGGAGGCGCTGGGCCGTGAGTACGACCACCCGGTGCATCTCAACGTCGTGGTCGACGAAGAGGTGCTCGGCGGTCTGCGGGTCGAGATCGGTGACGAGGTCATCGACGGCACCGTCGCCAGCCGGCTCGACGAGGCCCGTCGGAGGCTGGCGGGCTGAACGATCCACCGCCGCGGGCTTAGCGGTCACGGCGCGACCAGACCAGTGAACGAAGAGACGTACCCAAGAGAGCAGGGAAGACAATGGCGGAGCTGACGATCCGCCCGGAGGAGATCCGGGATGCGCTGCAGCGCTTCGTCTCCGAGTACCAGCCGGAGACCACGAGCCGCGAAGAGGTCGGCACGGTGGCCGAGGCCGGAGACGGCATCGCCCGTGTGGAGGGACTTCCGTCGGCCATGTCCAACGAGCTGCTGGAGTTCGAGGACGGCACGCTCGGCCTCGCGCTGAACCTCGACATCCGCGAGATCGGTGTCGTCGTCCTCGGCGACTTCGCCGGCATCGAGGAGGGCCAGACCGTCCGCCGGACGGGTGAGGTCCTGTCGGTGCCCGTCGGCGACGGCTATCTCGGCCGGGTCGTCGACCCGCTGGGCCAGCCGATCGACGGCCTCGGCGACGTCGAGACCTCCGCGCGTCGTGCGCTCGAGCTGCAGGCCCCGACCGTCGTCCAGCGGCAGAGCGTCAACCAGCCGCTGCAGACCGGGATCAAGGCGATCGACGCGCTGACGCCCATCGGCCGCGGCCAGCGCCAGCTCATCATCGGTGACCGCCAGACCGGCAAGACCGCGATCGCGATCGACACGATCATCAACCAGAAGGAGTTCTGGGACACCGGCGACCCGAGCAAGCAGGTCCGCTGCATCTACGTGGGCATCGGGCAGAAGGGCTCCACGATCGCCGGCGTGCGCGGTGCCCTCGAGGAGGCCGGTGCCCTGGAGTACACCACGATCGTGGCCGCCCCCGCCTCCGACGCGGCCGGCTTCAAGTACCTCGCGCCGTACACCGGGTCGGCCATCGGCCAGCACTGGATGTACGACGGCAAGCACGTGCTGATCGTGTTCGACGACCTGACCAAGCAGGCGGAGGCCTACCGGGCCGTGTCGCTGCTGCTCCGCCGCCCGCCGGGCCGCGAGGCCTACCCCGGCGACGTGTTCTACCTGCACTCCCGGCTGCTGGAGCGGTGCGCGAAGCTGTCCGACGAGATGGGCGCCGGCTCCATGACCGGCCTGCCGCTGGTGGAGACCAAGGCCAACGACGTGTCGGCCTACATCCCGACCAACGTCATCTCGATCACCGACGGCCAGATCTTCCTGCAGTCCGACCTGTTCAACGCCAACCAGCGGCCCGCGATCGACGTCGGCATCTCGGTGTCACGGGTGGGCAGTGCGGCGATGACCAAGGCGATGAAGGAGGTCACCGGGTCGCTGAAGGTCGAGCTCGCCCAGTTCCGGGCGATGGAGGCGTTCGCGATGTTCGCCTCCGATCTCGACGCCGCCTCCAAGCAGCAGCTCAACCGCGGCCAGCGGTTGATGGAGCTGCTCAAGCAGCCGCAGTACTCGCCGTACCCGATGGAGGACCAGGCGGTGTCGATCTGGGCGGGCACCACCGGCAAGCTCGACATCGTGCCGGTCCCCGACGTCTCCCGGTTCGAGCGGGAGTTCCTCGACTACCTCAAGCGCGAGCACTCCGGGGTGCTGGACGGCATCCGCGAGTCGCGGAAGTTCTCCGACGACACCGCGTCGGCGCTGGAGTCGGCCTACGACTCCTTCCTCGACCAGTTCGAGACCGGCGAGGGCCAGACGCTGCGTGCCGGCAAGGAGGAGTTCGAGGCCCTCGAGGACGAGGACGTCGAGCAGGAGCAGATCGTCAAGCAGAAGCGAGCCTGAGCGATGGCAGCGTCGGTCCGCGAGCTTCGCGCCCGGATCAAGTCGGTCCAGGCCACGAAGAAGATCACCCGTGCGATGGAGCTGATCGCTGCCTCGCGCATCATCAAGGCGCAGCAGCGGGCGCAGGCGGCCTCGCCGTACGCCCGCGAGCTCACCAACGCGGTGTCGGCGCTGGCGACGTTCTCCAACGTCGACCACCCGCTGACGCACGAGGTCGAGAACCCCACGGTCGCGGCAGTGCTGGTGATCACCAGCGACCGTGGCCTGGCGGGCTCGTACTCCTCGAGCGTGCTCAAGGAGGCCGAGCGGCTGGTGGAGAAGCTGCGCTCCGAGGGCAAGGAGTCCCGGCTCTACGTCAGCGGCCGCAAGGGCGTCGGCTACTACAGCTTCCGCAACCGCGAGATCGCGCAGTCGTGGACCGGGTTCTCCGACAGCCCGGCGTACGACAACGCCATCGAGATCGGCGACGCGATGCTCGACGCCTTCCTCGGGGAGGAGCGCGACGGCGAGGGCGAGGTGCACGAGGTGCACATTGTCTACAGCCGGTTCGTCAGCATGCTGCGCCAGGAGCCGGTCGCCCGCCGGCTGCTGCCGCTGGAGGTCGTGGAGGGGGAGGAGCCTCCCGCCGAGGGCGACGTGCTGCCGCTCTACGACTTCGAGCCCTCGGCCGCCGAGGTGCTCGACGCCCTGCTGCCGCGCTACGTACGCAGCCGGATCTACTACAGCCTGCTGCAGGCGGCGGCGTCGGAGCTCGCGGCGCGGCAGCGCGCGATGAAGTCCGCCACGGACAACGCGCAGGACCTCATCGAGAAGTACACCCGAGTCGCCAACCAGGCCCGTCAGGCGGGTATCACCCAGGAAATCAGCGAGATCGTCGGTGGCGTCAACGCGCTGGCCGATGCAACCGCGGGGAGTGAGTGAGAGAAATGACTGCCACGCTCAACGAACAGTCCGCCGAGCAGAGCGCCGGCGGCACCGGCCGCGTCGCCCGCGTGATCGGCCCGGTCGTCGACGTCGAGTTCCCCTCGGACGCGATGCCCGAGATCTACAACGCCTTGAAGACCGACCTCGAGCTCGCCGGCGAGACGACGACGCTGACGCTCGAGGTGGCGCTGCACCTCGGGGGCAACGTCGTACGCGCGATCTCCATGCAGCCCACGGACGGCCTCGTCCGCGGCGCCGAGGTGCACGACACCGGGGACGCGATCTCGGTTCCGGTCGGCGACGTCACCAAGGGCCACGTGTTCAACACGATCGGCGAGTGCCTCAACCTCGAGGAGGGCGAGCGGCTCGAGGTCAAGGAGCGCTGGCCCATCCACCGCAAGGCACCGGCGTTCGACCAGCTCGAGGCCAAGACCGAGATGTTCCACACCGGCATCAAGGTCATCGACCTGCTGACGCCGTACGTGCTCGGCGGCAAGATCGGCCTGTTCGGCGGTGCCGGTGTCGGCAAGACCGTGCTGATCCAGGAGATGATCGCCCGGGTGGCGCGTGACCACGAGGGCGTGTCGGTGTTCGCCGGGGTCGGGGAGCGCACCCGTGAGGGTAACGACCTCATCACGGAGATGACCGAGTCCGAGGTCATCGGCCAGACCGCGCTGGTGTTCGGCCAGATGGACGAGCCGCCGGGCACCCGGCTGCGGGTGGCGCTGTCCGCGCTGACGATGGCGGAGTACTTCCGCGACGTGCAGAACCAGGACGTGCTGCTGTTCATCGACAACATCTTCCGGTTCACCCAGGCCGGCCAGGAGGTCTCCACCCTGCTGGGCCGCATGCCCTCGGCCGTGGGCTACCAGCCCAACCTCGCCGACGAGATGGGCACGCTGCAGGAGCGGATCACCTCGACCCGTGGTCACTCGATCACCTCGATGCAGGCGATCTACGTGCCGGCCGACGACTACACCGACCCGGCCCCGGCGACCACGTTCGCGCACCTCGACGCGACCACCGAGCTGTCCCGCGAGATCGCGTCGCTGGGGATCTACCCGGCCGTGGACCCGCTGACCTCGACGTCGCGGATCCTCGACCCGCGCTACATCTCGCAGGAGCACTACGACACCGCCGTACGGGTGAAGTCGATCCTGCAGCGCAACAAGGAGCTGCAGGACATCATCGCCATCCTCGGTGTCGACGAGCTGTCCGAGGAGGACAAGGTCGTCGTCCAGCGGGCTCGTCGCATCCAGCGCTTCCTGTCGCAGAACACCTACGTCGCCAAGCAGTTCACCGGCCTGGAGGGCTCGACGGTCCCGCTGAAGGACACGGTCGAGGCCTTCACCAAGATCTGTGACGGCGAGTACGACCACGTGGCCGAGCAGGCCTTCTTCATGTGCGGCGGTCTCGAGGACGTCGACCGCAAGTGGGAAGAGATCCAGAAGAGCCTCTGACCGTCCCGCTGACACCTCCGAGAGGAAGGAGACCCCGTGGCCGATCCGCTGCACGTCGAGCTGGTTGCCGCCGACCGCACGGTCTGGTCGGGTGAGGCCAACATGGTCATCGCCCGCACCACCGAGGGCGACCTCGGCGTGCTCCCCAACCACGCACCGAGCCTGGCGCTGATGGTCGACGGTGTCGTGGAGGTGACCACCGACACCAACGAGGTTTGGGTGGCGGCGGTCGACGCGGGGTTCCTCTCGGTCGCCGACAACCGCGTCTCGATCCTCTCCGAGCACGCCGAGATGTCGCACGAGATCGATCTCGAGCGTGCCCGGCACGACCTCGAGCGCGCCCAGCAGGCCGGTGAGCACGACGAGGAGGCGCAGGAGGCGGTTCGCCGGGCCCAGGCCCGAATCCGTGCGGTAGAAAGAGCGAAATAGCCACCGGCGGTGAACGAGGAGGGCGTGGATGCCTGTCTGGGCCATCGTGCTCGACGTGGCTGGCCTGTTCGCCCTCGTCCTCATCCTGGTGGCCGTCTGGCTCATCCTCCGCCGCCGGTTGCTGGCCCGCAACGGCGGCACCTTCGACCTCAGTGTCCGCGTCCGGCCCCAACGGCCCGGACGCGGTTGGGTGTTGGGGCTCGGGCGCTACGACCAGGACGCGCTGGAGTGGTTCCGCATCTTCTCGCTGTCGCTGCGCCCGGCGCAGAGCTACCGGCGGTGTGCGCTCGAGGTGGCACGCCGCCGCAGTGTCCAGGGCGCGGAGGAGTACGAGCTGTACGCCGACGCGGTCGTAGTCGAGTGCCGCTACCGCGGCGAGGCGCTCGAGCTGGCGATGACCGAGTCGGCCCTGACCGGCCTGCTGGCGTGGCTGGAGGCGGCGCCGCCCGGCAGCGGCATGCGCCAGTCCTGACTCCCGCCCCTCGCGCCGAGATCGCAGTAGTGACCTCGTCCTTCGCGCCGAGATCGCAGTAGTGGCCCTCAGGCGGCGAGCAGCCGGTCCAGCGGCATCCACTCCCAGCGGTTTCCCGTCCTCGCCTCGTAGTCGGCCGCCCGGACTATCTGGTCGAGGACGGGAGGCGATCCGCTCCCGGCGGCGCTCGTCCTTCTGGCGGTCCGCGTCGGAGTCGTGGTCGCACGCTCGCGGTTCAGGAACGCGTCGAGCGCGGCGACGGCCTGTTGCCATGGTGCGAAGCGGCCGAGATCCAGGGCGGTCCGGAGGTCACTGGTCCGTACGACGCCGTGCTCCTCGACGACGTCCGACGCGGGAAGGGCGGCCTGGGTCGCCACACAGCCACGCAGCCGGGGCACGGCCACGTCGGTGGCGACGATGAGGTGGATCGGTTGGTCGGCCATCGTCCTTCCCGGTGGCAGCACGTCGACATCGGAGAGCCACGCGGACGTGGTCCGGCCGACGACGGTGTCGCGCGGGCGTACGAGGCTGATCGCCCTCGCCCGGGTCTGGGGAGTGTCGGGTACGTCGGACCAGGCGTACGCACCCCGAACGAGCCGGCGTACGGCTCCCTGCTGGAGCGCGTTGGTGAGTGACTTGTGGTTGCGGCCCGCCGCTCTCCACTGGGCGCGTGTGAAGATGTCCATCCGCGAATGGTGGCGGTTCCCGCTTCGTCGCGTGCCCCGCTTTCCACAGGGCGCGGGGCTACGGGGTCAGGTCTGCGACCTCGGCGCGAGGGGAGGGGTCGGGGGTCAGCTGGGGTGGTCGCCGCCGGGCTGCCAGAGGACGTCACCGGGCCCCAGGTTGGCGTGGCGGGCGAGGATGAAGAGCAGGTCGCTGAGCCGGTTGAGGTACTTGACCGCCAGGGAGTTCATCGTCTCGCCGTGCTCGCCGAAGGCCGTCCAGGCCGAGCGCTCCGCCCGCCGGGTGGTCGTGCACGCG
>DATABY010000120.1:0-28552 GCA_036259355.1 Nocardioidaceae bacterium
CGACGCCGGCCCCACCAACAACTGGATGGACCCGGACGAGATGAAGGCGACCATGACCGACCTCTACCGGGGTTGCATGCGCGGTCGCACGATGTACGTCATCCCGTTCGTCATGGGGCACGCCGAGGCGGACGACCCGAAGTTCGGCGTCGAGATCACCGACTCCGCCTACGTCGCCGTCTCCATGCGCGTGATGGCCCGCGTCGGCACCCGCATCCTGCGCCGGATGGAGGAGCTCGACGCGCCGTTCGTCCCCGCGCTGCACTCCGTCGGTAGCCCGCTGGAGCCGGGCGAGAAGGACGTGCCCTGGCCGTGCAACGACACCAAGTACATCTCCCACTTCCCCGATGAGCGCGCGATCTGGAGCTACGGCTCCGGCTACGGCGGCAACTCGCTGCTGGGCAAGAAGTGCTACGCACTGCGGATCGCCTCGGTGATCGCCCGCGACGAGGGCTGGCTGGCCGAGCACATGCTGATCCTCAAGCTCACGTCGCCGGAGAACAAGCGCTACTACGTCGCCGCCGCCTTCCCCAGCGCCTGCGGTAAGACCAACCTCGCCATGCTCGCTCCGACCATCCCGGGCTGGAAGGTCGAGACGCTCGGCGACGACATCGCGTGGATGAAGATCGGCGACGACGGCCGCCTGTACGCCATCAACCCCGAGTTCGGGTTCTTCGGCGTGGCGCCCGGCACCAACGAGAAGACCAACCCCAACGCGATGCGCACGCTCGAGCACGGCAACTCCGTGTTCACCAACGTCGCGCTCACCGACGACGGCGACATCTGGTGGGAGGGCCTGGAGAACCAGCCCTCGCACGCCACCTCGTGGAAGAAGGAGGACTGGACCCCCGACTCCGAGGAGAAGTCCAGCCATCCCAACAGCCGCTACTGCACACCGATCAAGCAGTGCCCGATCCTGGCGCCCGAGTACGACGATCCCAAGGGCGTGCCGATCGACGCGATCCTGTTCGGCGGCCGGCGCAAGGACACCGTGCCGCTGGTGACGGAGGCCCGCGACTGGGTGCACGGCACTTTCATGGGCGCGACGCTGTCGTCGGAGACCACGGCAGCCGCGACCGGCCAGGTCGGCGTCGTACGACGGGACCCGATGGCGATGCTGCCGTTCATCGGCTACCACGCCGGTGACTACTTCGGCCACTGGATCAAGGTCGGCAAGGAGAACGACGCCGCCAAGCTGCCGCGCATCTTCTACGTCAACTGGTTCCGCCGCGACGACGACGGCAACTTCGTGTGGCCCGGATTCGGCGAGAACAGCCGGGTGCTGAAGTGGGTCATCGAGCGCATCGAGGGCAAGGCCGCGGCCACCGAGACCCCGATCGGCCACGTGCCCACCGCCGACGCGCTCGACACCGAGGGCCTGGACATGAGCCGCGAGGACCTCGACCGGGCGCTGGCGGTCGACGCCGAGGAGTGGAAGGGCGAGATCCCGCAGATCACCGAGTGGTTCGAGAAGTTCGGTGACAAGCTCCCGGCCGTGCTCTGGACCGAGCTCGACGGTCTGAAGGCGCGTCTCGGCGTCTGACCCGTCGACTCGTCTGGGGTCGCCGCGCGCGCATCACCCGAGCGGCCGCAGACGACTCGCAGGCTGAGGAAGCATACGGGCGGCACCCCCGGCAGGGGTGCCGCCCTTGTGCGCGCTCGGGACGGCGGAGGTGGCGGGATTTGAACCCGCGAGAGGGTTGTGCCCTCAACCCGCTTAGCAGGCGGGCGCCATAGACCGGACTAGGCGACACCTCCACACTGACGCCACCCGGAAGCCACGGCGGCACAGCGGACCACAGAGTACCCGGCGGCCGAACGGCGCGGCAAAACGCCCACCGGCGCTGCTATCCGCTCAGTCCGCCGGTGGACCGTCGTCCGGCAGCGGCCGGTAGCCGTGCGCGTCGTCGAGGCGCTCGCGCACGTCCTCCTCGATCGAGACCGGGTCCGCATCCGCAAGCTCCAGCGGCACCGCGGTGTGCCCGCCGTCGTGGTGCTGGATGATCAGGACCCATCCTTCGGGGCCCTGCTGCGACGCCGCCCCGTGCACGTCGGCCCAGGCGCCCTGCCGGCGGCCCGCGGTGTAGCGCTTGCCGGCGCGGAAGCCGTCCGCGTCCAGCTGCAGCAGCGTCGGCGGGAGCAGCACCGACACCGCGACCACCGCCACGACGACCAGCGTGACCGCGGTGAGCACGACCATGACCGCGGTCAGCGCCGCCGGTGCCGACACGGCCAGGCACAACGTCACCAGCAGCACCAGCCCGGCGCCGACGATCGCGGCGCGACCGAGCGTGCGCGCCAGGTACGCCCGGCGTACGCGGTAAAGGGCCCGGGCGGGACGGGGCCGGCGACGGGGACTGGGAGCGTCAGTCACGTCGGCACGATTCCACATGCGGCGGAAAATTCGCACAGCGGGATGTCTAGACGCCGGGGCCGTTCGAGGCGCACGATCTAGGGACCCGGCCGGCCGAGGGGACGGTGCCCCCATGCCTGACATCTCTATCGCCATTCGTTCACTCGAACACGCCCTGTCCACGATGCCACAGTCGAGCAGTTGGCGCTCGCTGGTGGCCAACCGGGTCCAAGGGCTGCGCGACGCCTACCTGCAGGAGGTCGAGCGCGGGCCGGCCTCCGACGCGTTCGCCGTCGACGCCCCGTGGCTCTGCGGACGCATGCAAGTGCTGCGCCGCGAGCAGTCGCGCATCGTCGACGAGCTCGAGGCACTCGCCCGGGCGTCGTTCGAGGCCATGGACATGGAGACGCTGCGGGCGCAGGTGCAGCTGGCGTTGCAGCGCATCATGCGGCTGCGCCAGCGTGAGAACGACCTCATCTACGAGTCGGTCGACCTCGACCTCGGCGGCGAGCAGTAGGCAGACCGACCGGCGGAGGGGGCGGGATTCGAACCCGCGGCTGACATCCCTGCCAGCGACCGCTTTCAAGGCGGTTCCGATTGGCCACTCCGGCACCCCTCCAGCGCGCCGCGCCACCACGGCGACGCTGCCGCGATTGTCGCATCCAGGCTCAAAGCGCGCAGGGATCGGCCCGCGAGGCCCGCCCTCCCGGACGACTCACCGCGCACATGCCGCCTCCGCGGGCTGCGCCGGCGCGCTACAGCAACGGACGCGTCCGCGACGGCTCGGGGCGGGGCGGGAGTGCGCGTTCGGCCCCGCGGGCACGCCGGCCGCGGGGGCCGGTGAGCAGCCGGTCCACGCGCCAGACGAGGAACCCCAGGGCGAGGCCGAGAAGCACGGAGTAGAGCGTCGCCAGCAGCTGCTGCCCGGGTGGCGCGCCGGGTACGGCCAGCGACGTCGCGACGCCGGCCGTGCCCAACGAGCCGAACGCGCACACCCACCAGCCCTGCCGGAGCCGGGCCCGAGTCGCCAGGCCCCACACCAGCACCGGGAAGCCGAGCAGGAGCTCCAGCGGCCGCGGCACCGCCCCGAGAAGGCCGACGGTCGCCTGCCGCGCCGCCTCGACCGACTCGATCAGCCCGGGACTCCCCCAGCGTCGCACCGCTTCGCCGTAGGCGAGGCCGACCACCAGCACGAGCACCGCGAAGACGACCACGAGCGCGCCGCGCTTGCCCAGCCCGGCGAAACCGCCGCCGAGCCGGTGCGCGACCCACAGCGTCGCGAGCAGCGAGGCCAGGAGCACGACCCGCCAGAGCATGTCCGCGTCCACCGGCGCGGCATACGCCGCGACCGCGACCGCGCCGGCGAGCGCGACGGCGACCGCGACGGCGTACTCACCGACGACCCGCACGGGTCGCTTGGCCGGCCGGGTCGCCACGACGCCGAGTACGGCCGCCGCGAACGCCGTGAGCGCCGCGACGCCGGCGAGCAGCCACGCCCAGCCGCTCGTGAGCGCCGTCGCGGCGGCGACCGCGCCGAACACGGTGGCGGCGACCGGGTGGCCGCCGATGCGATGCGCCAGCAGACCGCAAAGCACCGCGGTGGTCACTGCTGCACCGACCTGCGGGGTGCGGGCCGGCTGGCCGAGGTCCACCTCCACGAGGTGGGTCAGCGCCGCGGCCACGCCGGCCAGCAGCAGGGCGGCGACCAGCACGACGCCGACGACGGAGAGCACCCGGCCACCGACACCGCGGCGATGCACGTGCTGGTGCCCACGCACATCCGGAGACGGCGTTCCGGTCCGGGCGAGCACGGCAGCGGCTACCTCGGCGGCGCGGTCGTCGACGGGGCACTCGCGGCCGGAGTCACGGCGAACCGCCGGTGCGCCAACGCGGGGTTCTTCTGCCGCGTGCCGAAGAGCGCGCCCGACGCGAGCGTCGCCGACGCGATCCCTTCTTCGTCACCGAGAGAGCTGAGCACGATCCCCATCGGGTCGATCACCGCGCTGTGCCCGCAGTAGAGTCGCCCGCACTGCGCGGCCGCGACCACGAAGCAGGTGTTCTCGATCGCACGCGCCCGCAGCAGCGTCTGCCAGTGGTCGACCTTGTGCTCACCGGCGACCCAGGCCGCCGGGATGCCGAGGGTGTCCGCGCCGGCGTCGACCAGCGCCCGCGCCATCTCGGGGAACCGCAGGTCGTAGCAGGTCATCAACCCGACCTTGAGGTCGGCCACGGGTACGACGACCGCCTCCGGCGGCGCCGCCAGCAGTTTGTCGGACTCGCGGTAGCCGAACGAGTCGTACAGGTGCGTCTTGCGGTAGACGGCGCGCACACCTGCGGAGTCGACGGCGACGAGGCTGTTGTACGGGCGCTCGTCGTCGGGAACCGCCTCGAACATCCCGGCGACCAGCATCGCCCCGTGCAGCCGGGACAGCCGCTGCAGCTCGGCGACGAAGGGTCCGTCCAGCGGTTCGGCCGCCTCGGTCAGCGGCTCGTCGGGACGGCCGAAGTCGTGCATGACCGCCTCCGGCAGCATGACCAGGTCGGGACGTGACTCGACGGCCCGCGCCACCATCCGTTCGACGGCCTTGAGGTTGGCCGTCTTGTCGGTGGTCGCGCTCATCTGCACCAGGGCAACCCGCATGGGGGGCATTGTGCCAGCGCTGCCACACTGTGCGACATGCGCACGGCCCCGTTCGATGCGATCGTGCTGAGCGGTGGCCGCGCCACCCGTCTCGGCGGCGCCGACAAGGCCGAGGTCGTCGTGGCCGGGAAGTCGCTGCTCGACCGCGCCCGCGAAGCGGTGGCGGGGGCCCACACCGTCGTCGTGGTCGGGCCCGACGTCGCCGGCGGACCGGTGGCCGGGGTCGCCGCCGGGCTGCGGGACGTGACCGCTCCCGCGGTGGTGCTGCTCGCCTGCGACATGCCGCTGGTGTCGCGTGAGACGGTGGCACGACTGCTGCGCGCGCTCCAGAGCGCGAGCGACGCGGACGGGGCTCTGCTCACCGACGGTGACGGACGCCGGCAGTACCTCGCCGGGGCGTACCGGACCGCGCCGCTGCGCACCGCCGTACGCGGACTGGGCACGGCGGCCGGCCGGTCGATGCGTCGGCTGGTGTCAGGCTTGCGCCTGACCGAGGTGGCTGCGCAGGCTGAGGAAGCGATGGACTGCGACACCTGGCCGGACGTGGACCGGGCGCTACGGCTCTTGGAGGAGCGATGAGTCTGCAGGACTGGATGGATGAGCTCTGCGAGGAGCTGAGCGTCGACACCGACGTGGACATGTCGACCATCCTCGACCTGGCCCGCGATGCCGCCCACAACGTGGATCGGCCGGCCGCTCCGATCACGACGTTCATCGTCGGCTACGCCGCCGCGATGCGCGGCGGCACCGAGAAGCACATCGCCGACTGCACCGACACGGCCACCAACCTGGCCGCCGAGTGGGGCACCCGCGCCTGATCCCGTGCTTGCGTCCGCCGAAGCGAGGGCTATGTCGCACACACCGGCGGACGCAACGGCGAGCTCGCACGAGCCCTAGGGTGGGGCGCATGCGTGCTGCGAAGTGCTCCGAGGCCGGCGGGATCGACGTGCTCGGCGTCGCCGAGGCGCCGGACCCCACCGCGGGCCCGGGTGAGGTCGTCATCGACGTCGCCGCTTCGGCGGTCAACCGGGCCGACCTGCTGCAGCGGCAGGGCTTCTACCCTCCGCCGGAGGGTGCCTCGGACGTGCTCGGCCTGGAGTGCTCCGGCGTGGTCGCCGCGGTCGGCGACGGGGTCGAGGCGTGGCAGGTCGGCGACGAGGTGTGTGCGCTGCTGGCCGGCGGGGGCTACGCGGAGAAGGTCGCCGTGCCTGCCGGACAGGTGCTGCCGTTGCCGCCGGGAGTCGACGTCGTCACCGCGGCTGCGCTGCCGGAGGTGGTGTGCACCGTCTGGTCCAACGTGTTCATGGTCGCCGGGCTGCAGGCCGACGAGTCGCTGCTCGTGCACGGCGGCGGCGGGGGCATCGGGACGATGGCGATCCAGCTCGGCAAGGCGCTCGGCGCGAGGGTGTTCGCCACGTCCGGGTCGCCGGAGAAGCTGACGCGCTGCCGCGAGCTCGGCGCCGACGTGGTGATCAGCTACCGCGACGAGGACTTCGTGGAGGTCGTACGCCGTGAGACCGACGGCACCGGCGTGGACGTGATCCTGGACAACATGGGCGCGAAGTACCTCGCGCCCAACGTGGACGCGCTGGCGACCAACGGCCGGCTGGCGATCATCGGCCTGCAGGGAGGGGCCAAGGCCGAGCTGCACATCGGCAAGCTGCTGACCAAGCGCGGCGCCATCACCGCCACATCGCTGCGCGCGCGGCCGGTCGCGGAGAAGGCGGCGATCGTGGCCGGCGTCCGTGAGCACGTGTGGCCTCTGATCGGCGAGGGCCATGTGCGCCCGATCGTGCACGCCAAGGTGCCGCTGGACGACGTGCGGGAGGCGCACCGGCTGGTCGAGGAGGGCGAGCAGACCGGCAAGGTGCTGATCACCACATGACCGGTCGCCCCGACGCGGAGCGCGGAGCGGAGCGACGGGCGAGCTGCGAGGGGCCTCGCCTACAGTGGGGGCCATGTCGGAACAGCCACAGCAGGACCGCAACGTGCCCGAGGACGCCGACAGCGGCAGGGTGATGATCATCGGCCCCGACGGCATGGCGCTCGAGTCTGCGCCCGGGTCCGGCGACGAGGACAGTGCCGAGCGCTCGGTCACCGAGCTCGTGGAGCAGCCGGCCAAGGTCATGCGCATCGGCAGCATGATCCGCCAGCTCCTCGAGGAGGTGAAGGCGGCTCCGCTGGACCAGGCGAGCCGGTCGCGGCTGCGCGACATCCACCACTCCTCGATCAAGGAGCTGGAGAAGGGCCTGGCGCCGGAGCTGATCGAGGAGCTCGAGCGGCTCAGCCTGCCGCTCACCGAGCAGGCACCGTCGGACTCGGAGCTGCGGATCGCGCAGGCCCAGCTCGTCGGGTGGCTGGAGGGCCTTTTCCACGGCATCCAGACCGCCATCTACGCGCAGCAGATGGCCTCACGGGCCCAGCTCGAGCAGATGCGCCGGGCACTGCCCGCGGGTACGCGCCGCGGCGGCGACCCGCGCCAGCAGCCGCCGGAGGACTCGCAGACCCCACCGGGCAGTGGCGGCGGCATGTACCTGTAGACGCGTCGGAGCACCGCAACGATCGCGGTCGCGGGGTTCCGCCGGCCCCCGTCGGGTACGACGCTCTAGGTACGCGAACGGGAAGGGAGACCCCCATGCTCAGACGAATCCTCGGAATGGCTCGCGGCAGGGCCATGCGCGGCGGCACCGGAGCGGCACGCCCCGGGATGGGCGGACCGCGGCCAGGCGCTGGCCCGCGAGCCGGCCGAGTCGGCCCGACCGCCGGTGGCAGCAGCAGTGGTGACATCCAGCGCGGTGTGCGCTCGCTGATGAGCGGCTTCAGCAAGCGCAAGCGCGGCCTCTGACCCGCGGCCGCGTCGGTGGCGGAAACGGGTCGGCCCGCGGCGGGTCGACTCCTCGGTTTCGCGCCACTCGGCACCGTCAGCGGGCGAAGTAGCGGTCGAGCTCGAGAGCGACACCGTCGCGGTCGACGTCCTCGGTGACGTCGTCGGCGGCCCCCTGGACCTCCAGCGGCGCGCCGCCCATCGCGACGCCCCGGCCGGCCCAGCGCAGCATCTCGACGTCGTTGCGGCCGTCGCCGATCGCGAGCACGCGGGACCGCGGTACGCCGAGCCGCCCCGCGACGTCGGCGAGCCCGGAGGCCTTCGACACGCCCTCGGGGGCGAGGTCGAGCCAGGCGGTGTAGCCGACGGCGTAGTTGGTGCCGTGCAGACCGAGCCGCTCGGCGAGCGCCACGAACTCCTCCGCCGACTGTGACGGGTCCCGGATGATCACACGGGTCACCGGTTCGGCGACCAGCTCGTCGACCGACTGGATCCACACCTCGCCGGTGATCTCCCCGTCCGGGAAGTTCCGGTTCACCCGGTATCCCCGGCCGACGACCTCGACCGCGACCAGCGCGTCCGGCACGTGCTCCAGCAGGAGCCGGACCGTCTCGCCCGCGTCGAAGGTGACCGAGCCGAGCACGTCGACCGGCCAGTAGGAGAACGTGACCGCGCCGTTGCTGGCCACCACCAGGCCGTCCGCCAGGTCGAGTGTTCGCAGCACCTGGGTGACCCCGAACGTCGACCGCCCGGTCGACAGCACGACGTGCGCGCCGGCGTCGCGAGCCCGCGCGACCGAGCGCACCACCGGCGCACTGATGTGTCCGTCGGCATGCAGCAGGGTGCCGTCGATGTCGAGCGCGACCAGGCCCGGGCAAAAAGGGGTCACGAGGCTCGAGGAGCCAGGGGCTCCAGCACCTCGCGGCCCCCGAGATATGGCTGCAGAGCCTTCGGGACCCGCACCGAGCCGTCGGCCTGCTGATGGGTCTCGAGCAGCGCGATGATCGTGCGGGGAACCGCGCACAGCGTGCCGTTGAGCGTCGCGACCGGCCTGATGCCGTCGGCGAAGCGGCCGCGGGTGTCCAGCCGCCGGGTCTGGAAGTCGGTGCAGTTCGACGTCGACGTCAGCTCGCGGTACTTGCCCTGGGTCGGGATCCACGCCTCGCAGTCGAACTTGCGGGCCGCCGACAGGCCGAGGTCACCGGCCGCGGTGTCGATCACGCGGTACGCAAGCTCGAGCTTGTCCAGCCAGTCCTTCTCCCAGGCCAGCAGCCGCTGGTGCTCGGCGTAGGAGTCCTCGACGGTGGTGTAGGTGAACATCTCCACCTTGTCGAACCAGTGCACCCGGAAGATGCCGCGCGTGTCCTTGCCGTAGGACCCGGCCTCACGGCGGTAGCACGGGCTGAACGCGACATACCTCAGCGGCAGCGAGGCGGCGTCGAGTATCTCGTCGCCGTGGTAGGCCGCCAGCGGCACCTCTGAGGTGCCCACGAGGTAGAAGTCGTCGGCGGGCAGGTGGTAGACGTCGTCGGCCGCCTGCCCGAGGAACCCAGTGCCCTCCATCGCCCGCGGCTTGACCAGCGCCGGCGGGATCATCGGCGTGAAGCCGACGGCGGTGGCCTGCTCCACCGCCATGTTCACGAGCGCGAGCTCGAGCTGCGCGCCCACGCCGGTCAGGTAGTAGAACCGGGCCCCGCTGACCTTGGCGCCGCGTTCGACGTCGATGGCCGCCAGCATCCGGCCGAGCTCGAGGTGGTCCCGCGGCTCGAACCCGTCGGCGGCGAAGTCGCGCGGGACGCCGACGTGCTCGAGCACGGTGTAGTCGTCCTCGCCGCCGGCCGGAGCATCCTCGTCGGCGATGTTCGGCAGCGCCAGCCACAACGCCCGCAGCTCCTCGTCGGCTGCACTCTGCGCGGTCTCGGCCTGCTTGACGGCGCCGGAGAGCTCCTTGGTGCGCGCGAGCAGCGACTGCTTCTCGTCGCCCTGCGCCTTGGGGATCTGCTTGCCCAGCGTCTTCTGCTCCGCGCGCAGCCGCTCGTACTCGGTGATCGACGCCCGCCGGCGCTCATCGGCAGCGAGCAGCCGGTCGACCAGTTCCGGCGACGCGCCGCGCTTGGTCTGGGCGGCACGCACCCGGTCCGGGTCGTCACGCAGGATCCGCAGGTCGATCACACGCCCGAGCGTATCTGCCCGGGCCCGGCCCGCTCACGCCCGTTTCCGATCTGCCCCGGGGGCGGCCGGGTGCTGCGAGGTGGGCACACTTGTGCCCGGTCCACCCGACCCTGGTCCGCCGGTCTGCAGAGAGGGGGCGTCGTGGGCGTCAACCGTCGGGCCGCGGCGCTGGCACTCGGCACCGGAGCAGCCCTGCTGTTGCTCACCGCGCTGGTCGCGGTGCGATGGCAACCGCTGATGTCGTTCGACGCTGCCGTGCTCAGGTCGGTGCAGGACGCCGTGGGCGCCGATCCGGCGCTGCAGCGCAGCATGCGCTTCGTGGCCGTCGCCTTCGCCCCCGGCGCGGTGCGGGTCGTGCTGCTGGTGGCCGCCGCCCTGCTGGCCTGGCGCGGGATGCGCCGCACCGGCCGCTGGCTGGCCGTCAGCGTGGGCGTCGAGTTCGTGCTCGTCTTCGCGCTCAAACGCATCATCGACCGGCCCCGGCCGGCGCTGGCCGAGGCGGACGGCTGGGCGTTCCCGTCCGGGCACGCCTCGGGCGGCGCGTTGTTCGGCGGGGTCCTGATCGTGCTGGGACTGTTGGTGGCACGGCGCACCTGGCACCGCGTCGCCGCGGTCGTCCTGGGTGTCGCGTTCGCCCTGCTGCTCGGTGCCGACCGGCTCATCCTCGGCGAGCACTACCCCAGTGACGTGCTGGGCAGCTACCTGCTGGTGCCGGCGGTGCTCGCCGCTGGTACGGCGACGCTCGGCATCGGCAGGCCGCGGCGGCACGTCCGCGCCGCGCCTCCGACGGCCGGCGCGCTGCCGAGCCGCAAGTCGCGCCTGGCGGTCGTCCTGAACCCCATCAAGGTGCCGGACGCCAAGGCCTTCCGCCGGATGGTCAACGACGCCGCCGAACGGTCCGGCTGGGACAACCCGATGTGGTTCGAGACCTCGGTCGACGACGCGGGGCGGCAGATGACCCACGCGGCGCTGACCGCAGGAGCCGACGTGGTCGTGGCCGCGGGCGGCGACGGCACCGTGCGGGTAGTGGCCTCGGAGCTGGCGCGCACCGGCGTCGCCCTGGGCATCCTCCCCGTCGGCACCGGCAACCTGCTCGCCCGCAACCTGTCGCTGCCGCTGCAGATGGACACCGCGATGGACGTCGTGCTGGCGGGTCAGGACCGCGCCATCGACCTGGTGCGGATGACCGGCGACGACATGGACGACGACCACTTCGCCGTGATGGGTGGTCTCGGGCTCGACGCGGCGATCATGCAGGGAGCACCCGACGAGCTGAAGAAGCGGGTCGGCTGGCCGGCGTACTTCATCGCCGGGCTGCAGCACTTCCGCGACCCCGCGTTCAAGGTCGAGATCACCGTCGACGACGCGCAGCCGGTGCGCTACCGGGCACGCACGGTGGTGATCGGCAACGTGGGGACGCTCACCGGCGGCATCCCGCTGCTGCCCGACGCTGCCCCCGACGACGGGCGGATCGACGTCGTGGTGGTGGCGCCGCGGCGCTTCGTCACCTGGATCCGGCTGGTGGTGCGGGTCCTGGCTCGCCGCCGCGTCACCGACGAACGGCTGGACCGCAGGACCGGACGCAGGGTGGTCGTGCGGGCGGAGCACGCCAC
Source organism: Nocardioidaceae bacterium (assembly GCA_036259355.1). Taxonomy (GTDB): domain Bacteria; phylum Actinomycetota; class Actinomycetes; order Propionibacteriales; family Nocardioidaceae; genus JALZDI01. The sequence continues at coordinate 11,604 of DATABY010000120.1, forward strand.
CGCCCGGCAGATGGACGGTGACGTGTGCGGCGTCGGCAAGGAGATCACCGCGACCGTCGAACCCGGCGTCCTGCTGGTGCGGGTCCCGCGCTGAGGTCGGTTCCGTCCGTCGATGCGTACGCGAGGGCGCACCATCGTGCGGACACAGGCCGTCAGTCGGCGGCGACCCGCGCGGCGTTGATCGCCTCGTCCTCCTCCGGTGACAGGGTCTGGTCGCTCGACCACTCCGCCACGTTCTTGGCGTAGGTGCGCGACTCGCTGCGGCCGTGGATCGACGTGAGCACGACGCCGTTGCCGTTGTCGTCGAGGACCGCGGCGCTCCAGGACAGGTGCCCGCCCATGTCACCGAACGCGTCGTAGCGCACCACCGAGAGATGCCGCAGTGCCTCGGCGTTCTCCTGCCGCAGCGCCTCGACCTCCGCGCGCAGCCCGCGTACGTCGGTCGGCAGCCGGGAGTCGGCGAGCCTCCGACGGCGCGACCGCCAGCGTGAGTAGCGCACCGCCCGGACCGACCGCCGCAACGCCACCAGCGCCAGCACGAAAGCCAGCACGGCCACCGCGAGCGCGGCCAAAGACAGCCATTCGGCGAGGTCCTCCATGGCTCCGCAGCGTAGTCGAGCATCCGGCCGGATCCGGGCCCGACCGCACCCAGGACGGCTGGACGTCAGCCGCGGCCGTCGCGGAGCCGGCTCAGCCAGGCGGCGGCGTGCCGGAAGTCGGCGTCGCTGGTGCCGTCGCGGATCGTCGGCGCGACCTTGTCCACGCGCGGGTAGGAGCCGAGGAAGCGCACCTGCGGGCACACTCGGCGCAGGCCCATCAGCGCCTCGCCCACGCGCTGCTCGGCGACATGGCCCTCGGCGTCGATGGAGAAGCAGTACCGGCCGAGCGCGGCACCGGTGGGCCGCGACTCGATGCGGGTCAGGTTGACCCCGCGCACCGAGAACTCCTCCAGCACCTCGAGCAGCGCGCCGGGGTGGTCGTCACCGATGTAGGCGACGAGGGAGGTCTTGTCGGCGCCGGTCGGGCCGGGCGGCGGCGCCGGGCGGGACACCAGCACGAACCGCGTGACGGCATCGGGGTTGTCGCCGATGCCGTGCGCGAGGATCGCGAGCCGGTAGCGCTCGGCGGCCAGCGGGGCGGCGATGGCGGCGTCGTACGGCGAGCCCGGCTCGGCCACCATCTGCGCCGCCAGCGCGGTCGAGGACGCCTCGGTCACCTCGGCGTGCGGCAGGTGCCTCGCAAGCCAGTGCCGGCACTGCGCGCCGGCCGCCGGATGGGTCACCACCGTACGGACGGAGAACTCGTCGCGCCCGGCACGGCCGAGCAGCGCGAACTGCACCGGCACCGTCATCTCCCGGGTGATCACCAGCGGATCCCCGCCCGCGAGCTCGTCGAGGGTCACCGAGATCGAACCCTCCACGGAGTTCTCGATCGGCACCACCGCGCCGTCCGCCTCGCCGTCGCGGACGAGGTCGAGCGCGGCCGGGACGGTGGTGCACGGCCGCAGCTCGGCGCGTGCGGCGGCGGGCAGCGACCGCAGCGCGGTCTCGGTGAAGGTTCCCTCGGGACCGAGGTAGGCGTAGCGGGCGGGCGGGACTCCAGGCACGGAGCCCAGCCTAGGGAGGATAGATTCGCCCGCATGACCGGCACCCCGTTCGAGGCCACGCAGGCGGCCGGTGTGCGCGACCTCGGGTTCGCGCGCCTCGACACCGACCGGGTGCACCGCACCGGCGACCCCGAGGTCGTCTACGGCGCAGGCAAGACCCCGGAGCAGGTGGTGAGCCTTCTGCTCAACCTGCGCGACGAGCACCCGGACCGAGCGGTGCTCGCGACCCGTCTCGACGGTGCGGCCATGCAGGAGGCGCGGGAGATCGACGACGTGCGGGTCGACGCCGTCGCCCGCACGGCCGTGCTGGGGCCGCTTCCACCGCTGCGGGGGCGGGTGGCCGTGGTGGCGGCCGGCACGTCGGACGCGCCGGTGGCGCGCGAGGCCGCCGTCACCGCACAGGTCTTCGGCGCCGAGGTGGACCAGGTCAGCGACGTGGGCGTGGCGGGGCTGCACCGCGTGCTCGCCGAACGCAGTCGCCTCGACAGCGCCGACTGCCTGGTGGTGGTCGCCGGGATGGAGGGAGCGTTGCCGAGCGTCGTCGGTGGGCTGACCGGCGTACCCCTGGTCGCGGTGCCGACCAGCGTCGGGTACGGCGCGTCCTTCGGGGGCGTGGCGGCGCTGCTGGCCATGCTCAACTCCTGCGCGCCGGGCGTCACCGTGGTCAACATCGACAACGGCTTCGGCGCCGGCGTGTTCGCGGCCCGGGTGGCCCGGCGGTCCGGGGCCGCGGGCAGCAGCGCCGATGCCGGCTGACAGCGGCGCGACCGGCGCCACCATCGGCTGGCTGGACTGCTCCTCGGGATGCTCGGGCGACATGCTGCTGGGGGCACTGCTCGACGCCGGGGTGCCGCTGGCCGTGGTCAGCGAGGCGGTTTCCGCCGTCGCACCCGAGAACGTGGACGTCTCGGTCGTACCGGCGCAGCGGGCGGGGTTCGCCGCCTCCCGGGCCCGGGTCGAGGCGGCCGACTCCGCGACCGTGCGCACCTGGGCCGACGTGCGGGCGTTGCTGGCGGAGTCGCCGCTGTCCGCCGCGGTCCGCGAGCGGGCGGTAGCGGCGTTCGCCCGGCTCGCCGCCGCCGAGGGGGCGGTGCACGGCCGGCCCGCCGACGAGGTGCACTTCCACGAGGTCGGGGCGCTGGACGCGATCGCCGACGTCGTGGGGGTGTGCGCGGCGCTCGACCACCTGGGTCTCGCGCTGCTGACCGCGTCGCCGGTGGCGCTCGGTACGGGGACGGTGCAGGCCGCGCACGGGACGCTGAGTGTGCCGGCGCCGGCGGTGGTGGAGCTGCTGCGCGGGGTGCCCACGCACGGCGGTCCGGTCGACGTGGAGCTGTGCACGCCCACCGGTGCCGCGCTGCTCACCGAGTGGGTGACGGCCTGGGGCGCGCAACCGGCGATGGCGACCTCGACGGTGGGCGTCGGTGCCGGCGGCCGCGACCTGGGCGGGCACGCCAACGTGCTCCGGCTGCTGCTGGGGACGACGGTCCCCGCGCAGGCGGCGGAAGTGCATCCGCACGGCACGGGGACGCCGTTGCTCCTGGAGTGCAACGTGGACGACCTCGACCCCAGGCTGTGGCCCGGCGTCCTCGCCGCGCTGCTGGACACCGGCGCCAGCGACGCCTGGCTGACCCCGATCCTGATGAAGAAGGGGCGGCCGGCGCACACGCTGGCCGCCCTGGTCCCGGCCGACCGGGCCGCGGCGGTGCGCCGGGTGATCTTCGCCGAGACCACCACGATCGGCCTGCGCGAGACACCGGTCGGCAAGCATGCGCTGGAACGGCGCGACGCCGTCGTCGACGTCGACGGCCACACCGTCCGTGTCAAACTCGGGGTGCACGACGGTGCGGTGGTCAACGCGCAGCCGGAGTACGACGACGTGGCCGCCACCGCTGCGGCCACCGGCCAGCCGGCGAAGTCGGTGCTCGCGTGCGCGATCGCGCAGGCTCGCTCTCTTTGGTGAAGGTGAATGGAACTCGACGTCATCCTGTCCACGTTCGGCCTGATCCTGCCCGTCGAGCTGCCGGACAAGACGTTCGTCGCGGCGCTGGTCCTGGCGGCCCGGTACCGCCCGCTGTTCGTGTGGATCGGTGTCGGCGCTGCCTTCTTCGTGCAGACCCTGGTCGCGGTGACCGCCGGCCAGCTGGCGACGTTGCTGCCGCGGTGGGTGCTGCTGGTGGTCGCGGCCGCCATCTTCAGCATCGGCGCGGTGGTGCTGCTGCGCACCGCCGCGGGCGCGGAGGCCGCGGAGAAGGAGCAGGAGGAGGAGTTCGCCGGTCGGGGCGCGCCGGCACGCACCGGCTGGCGGGCGATCGGTACGTCGTTCCTGGTGCTCTTCGCCGCCGAGTGGGGTGACCTGTCCCAGCTGCTGACGATGAGCCAGGTGGCGCGCACGTCGGAGCCGGTGTCGGTGTTCATCGGCGCCTGGGCGGCGCTGCTGCTGATCTCCGCGCTGGCCGTGTTCGTCGGTCGGCTGCTGCTGCGCTACCTGCGGCTGGCCGTGCTGCACTACGTCGGCGCGGGCGTGTGCGCGCTGTTCGCCGTACTCACGCTGGTCGAGCTGCTCCGCCTCTGACCCGCCCCTTGCACCGAGATCGCAGAAGACGCCCCCGGCGTGGGGCCGGGGATAGGCTCGCGACCATGGCTTACCAGCATGGCGTCGACAGCGAGGTCGGGCAGCTGCGCACGGTGCTCCTCCATCGCCCGGGACCCGAGCTCAAGCGGCTCACGCCGCGCAACAACGACACGCTCCTCTTCGACGGCATCCCGTGGGTCGGCCGGGCCCAGGACGAGCACGACGCCTTCGCGCAGGCGCTGCGCGACCGCGGGGTCGAGGTCCTGTACCTGGTGCAGCTGCTCACCGAGACGCTCGCCGACGCGGACGCACGGCACGTCGCGATCAAGGAGATCGCCCGCGACCTGCGCCTCGGCGACACGCTGCGCGGCTACCTGCGCACGGCGTTGGCCGACCTGGACCCCGCCCAGCTCGCCGAGGTGCTCACCGCCGGGCTGCGCAACGACGAGGTCCGCGGCGGGCACGGCCTGGTGACCAGCCTGCTCGCGCACGACGACTTCCTCGTCGACCCGCTGCCGAACCTGCTGTTCACCCGTGACTCCAGCGTCTGGGTCGGCGACCACGTCGCGGTGACGAGCCTGGCGATGCCGGCCCGCCAGCGGGAGTCGCAGCTGACCGACCTGATCTACCGGATGCACCCGAGGTTCGCCGGCACCAGGCGCGTCTACGACTGGCAGCTCGAGCATGTCGAGGGCGGTGACGTGCTGCTGATGGCGCCCGGCGTCCTCGCCGTCGGCGTGGGCGAGCGTACGACGCCCGCCGGGGCGGAGCGGCTGGCCCGCAGGGTGTTCGCGGAGGATCTGGCGCACACCGTGCTGGCAGTACCGATCACCCAGGAGCGGGCCACGATGCACCTCGACACCGTGTGCACGATGGTCGACGCCGACGCGATCGTGATGTACCCCAACATCGCGCACACGCTGTCCGCGCTGGCCATCACCTCTGCCGACAGCGACCACCGCGCCGAGGACGCCCGCGATGTACGCCTGCAGGTGGCACAGCCCGAGCCCTTCCTGGTCGCGGCCGCCAAGTCGATGGGGATCGACACGCTGCAGCAGATCGACACCGGCCTCGACCCCGTCACCGCGGAGCGCGAGCAGTGGGACGACGGCAACAACACGCTGGCGATCGCGCCGCGCGTGGCGGTCGCCTACGAGCGCAACGTGGAGACCAACCGGCGGCTGGAGGAGCACGGCATCGAGGTGGTGGCGATCGCCGGCTCCGAGCTGGGGTCGGGTCGCGGCGGTCCCCGCTGCATGTCGTGCCCGATCGCCCGGGAGGCGCTCGAGCCGCGGTAGGCACGCGAAAGGCCCCGCCCCTCCGCTGGTTTACCGGAGGGGCGGGGCCTTCACTGGGTCCCCGTGGAGATCAGGGCAGGTCGAGCTGCTGGCCCACGAAGATCACGTCGGGGTCGCTGACCGCGTCAGCGTTGATCTCCCACAGCGCACGCCAGCTGGTGCCGTTCGCCGCGGCGATCTTGGACAGCGTGTCCCCCGCCTGCACGGTGTAGTCGCCGCTGGCGGTGCTGTCGTCCGTGGCGCTGCTGTCGTCCGTGGCGCTGCGGTCGCCACCACGGCTGGCGCTCGTCGGCGCCGTCGGCGTACCTCCGGCGTCGGCGCTGGTCAGCCCCAGCTCGGAGGAGCAGGCCGGCCAGGCGCCCCAGCCCTGCGTGTCGAGCACCTTCTCGGCGATCTGGATCTGCTGCTCGCGGCTGGCCTGGTCGGCCGTCGCGGCGTACCGCTCACCGCCGAAGGAGTCCCAGGTCGAGTCCGAGAACTGCAGTCCGCCGTAGTAGCCGTTGCCGGTGTTGATGTGCCAGTCGCCGCTGGACTCGCACTGCGCGAGCTCGTTCCAGGTGCTGTCGCTGGCGGCCTGAGCCGGTCCGGCCGCCACCATCGGGGCCGCGACGGCGGCGGCCAGGGCGGCGGTCGTGGTCATGATGCGACGGGTGCTGCGGCGTACCGGCTTGACGGCACGATGACGAGGCTCGTGAGCCATATGTGTTTCCCTCTCCGACGCCTGCGAAGTCAGCTGACGGGTTCGGGCGGAGAGTGCCCGGCCGCTTCTGCGGCTTCACCCCGCGGGGACACGACGGGCGCCGGCCGAGCGAGCACCAGCATCCGCCACGGTTCCCCAGTTGGGTCCCCCGCTCCCACCCCGATCGGATATCGGTCTGTACGACTGGGGTCCGCGGCGGCGGGGTGGGACTCGGCGTGCCGCTGCGGACGCGATCGGTTGAGTCCCCGACCCTACGTTGCGGATGGATATGTAACAACCGTGCAACGGCCGGGTGTGCACAGCGCCACACATGCGCGTCCGGGCCCGCACATGGAGAAGCCCGGTCGTTACCGACGGGGGACACAGTAACGACCGGGCTCTGGATGAAACCTTAACCATGTGCTAACGCGGGCGACAAGTCAGGTGTCCCCGACTATGGCGCGCGTCACATCGGGGGTTTCCCCCGCTACCGGATCGTCAGCTGACGGTTGCGCAGCCCGGCCAGCGCCGAACGTTCGCCGGACGTGAGCGGGGCGTCCTCGGCCAGCGCCGCGTCCAGACGCTCGGCGAACGACTCGGCCGGGTCCTCGAGGGCCTCGGCGCCGGTGCCCACCGGCAGGTCCCACACCGGCACCAACAGCCCGTGCGCCCGGAAGGAGCCGACGAGCCGGCTGCCCTCCACGAGCGCGTCGGCACCGCTGGCATGCAGGCGCGCGAGCGCACCGAGCAGCCGGTCCTCCTCGTACGGCATCACCCACCGCAGGTGCTCCTTGGTGCCGACGTCGCACCAGTAGGCCGCCTCCACGGTGGTCAGCCGTGCGGTCGGTGTCATCGCCGCGTTGGCGTTCTCCAACGAGGCGGCGACCTCTCCGGTGGGGTCGTCGACGTCGGCGACCCAGAAGTCGAAGCCGTCGTGGACGGTGACGTCGAACGTCGCGTCGTCGGCGACGAGGTCCTGCATCCGCGGCCCCGGACCCGGGAGGTCGTGCATCGCGACGGCGCTGCCCGGCTCGGCGTCGGAGGCCAGCTCCACCGCGCGGGCGAGGTCGCGACTGGCGTCGCCGGAGTCGTGCTGGACCTGCAGACCGACCCAGACCGCGCCGTCGTCGCGCACCAGCGCCGGCGACGTCATCGGCAGCAGACTGCACACCGTCAGGTCGCGGGTGGAGTCGGCGAGCCGGACGGGCGCGCTGGCAGCAGGCACGAACTCCCGCAGCGCGACCCAGTCGCACTCCCCGGGCAGCCCGGCGAAGGTACGAGAGACGAACGGGGTGGCGGCGTCGTCGCTGCCGTGACAGGCCTTGTAACGACGGCCGGAGCCGCACGGGCACGGCTGCCGCGGGCCGACGGTGGCCTCAGCGGTGCCGGCAGCGGCGCCGGGCGCTGCGGTCTGCGTCCTACGTGCCTGCTTGGTGCGCGAACGCTTGCCCATGGTGCTCCCCTCGCGAAAGCCGTCGGCGTACCCAGGGGCCGACCCTATCCGGGCCTTGCCTGCGCGCGCAGGGCTGCGAGGGAAGCCACGGTCAGCGCGCCGGTGTGGCCCGGTGGCCGGTGACCGGTGGGGTCAGTGGAGGGCGACCTCGGCCCACACCGTGGTGCCGACGCCCGCGCTCTCCACGCCCCAGCGCTCGGCGAGCGTCTGGACCATCTTGAGCCCGCGGCCACCGGTCGCGAGCTCGCCAGGGCGGCGCGGGGCGGGGACGCTGGTGGGTGAACCGCCGTCGGTGACGCTCAGGCGGAGCACGTCGGGGCGCATGGTCCAGCCCACCGCGATCGTGTGGTCGTCGAGTGGCTTGGCGTGGCGCAGGGAGTTCGCGACGAGCTCGCTGAGGACGACCCGCGCGTCGTCGATCCGGGACTCGGGGCACTGGTTCGCCAGGGACCTGCGCAGTCGTTCCCGGGCCGCCCGCACGCTCGCGCCGTGGAAGTCCAACCTCATCGAGGCGCCTCCTTCCTGCGATGCGGTGCTCACGGTTGCCATTCGCGACCCCACGTTGATTTACTGTTCATGCGCTGCCGTCACTCAGAGTGCCCGGCGGACGGTGGAGCGAAACCCGCCGCCGCCGAGATCCGCGCCACTCACGGCGCACCTCGCGCGTCGAGAGTCTCCCGGGCGAACCGCGGTCGGTCGGTGATGACCGCCTCGACCGCGAGTTCGTGGCACATCCGGAGGTCGTCGGCGGTGTTGACCACCCAGACGTAGACCCCGTACCCCCACTCGTGCATTCGTTGCACCCAGTCGGTGTTGGTGCGCACCAGCTCACAGGCAACGGCCACGTCGCCGACGCCGCGGGGCAGCTCACCCCGCCGTACCCGCGCCGGGATCTCCTGGTCGATCACCCAGGCGAGGGGCACCGTCGGAGCCCAGGACCGCATCCGGCGGAGCGAGAGCTGCGAGTAGCTGAGGACGCGCACCGGCGCGGCGGCGCGGTCGGCGGCGGTGCCACTGCCGGGATGAGCCCACCCGAACTCCTCGAGAAGCTCGACCAGGCGTTGCTCGACGAGACCGGAGTAGCGGGTGGGGTGCTTGGTCTCGACGAGCAGCCCGACGGGCCCGGGTTGGTCGCGCACGAGAACCAGCAGGTCACGCAGCGTGAGTACGCGCCCTTCGTTCTCGTCCGGCAGCTCCGCCTCGTCGTCGAGGTCTGCCCACGGGTTCTTCCACGAGGCCCAGTCCAGGCTCTGCAGCTGGTCGAGCCGCTTGGTGGACACCACACCGCGACCGGACGAGGTCCGGTCCAGGCGCCGGTCGTGGACGCAGACCAGGTGCCCGTCGCGGGTCAGCCGTACGTCGCACTCCAGCGCGTCCGCCCCGTCGACCAGCGCCTGTCGGTAGGCGCCCATGGTGTGCTCGGCCACCTCGTCGCTCGCGCCGCGGTGCGCCACCACGCGCGGTCGCGCCTGGTCTCGACCGTCCTTGGGTGCCGTCGGCCCCGTCATGGGCGCTCTCCTCGACCCCGTCCCGCTCGTCGCGTCAACCCGTGCTCCACCCGGCGTAGCCAAGGTACGCGGCGCGCGGCGCGCGCAGCACCGACGCCACGCCGGTGAACAGGCCGAGCGAGACCATCAGCAGGCCGGCGCCGATCACGGCCGAACCGAGGGCCGCCCGGCCGGCCTCGGCGGGCTCGCCGGCAGCGGTCGCCCAGCCCCAGGCCGACTCGGCCGCGTCGCTGCTGCGGGCGGCGGCCAGCGTCACCGGACCGCTGTCGGCCGCGCCGTCCGATGTCGGCGATGTCGGCGAAGACGACACGCCGCGAGGTCACGACCCAGCCGGCGTAGCCGAGGCTGGTGACCGCGGCGACAGCGAGGCCGGTTGCGGAGACGATCCTCCACACGGCTGTGCCTCCTCGGCGCGTTCGGCCCTCCATTCCGCGTCGCAACCTACCCCGTGCGGCGTGTCGTCAACGGTGGTGGCCACGCAGGAACCTGCCGAAGTGCGGCACCGTGAACGCCACCGAGCCGCGCTCGGCGGCGTACACCAGACCCTTCTTGATCAGCCCGTCGCGTGCCGGTGAGAGGCTCTGCGGCCTGCGGGCGAGATGGCCAGCGACGGCCGCTGTGGTCACCGGCCCGTCGTCGGTGTCGATGCCGCAGTCGGCCATCGCGCGCATGTAGTCACGCTCGGCCGGGGTGGCACGCTCGAACCGCGCGCCGAAGAACCCGACGGCGAGCTCGGCCTCGGCCTCGGGTGCGGCCTCCTTCACGTCGACGGCCCGGATCGGTGAGTCGGGGGCGGCGTCCCAGGCGACCTTGCCGTAGGCCTGCACGAAGTACGGGTAGCCGTCGGTGAGGGTGTAGAGCTCGTCGAGCGCGTCGTCCTCGAAGTCGGCGTCCTCGCCGGCGGCCGGAATGCGCAGCGCGCGGTCGGCCGCCTCCCGTGGCAGCCGGTCCACCACGACGTAGCGGAACAGCCGCTCGGCGTACGAGCGGCTCGCCGACAGGGCCACCGGAAGGTGCGGCAGACCGGCGCCGACCACGATCAGGGGCGCACCCTGCTGGCTGATCTCGTGGCAGGCCGCGCACAGCGCCGCCAGCTCGGACGGGGCGACGTCCTGCATCTCGTCGACGAACAGCGCCGCCCCGACGCCGAGGTCGAGCGCCAGATCCGCGACGTCGGTGAACAGCTCGATCAGGTCGAGCTCGAAGTCGCCGGAGTCGGCGCGGCCCTTGGTCGCGGGCACGTCGGTCGGCGGCTGCCACCGGACCCCGCGGCGGTCCTCGAGCCGGGACCGGAGCGCGAACGACTTGAGCACGCCCGCGACCGCGTCGACGCGGTCGGGGTCGCGGTGCCGGTGCGCTACCTCGCGCACCGCGGCGTGGGTGGCCTGGGCGATCGGCAGCCGCAGGCTCTGGTCGGGGCGCGCCTCGATCTTCGCCGTACCCCAGGCCCGCTGGACCGCGCGGCTGCGCAGTGCGTTCAGCAGCACGGTCTTGCCCACGCCCCGCAGGCCCGACAGCACCATCGACCGCTCCGGGCGGCCGGCGGCGATCCGCTCCAGCGTGACGTCGAACTGCCGGGTCTCGCGGTCGCGGCCGGCCAGCTCGGGCGGGCGCTGGCCGGCGCCGGGGGCGTACGGGTTGCGCACCGGGTCCACGATGCGACTGTATGGGCCGGTCTAGCCGAATCCGTAGATTTCGCTATCGGCCGCTATCCGCGTGTCGCCCTCCCGCCCCGACCGGCCCCGGAAATCGACCAATTCCCCTCGGGCCGCGCGGGCGGAGGGGTCACTTGAGGAGGCGGGACATCCGGCGGTCGGCCAGCGGCTTGCCGCCGGTCTGGCAGGTGGGGCAGTACTGCAGCGCCCGGTCGGCGAAGGAGACCTCCCGGATCGTGTCGCCACACACCGGGCAGGACTCGCCGGCGCGGCCGTGCACCCGCAGCCCGGTCTTCTTCTCCGCCTTCAGCTCCGCGGCAGCGAGCCCGTGCGAGCGGGCGATCGCGTCACCGAGGACGTCGCGGACGGCGGTGTGCAGCACCTCGACCTCGTCGTCGGTCAGGCTGTTGCTCGGCTTGTACGGCGAGAGCTTCGCCGCGTGCAGCACCTCGTCGGAGTAGGCGTTGCCGATGCCGGCGATCACCGACTGGTCCCGCAGCGTGCCCTTGATCTGGCCGCGGCCCGCCTCGGCCAGGATCGCGCGCAGCCGCTCCAGCGTGAACTCCGCGTCGAGCGGGTCGGGGCCGAGGCGGGCGATGCCGGGGACCTCCGCGATGGCACGAACGACGTACAACGCGAGTCGCTTCTGGGTGCCCGCCTCGGTCACGTCGAAGCCGGAGTCGTCGTCGAGCACGACGCGTGCGGCCTGCGGACCCTTGCCCGGGCGCAGCGGCGTCCGCGGAACCTGGTCGCGCCAGCGCACCCAGCCACCGCGGGCCAGGTGCATGACCAGATGCAGTCCCGAGCCCTCGACGTCGAGGAACTTCCCGTGCCGGCTCACCCGGTCGACGAGCAGGCCGTGCAGTGCGGTGACCGGCGGGTCGAACGTCTTCAGGGCGCTGAACGCGGCGACCTCGACGCGGGCGATGGCGCGGTCGGCCAGCCGGGCGTTCAGGTCGTCGGCCAGCGCCTGCACCTCGGGAAGCTCGGGCACCCCACCAGTATGGCGGTCCCGCCAACGTCGCGGCTGAGCACGGGCGTGGTCGGAGCCGCTCTTCGGTCACGGGGCGCCGGATCGGGAAAGGTCAGCTGAAGGCCTCCGGCAGGGGCAGCTTCAGCGCCCGCTGCAGCATCGTGAGGTACTCACCGCGCGGCACCTCGGTCACACCGAGCCGGGCCAGGTGCGGGGTCTGCCACTGGACGTCGACCAGCCGCTCGTCGGCGTACTGGTCGGACAGCGCCCGCACCAGCGCGACGAGCGCGACCTTGGAGGCGTCACGCTGGTGATGAAACATCGACTCGCCCGCGAAGAAGCCGCCGATGGTCACGCCGTACAGCCCGCCGGCGAGCCGGCCGTCACCGTCCCACGCCTCCACCGAGTGCACCCAGCCGTCGTGGTGCAGCCGCGTGTAGGCGGCGATGATGTCGTCGGTGATCCAGCCGCCGTCGCGCGTGGGGTCCGCGCACGCGCGGATGACCTCGTCGAACGCGGTGTCGACGCGGATGGCGTACTTCGCGCACGACTGGCGCAGCGACCGGCTCATCCGCAGCCCGTTCAGCGGAAGCACGCCCCGCCGGGCCGGCGACCACCACAGCATCGCCCGGCTGTCGGGGATCGGCATCGGGAACAGCCCGGTGCGGTAGGCGGCCAGCAGCGTGCCCGGCTCGAGATCGGCGCCGCTGCCGACCAGGTCGTCTTCACCGGCCAGGTCGGGCGAGGGCATCTCCCACTGTGTCTGCGGGGGCTCGGTCGGCACGCGCATATCGTGCCACCAGCCTCCGCCAGCGTCGCCGGGAGTCGCCCCACCAGCGGGTCCGTAGACTTCCACAGCATGCACCATCTCGACCACGAACGGAGCACGATGGGCGTCGGAAGTCGGATCGGCAAGGCGCTCGCGCCGTTGGGTCTCAAGGTCGCACCGAAGCAGGCATTCGGTTTCGTCCGGCAGGTACTCGAGCTGGCCATCGACGGGTTCGGCAAGTACCCCGGCGCCGCGGCCGCGGGCGACAAACGGCTCCGCGAGAACGGCGGCGACGTCCAGAAGGCGATCCACGACGTGATCGAGTCACACGTGCGCATGGCCGGCGTCCAGGGCTTCCTCACCAACCTCGGCGGCGTGGTGACCCTCGCGGTGACGATCCCGGCCAACGTGACCGGCCTGGCGGTGCTGCAGTGCCACGCGGTGGCCACGATCGCGCACCTGCGCGGCTACGACCTCGAGGACCCGCGTGTACGCAACGCCGTCCTGGCCTGCATGCTCGGTGAGGAGACGGTCAACCAGCTGGTGAAGAGCAAGCGGCTGCCGTCGTCGCCGATGGGCATCGCCACCGCGCCGGCACACGACCCCGAGCTCAACCAACGGATCGCGGTCGAGGTCACCCAGGAGCTGGTCGCGAAGGTCAGCGGCAAGCGGATGGCGACCGCCGTGGGGCGGCGGGTTCCGGTCGTCGGCGGCGGAATCGGCGCGGCCAGCGACGGGTTCTCCACCTGGCGCGTCGGCCGCTACGCCGACCGGGCGCTGCTCCCCCGCGGCCGCTCGCGCTGATCGGCACGCCGGCGGCGGCGCAGCGCGACGGCGACACCGGGCGCCAGCCGCGACCCGCCACCGCGCCGCAGCCGGGGACCGAGGAACTGCCGCGCCCGGCGCCAGCGGGTGAGCACGGCCCGGCGGGCATCGCCCACGACGCCGTCGTGCGGCGGGGGCCCGCTTCGCCGGGCGCTGCCGTCGATCTTGCCCAGTAGCCCCGCGATCACGTCGACCGACGCGTCCAGCATCTCGTCGGCCTCGACCGTGTCCGGGGTCACCGCTGCGGGCACGGACCGTGGCAGCAGGTCTGCGAGGTCGCCGACCACGTCGTAGCCCCGCCCGTCGAGGAAGCGGCAGATCTCCTCGGCACGGGGCCGCAACCAGGTGTGCTCCTCCACCGGCAGTGCGAACTTGCGCTGGTCCGGCCGGGGCTCGAGTACGTCGCGCGCCACGAAGTTCTTGACCCAGCGGACGTAGGTGACCGGACGGACCTCGGCGGCCACCCTCGCGTTGATCCGCCGCAACAGCTCGGCCTCCGCCGTACCCAGCGACTCGTTGGCCCGCCGGACCTGCAGCGAGCACGCCGACGGGTCGGCACCCACGACCGAGCAGAACCTTTCCCACAACAGCCCCGGCTCCGCACCCGACGGCGGCACGGTGACCACGTGGATGCGCTCGAGCGGCACGCGTGACTCCCACGGGCCGAGCACCAGCCGGGGATCCTGCTCACGCCAGAACTGCTTGCCGTACGGCGCCAGGGCGCTGGGCTCGCGCACCCGTGCCAGGTACGACTCCCAGGGCTCGGACGCCTTGTTGCGCATGTGCGTCTGCCACATGGCCGGAATCACCCGTGCCAGGTCACGTGCCGTGAACACGACGTGCACGTCGGCCGGGGCGAGCGAGTCGACCATCCGGTCGACCTGGCGGGGACCCGCGCGGCACAGGACCTCGTCGGAGATCACGGCGACCGGACCCGGCCACGCGTGCACCTCCTCGGTCAGCGCCCGCCAGCAGCCCCGCACCTTCGCCCGGTCACCCTGCATCGGCAGCCCGAGGGCGTCGTGCGCGGCCTTGGACTGGCCGAGGATGCTGCCGGCGGGCACACACAGCCCACGCTCCGCCAGCGTCGCACGGTTGGCGTCGAGCACCTGCTGGAGGAAGGTCGTGCCGGTCTTGTACGGCCCGACGTGGATGTACACCCTGGCGGTCATGGGTTGTCCGGGTCCTCGCTGAGCTGGATGGGTGCGGCGCTGAGCGGCTCGCGCCGGCGGCTCATGCTAGCGCCTGCACCACCCGCGACGGGCTGGGCCGGCCGAGCTGGCGGGCCATCCAGACACTCGTCCGCACCAGGGCGTCCAGGTCGACACCGGTCTCGACGCCCAGCCCATGCAGCATCCACACCAGGTCCTCGGTCGCCAGGTTTCCGGTGGCGCTCTCGGCGTACGGGCAGCCGCCGAGACCGCCGGCCGAGGCGTCGAACGTCGTGACCCCGCAGTGCAGCGACGCCAGCGCGTTCGACAGCGCCTGCCCGTAGGTGTCGTGGAAGTGCATGGCGAGCCGGTCGACGCCCAGCCCGCTCTGCCCGAACGCGGCCAGCAGCGCGCGCACGTGTCCCGGCGTACCGACACCGATGGTGTCGCCGAGGGACAGCTGCGAGGCGCCCAGGTCGAACAGGCGCCGTCCGACCTCCACCACCTGGGTGACGGGCACCTCGCCCTCCCACGGGTCGCCGAAGCACATCGACACGTACGCGCGGACGTCCATGCCGGACTCTCGGGCCCGGGTGACGGTGGGCTCGAACATCGCGAACTGCTCGTCGAGGCTGCGGTTGAGGTTGCGCTGCGCGAACGTCTCGGTGGCGCTGCCGAAGATCGCGATCTCCCGGACGCCCTTCTCCAGCGCACGGTCCAGGCCTCGCTCGTTGGGCACGAGCACCGGCATCCGCACCCCGCCGTCGAGGTCGAGCCGGTCCAGCAGCTGTTCGGCGTCGGCGAGCTGCGGAACCCACCTGGGGTGCACGAAGCTGGTCGTCTCCACAACGTTGAGGCCGGCCTCGACCAGCCGGGTGACGAACTCTGCCTTCACCTCCACCGGCACGGTGGTCGACTCGTTCTGCAGGCCGTCGCGCGGCCCCACCTCGTAGACGGTGACCCGCCCGGGAAGCCGGTCGTCGCCGATGACCTGTGGTGCGCGCAACGCTCTCAGCCCTCCTCGGTCCGGTCGACGACGAACAGCGTGTGGCCCAGCGCCACCTGTTCACCGGGGACGGCGTTCACCTGCGTGACCACCCCGTCGTAGGGCGCCTTCAGCGCCAGCTCCATCTTCATCGCCTCCATCACCCCGAGTGCGTCACCGGCCGCGACGGTGGCACCGACCTCGGTGCTGACCGCGAGCAGGGTGCCCGGCATCGGTGCCGCCACGGAGCCGTCCGACAGCGCATGCTCTCCGGCCGGCCCGAACGCGTCCGGGCGGGTGAACACGTGCGGCTGCCCCCGGTACCCCACCGTCACGTGGTGCGCGTCGATCTCCACGTGCGCCTCATGGATCACGCCGTCGATCTCCAGCCGCAGCAGCCCGGCCGGGCCCGCGACCGGCCGCACCTGCCACCGGTGCTCGTCGGTGTGGACGAGACCGGCGGCGCGGTCGACGGTGACCACCTCGGTGCTCCGCTCGGTGGCCAGCTCGACCGGCACCGGCGCCGCGGGGCCGCCACTGCGCCAACCGTCACCGGCGCCGAACGGATGCGTGGGGTCGGCGGCCGCGGACACCCGCGCCAGCTGCCAGGCCGCGATGCACAGCGCCTCCGGCGGCTCCTCGCGGATGAACTCGTCGAGGTGCTGGTCGAGCCACCCGGTGTCGATCCGGCAGTCGCGGAAGTCCGGCGAGCACACCAGCTGGCGCAGGAAGCCGACGTTGGTGGTCAGCCCGAGCACGGCGGTGTCGTCGAGGGCCTGCACCAGCTGGCTGCGCGCCGCCTCGCGGGTGGCGCCGTGCACGATGACCTTGCCCAGCATCGGGTCGTACGACGTCCCCACGTGCTGGCCGGATTCCAGCGCCGCGTCGACGCGGGCGTGCTGCGGCCAGGCGACCGTCGAGGCGAGGCCGGCCTGCGGCAGGAATCCGGCGTACGGGTCCTCGGCGTACACCCGGGCCTCGATCGCGTGCCCGGTCAGCGTCACCTCGTCCTGGGTCATCGGCAGCGGCAGCCCCTGCGCGACCCGCAGCTGCAGCGCCACGAGGTCGAGGCCGGTCACCATCTCGGTGACCGGGTGCTCGACCTGCAGCCGGGTGTTCATCTCGAGGAGGTAGAAGCTCTCGTCGCCGCCGGTGTCGTCGACAAGGAACTCGACCGTGCCCGCG
This sequence comes from Nocardioidaceae bacterium, assembly GCA_036259355.1. Lineage (GTDB taxonomy): Bacteria > Actinomycetota > Actinomycetes > Propionibacteriales > Nocardioidaceae > JALZDI01. Next base: position 28,266 of record DATABY010000120.1, read on the forward strand.
TTGACGTAGCCGACCTGCTCGGCCAGCCGCACCGCGGCGTCGGTGAGCCGCCGGCGCAGCTCGTCGCTGATCGTGGGCGCGGGCGCCTCCTCGAGCACCTTCTGGTGGCGGCGCTGGGTGGAGCAGTCACGCTCGAACAGGTGCAGCACGCGGCCGTGCTCGTCGCCGATGACCTGCACCTCGACGTGCCGGCCGTGCTCGACGTACCGCTCGACCAGCACGGTGTCGTCGCCGAACGCGGACGCGGCCTCTCGCCGCGCCGAGGCCAGTGCGTCGGCGAGGCCGGC
>DATABY010000121.1:0-26982 GCA_036259355.1 Nocardioidaceae bacterium
GCGGAGATGTGCGCGCTCGCCCTGCTTGCCGAAGAGGCTGAGAAACTCGACGGGTTCGGCGCCGGCGGCGCCTAACCAGTGCGGTACGCGGGTGTCGAACTCGGCTGCTTCGCCGGGGGAGAGCACCAGGTCGTGTTCCCCGAGGACGACCCGCAGCCGTCCATTGAGCACGTAAAGCCATTCGTAGCCCTCGTGGGTCTGGGGGTCGGGTTCCCTTCGCCGGCTGTTGCCCGGGATCACGAGCTTGTACGCCTGGATGCCGCCGGCTCGGCGAGTCAGGGGCAGCATGGTCATGCCGTGTCGGGTGACCGGGCGCAGGTGGATCCGCGGGTCGCCGGTGGGTGGGGCGTCGACGAGCTCGTCGAGCGTGACGCCGTGGGCACTGGCCAGGGGCAGCAGCAGCTCGAGGGTGGGCCGGCGGGCACCGGACTCCAGCCGCGACAGCGTGCTCACCGAGATACCGGTCGCCGCCGAGAGGTCGGCCAGCGTGGTTTCGCGCTGCTGACGCAGCGCGCGCAGCCGCGGTCCCACCGTGGCGAGCGCCTGGTCGAGGTCGTCGTCCATGTGAGGAGTTTGCCACATCGGCAAAGATGTTTGCCAGATTCGCTGCGGCGGCCGCATCATCGACGCGGAGGTGACCACGTGACAGATCAGCTGAGGGACGACTACGACGTGGTGGTGGTCGGTGGTGGCGCCGCAGGACTCAACGGGGCGCTGATGCTGGCGCGGGCGCGGCGGTCGGTGGTGGTGATCGACGCGGGCGTCCCGCGCAACGCCCCTGCCGAGAGCGTGCACGGGCTGCTCGGACACGACGGGATTCCGCCGGCCGAGCTGCTGAGTCGCGGCCGGGAGGAGGTACGCCGCTACGGCGGCCACGTCGTGACCGGGAACGTGCAAACCGCTGCTCACGACGCCGGCGGCTTCGCGGTCACGCTCGCCTACGGCAGGAAGGTACGGGCGCGTCGACTGCTGGTGACCACGGGGCTGGTCGACGAGCTGCCCGACGTGCCGGGACTGCGCGACCGCTGGGGTCGTGACGTCGTGCACTGCCCCTACTGCCACGGTTGGGAGATGCGGAACCGGGCGATCGGTGTGCTGGCCAGTGGACCGCTCTCGGTGCACCAGGCGCTGCTGTTCCGCCAGTGGAGTGACGACGTGACGTACTTCGCCCACACCATGCCGCCGCCCGATGAGGAACAGAGTGAGCAGCTGGTCGCCCGCGGCATCCGCGTGGTGGACGGTGAGGTGGCGTCCCTGGAGACCGTCGACGACCGCCTGGTGGGAGTACGGCTGCGCGACGGCACGGTGGTGAGCCGCGAAGCTCTGGCGGTCGGGCCGCGGATGAGCGCACGCGCCGGCTTCCTGGAAACGCTCGGCCTGCGGCCGGTCGACCACCCGGCAGGGGTCGGGGAGTACATCCCCTGCGACGCGACCGGGCGGACCGACGTACCCGGGGTGTGGGTCGCGGGCAACGTCACCGACCTGACCGCGCAGGTCGGAGCCGCCGCAGCGGCAGGCGCAGCCGCTGGGGCACAGATCAACTTCGACCTGCTCACCGAGGAGACCCGCCAGGCGGTCGAGGCATACCGAGACGGCTCCTCGGCGGCGTGAGACGGTCTCGGTCAGCACTGGGACTTTCGTCCCGGGACCGCCTGTGTAGACGCCTGATCACGGTGCGTCAACACAGGGCAGGGGTGGGCACGAACCGCGCAATCCCGACAGTACCGGCGCCGGAATCAGACAAATGCGAACGAACCGCTCCGCCGTAGGTGGTCTCCGTGTTTGCACGTGCTTGACGCACGCACGCGACGGTCCCTGGTGTAACAGCCGCCCCGGACCTCGGCGGCGACCACCCGAACTGCTCCTGAGGGGGAACCACAAATGCGTCACTTGTTCAGTGCCGGTAGCACCAGGCCTTCCACGGGCGGTGACACCGCCATCACCTCAGCCACCACCGTGCGTCGATCCTTCGCCATCCTGTCGGCCACTGCCATGGCGGCGACGACCCTGTTCGCCGTCACGGCCGCCGATGCGGCGGTGACGGTCGGAGGTGGCCGCACCGACGGCATCCCGAACTACGTTCGCGACGGCAACGGCCTCGCGCTGCAGCTCTGCACCGACGCCTTCGCCTGTGAGCCGGCTGTGGCGGGCGAGGTCGGCGCGTACTTCGAGGCCGAGGCCGTCGCCGGTCCGTTGCGGGCCAGCTGGAGCATCGAGGGCGGCTTCCTCGAGGACGCCGCCGGCAACCCGACGACCCGCGTCGCCGTCGCCAACGTCGCGTCGTTCGACGCCCGGGGCCTGGTGCCCAGCCGCCGCTACACCATCCGCGGGCCGTGGGGCACCCACCGCTGCCTGTCAGATGTGCGCGGACGACTCGACTGCCTGGTCGAGCGCGGCGGCGAGGCGGGCGGCCCGCTCCGGACCGGTCCGGTCAAGTCCTTCCTGGTCGGTCGCTTCGCGCCCAACGGCTTCATCAGCGGCCTGGAGGCCACGCAGCGGGTGATCGGTTCGCCCAGCGGCTTCAACCGGGTCACCTTCACCGGCCCGGGCGTCAACGCCCGCACCAACCTGTTCACGCTCAGCGGCCAGCTGCGCGCGAGCACGCCGATGGGCCTGCTCAGCCACACCGGCATGAGGCTCGGGAGCCGCTCGGGCGCCCGTCCGATGACCAAGGTCGTCCGCTACCGCAACGTTGGCACGGCGGCGGCCCGGGTACAGGTCCGCAAGACCGGCCAGCGCGTCGCGTTCCGCGTGGACAACAACTGCCGGCAGGTGGCGGCCGGGCGCACCTGCGCCATCCGGGTGACCTTCAAGAGGACACGGCACGACAAGGCGGCGGCCCTGAGGATCACCGACAACACGATGGCTCCTGCACGCACCGTGCGGCTCAGGGGCATCGCGGCCCGCCGCTGACCGAAGCGTCGGGACGACCAGATCGCGCCTGAGAAGGGGCTCCCAGCCAGGCTGGGGGCCCCTTTGTCGCCCGTGGCGAGCCGGGTGTCAGCGGGTACGGACCGTGGTGAGGTTGGAGACGGCACGGGTGAAGGCGACCCCTCCGCGATACACGGCCTTGTAAGTGGACGTGCGCGACGGCGTGACGTAGGCCTGGTACCAACCAGTCGGCGAGAGCGTCGCACTCCGCGTCACCAGCCGCCACCGGGTGGAGCCCGCTGGCCGCTCGAGGATGTGCATGGTCCTCCCGACGACCGGCCGGCCGGCGGCGGTGCGCAGGTGCCCGTAGACCTTCACGCTCCGCCCGCGCTGTGCGGAACCGTCCACGGACAGCGTCGAGGTGGTGCGGGTCCGCGGCCGCACGGTCAGCGCCGCGCGGCGAGAAGCGGCCTCGGCGTACCCGGCGGCTCCGCGGTACTCCACGCGGAACGAGGCCGAGGCGCTGGCCGCGAAGGTGACCGTGTAACGCCCGGCCGTGCTCGTCGTGGGAGCGGCGATGCGGGTCCAGGTCGTGGAGCCGTCGGCGCGGCGGTACAGGGCGACGCGCCTGCCGGCCAGCGCCTGCCCGGACGTGGTCCGCAGCCGGCCGGCGAACTCCACGCTCTGCCCGGGGTACACCGAGTCCTTGCTGAGGGTGAGCGACACTGCGGTCGCGGTCTTCGCCGGTTCGGGTGCCGTCGGCGTCTCGGTCCCCGGCGTGGTGCCGGTGTCCGGGTCGCCGGGGTTCGTGCCGGTGCCCGGCGTCGTACCGGTGCCCGCGTCGCCGCCCGTGTCGCCGCCGGTTTCGCCGGACGCCCCGGCCTGGGCGAGCCGCGCGAGCCGCGCGCGGGTGCCGTTGAACTTGTTGATGTCGACGGCGCCGCTGATGCCGTTGACCCGACCGGTCTGGCTCTTCTGCCAGAACGTCCATCTCGCCCAGCCGCCGGGAACGGTGGGGCCGCCGGTGGTGTAGTGCGCCACCCACAGGGGATAGGAGCGGAACGCGCCGCTGTTGCCCATCTCATACGTCCAGAAGGACGGGCTGGCGTAGATGATCGGCTTACGACCGGTCAGCTCCTCGGTGGTCCGCAGCCAGGTCTTCGTCCACGTCCGCAGGGCCGACACGCTCAGGCCACCGTCGCTCTCGAGGTCCAGCACTGGCGGCAGGTCACCTCTGTCAGCGTGCTTGCCGGCCTGGCGGACGAAGTAGCGTGCCTGCCGGGCCGCGGAGCCGTGGCTGGGGCGGGCGAAGTGGTACGCACCGCGGTAGATGCCGCGCCGCTCCGCCGCCGCCCAGTCGCTGCGGAGGTAGTCGTTGGTGTAGCCGGAGCCTTCGGTGGCCTTGATGAACGTGAAGGTGACGCCGTCGGCCTTGACCTTGGCCCAGTCGATGGAGGTGCCGTGCTGCCACCTGGACACGTCGATGCCCTTGGGATCGGCATACGCTGCCGCTCCGCTGAACAGACAGGCGACTGCGGCGGTGCCGGCGATGGCTTTGCTGGCGAGACGTCTCAGGCGAGGGCGTGCAGGGGTACGCAAGGGATTGACCTCCGGGTGCGACGGGGCGTCGCTTTCCCATCGGCCGTCGCGGAGGGCCCCTGAGGGGGGTTAGGTAAAGTCCGCCGGACTAGACGCGGGGCAGGATGGAGATCTTGCCGGTCATGTCGAGCACGGCGTACTCGATCTGGTCCATCCGCTCCAACCCGAGCGACCGGCGGGCCTGTGTCAGGATCTCCTGCTCGGTGATCCGCGCCTGGGTCATCTGGTCCGCCAACGGCTCCCCCGCCTGCACCAGCACGATCGGCGTTCCCTCGCGCGAGTCGTCCTGCCGGGTGCGTGACGCCACGAAGTCGGAGAGCCGGATCAGGCCCAGCAGTACGACGATGGCGATCGCGGCGACCGCGACGGAGTAGTTCTCCCGCCCGATCAACGCCTGCTGCAGCGACTCCCCGACGATGAGCAGCAGCAGGAGGTCCGAGATCGACGCGTCCGCCAGTGACTTCTTGCCGGCCAGCCGGAACAGCAGCAGCAGCACGACGTAGATCGCCATGCCATGCAGGACGGCGTCCAAGACTCAACTCCCTCTGTCACGGATGGCTCGCTGCCGCGGCACACTGGGCAGCCGACGTTTACCCGTCGTGGGCCATTGTTGCGCCCTGCCGTCCTCTCCCGGCCACCCCACCATGCGTGTCGTGCCGCTGTCGGCCGGATTGTTCGTGATCCACCGAGACGACGATGGACACCACGCGCCCGGGCACTCAGGCGAATGGTGTCTCGGGACGTTCCTGCAGCTCACCGTCGAGGTGCAGGTCGACGCGTTCGTCGTAGAACGCGAGAAGGCCGGCGATCTTCTGGCTCTCGGCTGTGGGCGACCGGTACATCCAGGCCAGGTCCGCGTGGCGGCCACCGTCGACCTCCAGCATCCACCAGCTCGCGGTTCCCTTGTACGGGCAGTGGCTCACCGAGTCGCTTGCACGCAACAACTCCATGCGCACGTCGGACACCGGCAGGTAGTAGCGCGGCGGGAGACCGGTCTCGAAGAGAATCCGTGGTTGACGCGACTCGGCCACCACCGTCCCGTCGACGACGATGCGCACGTGCCGGGAGCTGGCCAGGACGTCGATGCGCTTGTACGGGTCGCGCGGATGCACGTACACCGGTTCGTCCTCCTCCAGCCACTCGTCCATGGCGGCCCACTTCGGCCGGACCAGGTCGGCAACGCGCACGTCGGTGGAGGCCGGAAACGTCAACGCGGCACGTCGCCGCGTGTGGCCACCGATCACCACGTCCAGCACCTCAGGCGCGCCCAGATGAGGATGCGCGACGCGGCCGTGGTCGTCGGATCGCTCGACGAGCTCGCCCAGCACGTCCGCGCGCGGCACGTAGTAGGTCGGGTAGTACGGCTTCTCCCACACGAGCATGGCCGACCGCGTGTCGAAGACCGGCTGCCCGTCCACCAGCGCACGGACTCGCTTGGGTGAGCGCTCGATCCGCAGCGGTTCGGGGTCCGGTCCGGCGGCAGCCGTATCTGTCGCAGGGTCATGCGTGTGCGCGCTCATCGTGCCCTCCCGTGGTGGTGCGTGGTTCTCCTCCGTCGGACGTCTCCTCGGGCATCATCATCTCGGCGCGAACACCCACCAGGCGCACGGGACGGCGCTCGATGAACACCTCCAGCGCCGCGAGAGCGCCGGCTTCGATGCCCGCGGCATCCTTGGCCGGTGCGGGCAGCTTGCGAGCGTGCGTGCGGGTGAAGAAGGGCGCGAAGCGCACCTTGACGGTGACCCGGATCGCCGGACGGCCCTCTGCCGCCACGTCGGCAGCCACCTGGCGTGCGAGCCGCGCGACCTCCCGTCGCACCTCGTCCCAGTCCTCGAGGTTGTGCTGGAACGTGTGTTCACGGCTGCGACCGCGAGCGATGTACGGCGTACCCACGACCGGCGAGTGGTCCCGGCCACCACCCAGCCTGACCAGCCACGGTCCCGTCGTCGGGCCCAGATGTCCTGCCAACCACTGCGGGTCGGTGCCGGCGAGCTCGCGGACCGTGGTGATGCCGAGCCCGGCCAGCCGCTTGGCGGTCTTGGCTCCGATCCCCCACAGCGCATCGGTGGGACGGTTGCCGAGCACGTCGAACCAGGTCTGGCCGGTGAGCAGGAACACGCCGGCGGGCTTGCCGAACCCGGTCGCGAGCTTGGCCTGCAGCTTGTTCTGCCCGATCCCGACGGTGCACGCGAGGCGCGTGGCTTCGCGCACGCGCCGCTGGATCTCGTGAGCCGTCTCGTGCGGGTCCTCGGACTCGACCGCAAGGAACGCCTCGTCCCAGCCCATGACCTCGACGACGGCGTCGAAGCCCCGCAGCGTTGCCATCACCTGCGCGGAGGCGGCCTCGTAGCTCGCATGGTCGACCGGCAGGAACACCGCGTCGGGACAACGGCGTACGGCGGTCCGCAACGGCAGCCCGGAGTGCACGCCGAACTCCCGCGCCTCGTACGACGCGGTGGCGACGACTCCGCGCTTCGTCGGGTCGCCATCACCCCCGACGACGACCGGGCGTCCGCGCAGCTCGGGCCGGCGCAGGATCTCGACCGCGGCGATGAATTCGTCGAGGTCGACGTGGAGCACCCAGCGGGTCACACGTCCAGTGTCACCGACGTCTATTGCCCAAGTCGGGAGAGGTGGCGCCCGAGCCCGCTGACGTGCCGCCGCATGTTGCTACCGGGCCGCCCCACGGTGGGGTATGAAACGGTGTCGTCGAGATCGCTGCGAGGGGTCCGACCTACGGCGCCTCGCCACCACCCACGGCCAAGTCACCAGGGCCCAGACGACGGCGACGATCACGATCTCGGCCAGCACGTACCAGGGCCATGGCCCGAGCAGGTCGAGGATCGAGGCTGCGGACGGTTTCGCGTTGAGGTAGCCGTAGTTCGTACCAGCGACGAGGTTGAAGCCGAAGACGCTGACCGCCCAGGCCGCGGTGATCGTGACCGCCGTCCGGTAGCTGCGCCAGTCCGGCGAGAGACCGAGTCCCCATGTCAGGTAGACCGCGGCCCAGACCACCAACAGGTGCAGTCCCCAGAACAGGAAGAACACCGGGTCCGGGAAGTCGACCGCGAGGTCGGGTGTGATGACCGCCTGCGTGGTGAGCGTCAGGCCCCAGTAGTAGGTGAGCGCGACTGCCCAGCCTCGATGCGACCACAGGGCGTATGCCGCGGCCATCCATGCCAGGTCGCACAGCGCCAGCGGCAGGGTGCGCTCCAGGGACCAGTACTCCGGCGTGAAGTACAGGATTTGCAGCGGCACGGTGAACAGCAGGATGACGACGGCCAATGCCTTCCCGAGCCGGGATGCTGCATCCGAGTCCCGGTGCGACCGCCCGAACCACACCAGTGCCGTCGCCCCGATGAGCAGCAGCGCGATGGCAGCCTGGTGCGAGGTGCCGTAGCTCTCGAACTGGCCCGCGGCCAGGGTGATCCGCATGGCGACCTGCTTCTGCCGGTTTTGCCCTCGCCCTCGATTATGGGCCCGCTTTCACCCACGGCGAGACTTCCGGTTTTCCTGACAGCGGGTCGGCACGAGGTCACACTTGACCCAGCCGTGGCTACAAGCAGGGGGAGTCGCCACGGCGTCATCGTGAGTCTCGGGGGACATGCATGCGCAGGACCGTGCTGGTCGTGGGAGCACTCGTGCTCGTCGCGTCCTGCAGCGGCACGCTGCCGGTGTCCTCGGACACCGAGGCGGGCACAGGAACCAGCGCGGTTCCCGAACAGGTCGAGGAGCGACCCGGGGTCGAGTCCGCGCACCGCGACGACAGGCGCTCCGCGCGCGAGTCCGACCCCCAGCCCGAGCGCCGCGAACGCAGCCGCCCGGCGGCGCGGGAGACCCAGCCCCAGAAGGACGCGCCGGTCGAGACCAAGCGCCGGGAGCGCCGGGCGCACGAGCCGCAGACCAACCGGGTACGGCGGTACGCGGTGCTCGACGTCGTCGACGGCGACACGGTCAAGGTCGCGTACCGCGGCAGCGAGGTGTCGGTCCGGGTGATCGGCATCGACACACCGGAGACCGTGCACCCGAGCGAGCCGGTCGAGTGCGGCGGGCCGCAGGCGTCGGCCACCGCAACCGAGCTGCTGTCCGGCAGGCAGGTGCGTCTGGTGTTCGACCCGTCCCAGGGCCGTGTCGACTCGTACGGCCGCATGCTCGCCTACGTCGAGGCGCCGGGGGTGGGTGACTTCGGCCTGGCGATGATCCGTCGCGGTCGCGCCGCGGAGTACACCTACGACACGTCCTACGCCCGCCAGACCCGCTACCAGGCGGCCGAGGCCGGCGCCCGGACCCACGGACGCGGCGTCTGGGCGGAGTGTGGCGGGGTGGAAGCGCCGCTGCGCACGGAGGCCCAGCCTGCTCCGCAGCCGCTGGTGCACCGCGGCGGCGGCGCAGGCGGCGGGAACTGCGACCCCGGCTACGACCCGTGCGTGCCGCCGTACCCGCCGGATATCGACTGCGGCGACGTGGACGGCCCCGTCCGCGTGCTGGGCGACGACCCGCACGGGTTCGACGCCGACGGCGACGGCATCGGCTGCGACTCCTGACTCAGCATCCTCCACAACAGCGCAAAACCAACACCACACCTGAAGGAATGACGTATGCACCTCTCCACCCGCATCGGCACGGCGATCGCGGCCGGCGCCCTCGTGCTCACTGCCGGCGCCACGGCTGTGCCGGCCCAGGCACACACGACCGGCATCCACGACAACTGCACGAAGTTCAACAAGCGCTTCCCCCACGGCGTCGGCAAGCGTCACGCCCGCGACAGGACGAGCGGCACACCGGTCCGCAACTTCAAGCGCAGCAACCGCATCTACAAGCGTGCCGTGAGCCACAACAGCGACCTGGACCGTGACCGCGACCGGATCGCCTGCGAACAGGCCTGACCATGCGGGTCAAGGTGACCGGGGAGTAGCCCGACAGCGGGGTCGGTCGTTGGACCCCGCATGACCAACTCAGGACTCAGTCGGCGACGCCTCCTCGGAGCCGGTGTGACCGCCGGTGCCACCGCGGTGCTCAGCGCCGGCCCGATGGCCACCGCCACCGCCGCGCCGCGCATCTCCGCCCGCCGCCAGGCCGACGTCGTGGTGGTCGGCGCGGGACTGGCCGGCCTCACCGCCGCGCGCGAGCTGGTGGCCGCCGGCCACTCGGTCGTCGTGCTCGAGGCCAGGGACCGGGTCGGCGGACGCACCCTCAACCACGACCTCGGCGGCGGCCGCATCGTCGAGAAGGGCGGCCAGTTCATCGGTCCGACCCAGGACCACATCGCCCGGCTGGCGCGGGAGGTCGGTGTTGCGACCTTCCCGACTCACATCGAGGGAGAGAACGTCTACTACGCCGACGGTGTCCGCCGTACCTACACCGGCGACCTGCCGCCGGACCCGCTCGCGCTTCCGGACGCTCTGGTGACGATCGAGCGGATCAACCGGATGTCGCGTGAGGTGCCCATCGACGCTCCGTGGGAGGCCGCGCAGGCCGCCGAGTGGGACGGCCAGACGATGGAGAGCTGGCTGCGCGACAACAACGTGCTGCCGCGCACCCGCGAGCTGGTCGACCTGCTGTACAACTCGCTGCTGGGCGGCCAGTCACGCGACGCGTCACTGCTGTTCTCGCTGTTCTACATCGCCGGGTTCGGCAACGAGACCAACCCCGGCACGATCGACCGGGGCATCGCGACCAAGGGCGGCGCGCAGGAGCAGCGGTTCGTCGGTGGCAGCCAGCTGATCTCGATCCGCATGGCCGAGCGGCTCGACGGGCGCGTGGTCCTCGACGCGCCCGTACGCCGGGTCGCCCAGGACGCCGGTGGCGTGGACGTCGTCAGCGATGCGGGCACCTGGCGCGCCCAGCGCGTGGTCGTGGCGATGCCGCCGCCGCTGGCCGCCCGGATCCAGTGGGAGCCCGGGCTGCCGGCGCTGCACGACCAGCTCTTCCAGCGCCTGCCGATGGGCACGCTGATGAAGGTCGAGGCGGTGTACGACGAGCCGTTCTGGCGCCCCGAGCTCAGCGGCATGTCGCTGAACCTCGAGGGGCCCGTGGTGACGACGTTCGACAACACGCCGCCGGAGGGCTCCCCCGGTGTTCTGATGGGCTTCCTCGGCGGCCACCACTGGCGCGAGGTCGCACACCTGCCGGTGGCGCAGCGGCGTCGCTTGGCGCTCGGGAACTTCGCCGACGCGGTCGGCGAACGGGCCCTGGCGCCGATCGACTACCTCGAGCACGACTGGGTGCGCGACACCTGGTCGGTCGGCGGGCCGGTCGCGGTGGGCGGGGCCGGCACGATCGTCGACTTCGGCGCGCAGATACGCGAGCCGGTCGGCCGGGTGCACTGGGCCGGCACCGAGACCTCGACCTACTGGAACGGCTACATGGACGGCGCCGTCCGGTCGGGTGAGCGCGCCGCCGTCGAGGTGGGTGACCTGCTGTGAGGCGGCCATCCCTGGCCCTGGCACCGTGGATGGTGACGCTGGTACTGGCTCTGGGCCTGGGCGCGGTCCTGTCCTCCGCGGCCGCGGAGACCGAGCGGGCGCGGTGGGACACGCGGGTGTTCTCGATCGTGCCGTCGCCGGGGTTCCCCGCGTCGGCGTACGTGCATCCCAACGGGCGGGTGTACGCGGGCACCTACGCCAACCCGGGCGGCGACAGTCAGAGATCCCGGGTGTTCGAGTGGAGCGGCGACGGGACCCTGCTGCGTTCCTGGACCGTGCCGGGCCAGGACTTGTCGCAGCCGCACGGCGTCCAGGTCGCGACCAGCGACGCGCAGGGCCGGCTCGTGCTACTGGACCGGTCGCCGGCACGGGCACGGCTGCTCGACCCTCGCACCGGCCAGTTCACGTCGTACGCCGACTTCCCCGAGGAAAGCGTCCCCAACTTCGCCGCCTGGGGCCCGGACGGAGCACTGTTCGTCACCGACTACGCGCAGCCGACGCTGTGGCGGGTCCCGCCCGGCGGCGGTGACCCGCAGCCGTGGTTGGCCGACCAGCGACTCGACGGCGGGCCGTTCGGCACGACCGGGCTGCGGCTGGCGGCCGACCGGCAGACGCTGCTGGTCGGGCAGCAGAGCTCGGCCGGACTCGGCGAGCCGGACCCCACCACCGGCAAGCTCTACACGGTGCCGATCCGCCCCGACGGCACCGCAGGACCGATGTCGCTGTTCTGGGAGAGCCGGCCGGCCGACAGCCCCGACGGCTTCGCGATCGCGGAGTCCGGCCGGGTCTACGTCGCCAACGTCAGCCCGAGCAGCAACCAGGTCGTCGTGCTGGCCCCGGACGGCCGCGAGATCGAGCGATTCCCCGAGACGCCGCTGACCGGCGACAACGGGTCCGCGGTGCCCTTCGACAGCCCGTCCAGCGCCGCGTTCCTCGGGACCCGCATCATCGTCGCGAACCAGGCCTATGTGACCGGCAACCGAGACCACCAGGCGTTGCTCGACGTCGAGACCGGCGAGCCCGGCCTGCCGGTTCTCGTGCCTTCCAACGCGGGGTAGCGGCGCCTTCGGCCCGGTGCATGACCCGTGGCTCGTCGGGTACGCCTCCGGCGACCTGCGAAGGAGGCGCCGTGGAGCACCGAAGCGTGTGGCTGGCGACGATCGACCAGCCGTCGTACCCGAGCCTGGAGACCGACCTCGACGTGGACCTCGTGGTCGTGGGCGGCGGCGTCACCGGCCTCACCACTGCGCTGATGGCGCGCCGGGAGGGCCACCGCGTCGCCGTGCTCGAGGCGCGCACGGTCGGCGCCGGAACCACCGGCAAGACGACCGGCAAGGTCTCCTCCCAGCACAGCGCCATCTACGACACGCTGGTCTCGCGGCACGGCGGCGAGAAGGCCCGCCAGTACGCCGAGGCGAACCAGGCCGGTGTGCACCAGGTCGCCCGGCTCGTGGACGAGCTCGGCATCGACTGCGACCTCACGTGGGCGCCGTCGTACGTCTACACCCAGGAACCGGGCAGGCGGAGCAAGATCGTGGACGAGTTCAAGGCCGCCGAGCGGCTGCGGCTTCCCGCGCGCCTCGTCTACTCGACCGAGCTTCCGTTCCCGGTGCAGGCCGCGGTCGTGTTCGACGACCAGATCCACCTGCACGCCGGCCGCTACGTGCAGGGACTGGCGCGCGGGGTCACCGAGGCCGGCGGCGAGCTGTTCGAGAACACCCGCGTCACCGACATCGACGAGAAGCAGGACGGTGTCGAGGTGAGCACCGCCGGCGGCACCGTCCGCGCACAGCACGTCGTCGTCGCCACGCTGCTGCCGATCCGGTACGCCGGTGCCTACTTCGCCAAGACCCGCCCGACCCGCTCCTACGGCATCGCGCTGCGGCTGCGGGACGAGGCGCCCACCGGCATGGGCATCACGATCGACTCGCCCACCCGGTCGAACCGGCCGTGGCTGGACCCCGGACCCGGTGGCCTCGTCATCGCCGGCAACGGCCACGAGACCGGCACCAAGCAGGACACCGCGGCCGCGTACCGCGACCTCGAGGACTGGGCACGGTCCACCTTCGACGTCGAGGCGGTGGACTACCGCTGGTCCTCGCAGGACTTCACCACCCCCGACCAGATCCCGTACGTCGGCCGCGCGCAGCTGACGTCGCGCACCCTGGTCGCCACCGGCTTCGCGAAGTGGGGCCTGAGCAACGGCACCGCCGCGGCCATGATGCTCACCGACATCGTGGCCGAGCGGGAGAGCCCGTGGCTGTCCGCGTTCGACGCCACCCGCATCGGCGGGCCACGCACGGTGGCCGGGCTGGTCAAGGACAACCTCAAGGTCGGCAAGGAGTTCGTCGCCGGGCACCTCGGCCGGCTGAAGGCGTCCTCGGTGGAGCACCTGGCGGCCGGCGAGGGAGGCGTGGTCGAGGTCGGCGGGCACAGCGTCGGCGCGTACCGTGACCCGGCGCAGCAGGTGCACGCCGTCAGCATCACCTGCACCCACATGGGTTGCCGGCTGAACTGGAACAACGGCGACACGAGCTGGGACTGTCCGTGCCACGGCTCGCGCTTCGACGTCGACGGCTCCATCCTCGACGGCCCAGCGGTCACACCTCTGAAGCAGATCGCCGTCGACGAGTCCTAGCCGCCGGGAGGCTCACTCCTCCGACTGCACCCGCGAGATCCGGCGCCGTACCAGGCCCGCCCCGGGCAGGCTGTCCAGCTGGGTCAGCGTCGCGTCTACCAGGCTCACCAGCCGCTCGGTGGCGACCCGGGCGCCCTCGACGTCGGCCTGCGTGGAGGCGAGGCTCTCCAGCGCCGGCAGCTTGGCCTCGGCCTCCCGGGCGAGCTTCTCCAGCATCGTCATGATCTCGTCGAGCCGGCCCGCCATCCGACCGAGGTCGTCGAGCACTCCGGTCTCGACCGTCGCGTCGATCCGCTGCAGCAGTGGTCGGACCTCGCGCAGCGTCACCAGCAGCTCGTCGAGCACCACCTCGGTGGTGTCCACCAGCCGGCCGGTGCGCTCGACGGCGTTGCGCGCCCACGCCCAGGACATCGACACCATCGCCAGCGAACCACCCACCGCGGTGGTCACCGCGTCGCCGGCCGCGGTCCGTCCCGCACTCAGCAGTGGTGTCAGGGCACCCATCCGGGCCTCCTCGGGGATCGGTTCCGACCCAACCTACTGCCGCGGCTACACGTCGAGGGAGCGGCCGATGATCTCCTTCATGATCTCCGTGGTGCCGCCGTAGATCGTCTGGATGCGGGTGTCGACGTACGCCTTCGCGATCGGGTACTCGAGCATGTAGCCGTAGCCGCCATGCAACTGCACCGCGGCGTCGACGACGCGCTTCTGCAGCTCGGTGGTCCACCACTTGGCCATCGACGCCTCGGCAGCGTCGAGCGTGCCGTCGAGGTGTGCGCGGACGCACCGGTCGACGAAGACCCGGGCGATCTTGGTCTCGGTGGCCATCTCGGCGAGCGTGAACCGGTTGTGCTGGAAGGAGCCGATCGGGCGGCCGAAGGCCTGCCGCTCCTTGCTGTAGCTCAGCGCGAGCTCGAGGATGCGCTCGCACGCGGCCGCGGCGGCCACGGCGATTCCGAGCCGCTCCTGGTTGAGGTTCTCCATCAGGTGGATGAACCCGCCCCCGAGCTGGCCGAGCACGTTGCCCTTGGGCACCTGCACGTTGTCGAAGAACAGCTCGGCGGTGTCCTGCGCCTTCTGACCGATCTTCGCGAGGTTGCGGCCGCGGTCGAAGCCCTCCATGCCGCGCTCGACGACCAGCAGGCTGATGCCCCGTGCGCCCGCCTCCGGGTCGGTGCGGGCCACCACGATGACCAGGTCGGCCAGAATGCCGTTGCTGATGAACGTCTTCTGCCCGGAGAGCACGAAGTGGTCGCCCTTGTCGACGGCGGTCGTACGGATGCCCTGCAGGTCGCTGCCCGCGCCCGGCTCGGTCATCGCGATCGCGGTGACGATGTCACCGGAGCAGAAGCCGGGCAGCCAGCGCTGCCTCTGCTCGTCGGTCGCGAGGCGGTGCAGATAGGGGCCCACGATGTCGTTGTGCAAGGGGATGGCCACGCCGCTGAACCCGCCGCGCGCCAGCTCCTCGGCGATCACGACGCCGTAGCGGTAGTCGTCGATCCCGCCGCCGCCGTACTCCTCCGGCATGAAGTACCCCAGCAGCCCCTGCCGGCCGGCCGCGCGCCACACCTCGCGCGAGACGACGCCGTCCTCCTCCCACTGCTCGTGGTACGGCGCGACCTCCTTGGCGACGAACGTGCGCACGCTGTCGCGGAACGCCTCATGGTCTGCGGTGTAGATGTCGCGCGGCATGCTCACGGTCGGGCTCCCTTCCTCGTGTCAGCGCTCACGACACCCACTCCTTGACCTGGCTGACCAGCTTCACGGGATCGTCGGCGACCGGCGTGATCTGGAGGTTCGTCACGCCGGACTCGCGGAACGCCTGCACCCGCTCCTTGACGTAGGACTCCGGGCCGACCAGGTTGCCGAGCTCCAGCAGCTCGAGCGGCACCGCCGCCTCAGCCTCCTTCTTGCGTCCCTCGAGGTAGAGGTCCTGAATCTCCTTCGCGGCAGCCTCGAAGCCGTACTGGCACGCGAGGTCGTTGTAGAAGTTCTTGCCGCGCGCGCCCATACCGCCGATGTAGAGCGCCGCCATCGGCCGGACGAAGTCGAGCAGCCCCTTCACGTCGTCCCCGACCGCGAGCATGCCGCCGGCCGCGATCTCCAGCGGTGCCAGCGACGGGTCCCGCTTGGCCTTGCCTGCCTCCAGCGCGTCACCCCACACGTCCCCGGCCTTCTCCGGCAGGTAGAGGAACGGCAGCCAGCCGTCGGCGATCTCCGCGGTCGCCTGCACGCTCTTCTGACCGAGCGAGGCGATGTAGACGGGGACGCTGTCGCGAACCGGGTGGGTCAGCATCTTCAGCGGCTTGCCGAGTCCGGTGCCGGCCTCCGCGGGGAGTGGCAGTGTGACGATGCCGTCGTTGGTGAGCACCTCGCGGCGCAGCGCGCGCCGCACGATGTCGACGATCTCGCGGGTGCGGCCCAGGGGCTTGGCGTACGGCACGCCGTGCCAGCCCTCGATGACCTGCGGACCGGACGCGCCGATACCGAGGACGGCACGGCCGTCGCTGACGTAGTCGAGGCCCGCCGCGGTCTGGGCGATCAGCGCGGGGGTGCGCGAGTAGATGTTGAGGATCGCCGAGCCGATCGTGATCGACTCGGTCTTGGCGGCGAGGTAGCCCATCAGCGTGGGGCTGTCGAAGCCGTAGGCCTCGGCGACCCACACGACGTCGAGGCCGGCCTTCTCCAGGCCGACGACCTGCTCGACCGCCTCCTTCGGGTCGCCGGAGTAGGACAGCGGCATCGACAGCTTCATGGGGACTTCCCGTTCTGGTTCAGGTCCGGCACGTGACCGGACGACGGTGCGGCGGTGTACGGCGGGAACTCGGGGCGGCGTCTCTCCACAAGGGCGGCAACACCCTCGGCGAAGTCTGGGCGTCCGAACGCCTCGACCATGCGGTCCACCGCGCGACCGGCGGAGGCGGCCACTGTCGCGTCGGAGTCGTCGTGGACCTGCCGCTTGATCACCGCGAGCGACGCGGGCGAGCAGTGCTGTGCGAGGTCGCGTGCGTACGCCTGTGCGGCCTCGAGCACGTGCGCGCGGGGAAGTACGCGCTGCGCCAGGCCGATCCGCAGCGCCTCGGTCGCGTCGATCTTGCGCCCGGAGAGCAACAGGTCCATCGCGTTGCCGAGGCCGACCAGCCGCGGCAGCAGCCAGCTCGAGCCGTACTCGGCGGGGAGACCGAGCCGGCTGAACGCGGTGGACAGCTTCGCCTCCTCGGCCACGAACCGCACGTCGGCGTAGAGCGCGTGCACGAGCCCGAGCCCGGCGGCACCACCGTTGACCGCGGCCACCAGGGGCTTGCTCAGCCCCAGCGGGTACTCCGGTGCGAAGCCGAGCTGGTCGCGCAGGGCCTGACGGGCGTCCTCACTGCAGACCAGTGCCTGCAACCCGGTCGGGTCGGCACCGGAGCAGAAGAAGTCGCCCTCACCCGTCACCACGACCGCGCGCACCGCCGGGTCGGTGTCCGCATGCTCGAGCAACGCGTAGTAGCCGCGGTACATCTGCAGCGTCATCGCGTTGCGCTGCTCTGGCCGTGCGAAGGTGACCGTGAGGACACCGCCCTCCGTCGCCGTCCGCAGACCGGCCGACGTCGTGACCGCGTGCCCCATCCGCATGCCTCCTCGGTCAGGCGAAGTTCTCGCCCGAGCCCGCCTTGTCGACGAGCAGCTTCGGTGGCGCGAAGCGGTCGCCGTACTGCTTGGCCAGCACCTCCGCACGCGCGGCGAAGGCGCTGACGCCACCGGGGTAGCCGTTGACGTACTGCAGCACGCCGCCGGTCCAGGCCGGGTAACCGATGCCGAGGATCGAGCCGACGTTGGCGTCGGCGACGGTGGTGAGGACGTTCTCCTCCAGGCAGCGCACACTCTCGAGGGCCTCGATGAACAGGAAGCGCTCCTTGATGTCGTCGAACGGCACCACCTCGGCGCCGTCGGCGGCGTCCTTCCTGGTGAACCGCTCCCGCAGACCTGGCCACAGACCCGTGCGCTTGCCGGACTCGTCGTAGTCGAAGAAGCCGGCGCCGCGAGCGCGGCCGGCCCGCCCCAGCTCGAGCATGGCGTCGATGACCGCGTCGGCCGGATGCGGTGGCAACGGAGTGCCCGCTGCCTCGGCCGCCTGCTGCGACTCCACCCGGATCTTCTTCATCAGCTCCATGTTCAGCTCGTCGGTGAGCTGGAGGATGCCGACGGGGTAGCCGGCCTCGGTGGCGGCCCGCTCCAGCGTCATCGGGTCCACACCCTCGGCGAGCATCGCCAGGCCCTCGTTGACGACCGTGCCGATGACCCGGCTGGTGAAGAAGCCGCGGCTGTCGTTGACGACGATCGGGGTCTTCTTGATCTGCAGCGCCAGGTCGAAGGCCTTCGCCAGCGTGGCGTCGCTGGTGTTGGCACCGGAGATGATCTCCAGCAGCGGCATCTTGTCGACGGGGCTGAAGAAGTGCAGGCCGATGAAGTTCTGCTGCTTCCGCACGCCCTCGGCCAAGCCGGTGATCGGCAGCGTGGACGTGTTGGACCCGAGTACGGCGCCGTCGGCCACCACCGGCTCGATCTCCGCGAACACCTTGTGCTTGAGCTCGGTGTTCTCGAACACCGCCTCGATCACCAGGTCGGCGCCGGTGCAGTCGTCGGCCTTGTCGCTCGGCGTGATGCGTGCCAGTACCTCGTCGCGTTTGGCCTCGGTGAGCTTGCCGCGCTTGACCGCCTTGTCGAGGATCTTCGCGGAGTAGGCCTTGCCCTTCTCGGCCGCGTCCAGCGAGACGTCCTTGAGCACCACGTCGATGCCGGCGCGGGCGCACGCGTAGGCGATACCGGCGCCCATCATCCCGGCGCCGAGCACGGCAACCTTGGTGGCCTTCCACGGCTCGTATCCGTCCGGGCGGCTGCGGCCGTTCTGGATGGCCTGCATGTCGAAGAAGAACGCCTGGATCATGTTCTTCGCCGTCTGGCCGGTGACCAGCTCGACGAAGTAGCGGCCCTCGATCCGGAAGGCGGTGTCGACGTCGACCTGGGTTCCCTCGACGGCCGCGGCCATGATGTTGCGCGGCGCGGGGTAAGGCGCGCCCTTCAGCTGCTTGCGCAGGTTGGCCGGGAACGCCGGCAGGTTGGCCGCGAGCTTCGGCGTGGCCGGGGTGCCACCGGGGATCCTGTAGCCGGGCTGGTCCCACGGCTGGACCGCGTCGGGGTTGTCGCGGATCCAGGCCTTCGCGGCGTCGAGCAGCCGGTCGGGGCTGTCCACGAGCTCGTCGACGATGCCGGCCTCGACCGCGTCCTCCGGCGAGAGCCGCTGGCCCTGCAGCAGCAGCTTGAGCAGGGCGTTCTCGATGCCGAGCATCCGGGTGGTGCGCACGACACCCCCGGCGCCGGGCAGCAGGCCGAGGGTGACCTCGGGGAAGCCGAACTGCGCCTTCGACCCGGCCACCGCGATCCGGTGGTGGCACGCCAGCGCGATCTCGAGTCCCCCGCCGAGCGCTGCGCCGTTCAGGGCCGCCACCACCGGCCTGCCGAGCGTCTCGAGCCGACGCAGCGCCGCCTTGATCTCGGTGGTGTGGGCCAGCACCTGCTCGGCATCCTCGGGCCGGGTCGCCACCAGGTTGTTGAGGTCGCCGCCGGCGAAGAACGTCTTCTTCGCCGACGTGACCACGACCCCGGCGATGTCGGCCTTCTCGGCCTCGAGGCGCTCGACGGCATGCTCCATCGAGGCCTTGTAGAGGTCGTTCATCGTGTTGGCGGACTGGCCGGGGGCGTCCAGGGTCAGTACGACGATGCCGTCGTCGCCCTTGTCCCAACGAATCGCTGACTGCTCACTCATGTGTGGATGACTCTCTTCGGTTGCGCGGTGTCTTCGCGGAGGGAGGGGGACGTCAGAAGCGCTCGACGATGGTCGCGATGCCCATGCCGCCGCCGACGCACAGCGTGCACAGGCCGTAGCGCAGGTCGCGCCGCTCGAGCTCGTCGAGCACGGTGCCGAGGATCATCGCACCGGTGGCGCCGAGGGGGTGACCCATCGCGATCGCCCCACCGTTGACGTTGACCTTCTCCGGCGGGAGGTCCATGTCGCGCATGAACCGCAGCGCCACACCGGCGAACGCCTCGTTGATCTCGACCAGGTCGATGTCGTCGATGCTCATCCCCGCTCGCGCCAGCGCCTTGCGGGTCGCCGGCGCTGGGCCGGTGAGCATGATCGTCGGGTCGGCGCCGGAGACCGCCGTGGCCACCACGCGGCCGCGAGGGGTCAGGCCGAGGTCCTTGCCGGTCTGCTCGTTGCCGATCGCCACCAGCGCCGCGCCGTCGACGATGCCGGAGGAGTTGCCGGCGGTGTGGACGTGGTTGATCTGGTCGACCCAGTGGTACTTCTGCAGCGCGACGGCGTCGAAGCCGCCCATCTCGCCGATCAGCTCGAACGACGGCTTGAGCTCGCCGAGCCCCTCCACCGTCGTACCCGGCCGGATGAACTCGTCGTGGTCGAGCACGGTCAGGCCGTTGCGGTCCCTGACGGGTACGACGGAACGCGCGAAGTAGCCGTTGGCCTGCGCCTTCGCCGCCCGTGCCTGCGACTCGGCCGCGAACGCGTCGACGTCCTCGCGCGAGAAGCCCTCGATCGTCGCAATCAGGTCGGCGCCGATGCCCTGCGGCATGAACTGTGTCTCGTAGTTGGTCTCCGGGTCCAGCGCCCAGGCGCCGCCGTCGGAGCCCATCGGCACCCGCGACATCGACTCCACGCCGCCCGCGAGGATGAGGTCGTGCCAGCCGGACCGCACCTTCTCGGCGGCGGTGTTGACGGCCTCCAGGCCCGATGCGCAGAACCGGTTCAGCTGGACCCCCGCCGTGGTCGGCGGCAGCCCGGCGCGGATGGCCGCGGTCTTGGCGATCACCGAGCCCTGGTCGCCCAGCGGCGAGACGACACCGAGGATCACGTCGTCGACACGGGCGGGGTCGAGCCCGGGGTAGCGACGTCGGATCTCGTCGATCAGCCCGACGACGAGCGAGATCGGCTTGACCTCGTAGAGCGAGCCGGTCTTCTTCCCCTTGCCACGGGGAGTCCTGATCGCGTCGTAGATCAGCGCTTCCGCTGTCCCGGTTGTCATGGGACGGTCCTTTCTGCTGGGCGGCCCCCGTCCGGGGCCGGTCTGGGGCGGGGGCCGACCCGACGGTCCACCTGCATTCCAACACGGTTAGTGTGCCAGATCTACTGTCACGGTACTGTGGTCCCGGACACACCTGCCCACCCCGAGGGTTGTAGCCATGACCGCAGCGTCTCCGACCGAGGCGAGCGCCG
This sequence comes from Nocardioidaceae bacterium, assembly GCA_036259355.1. Lineage (GTDB taxonomy): Bacteria > Actinomycetota > Actinomycetes > Propionibacteriales > Nocardioidaceae > JALZDI01. The sequence goes on from DATABY010000121.1 coordinate 20,810, forward strand.
ACCTGCTGACGATCGACGAGCTGGCCCTGGCCGTCGGACTGACCGTGCGCACCACCCGCTACTACGCCAGCCTAGGCCTGATGCCGCCGCCGGTACGCCGGGGACGTGTGGGCTACTACGGGCCGCGGCACCGCGCCCGGCTCGAGCTCATCCGGGAGCTGCAGGCGCACGGCTACGGGCTCACCGCGATCGAGCGGTACCTGAAGCGGCTCCGCGACGACGCCTCGGTCGAGGAGATCACCGCGCAGCGGATCCTGCTGACGCCGTGGGCCTCCGACGCCGGGGAGGAGATCGACCGCCGGACGCTGCAGCAACGGGTCGGGCAGCGCCTCACCCCCGAGGTCGTCAGCACGCTGACCGAGATGGGCGCGATCGAGCCCACCCGGCGCGGTTGGTACCGCACCACCTCGACGCTCGACGTCGCCGTGCAGCTGCTGGAGATGTCGCTGCCGCTGGAGAGCATGGTCGAGGCCGGGCGGGCGATCGACCGCGCCACCTCCGACCTGGCCGAGGAGCTCAGCCAGGTGCTGCGCCGGCACGTGGTCGAGCCGTACCGGCGGGCGCACCAGGGGGCTACGGGCGAGGACCTGGCCCGCACGGTCGAGCGGCTGCGGCCACTGACGATCCAGGCCATCGTCACCGGCTTCCAGCGCGCAGCCAACCGCCTCATCCGCCAGTCCCTCGAGGTCGACTGAGCCGCAGCACAGCGCAGAAGCCTCGCGTCGGAGCTCGCAGAAGGCTAGGGAAGTCGGGCCTTCGCCCGTGCCTGGAGCGCGACGGCGATCGTCGGGAACAACAGCACCGAGAGGACCCCGGCGCCCACGAGCGCGGCCGCGTTCTCGGCCAGCATGCTGCCGTTGCGGCGGCCGATCTCGGCCAGCGCCACCAGCAGCGGGAGGGTCGTCGCGCTGCACAGCGCCAGCTGCAGCCGCGGGACGGGGTCGAGGGCCCGCCGGTGTACGACGTACACCGGAACGGCGCGGGCCAGCACCAGCAGCCCGAGGAAGATGGCAAGTCGGGACGGGGCGTCCAGGATCGAGGCGAGGTGCAGGTTCATGCCCGAGTACACGAAGAACACGGGGATGAAGAATCCGTAGCCGACGGCGTCGAGCTTGGCGCCCAGCGAGGCGGCGCCCTCGCCGACCCAGCGGCGCAGCACGGCGCCGGCGAGGAAGGCACCGAGGACGGCGTCGACGCCGAACTCCCCCGTCGCGACCAGCAGGGCCAGGAGCAGCACGATGGTCCAGCGCAGGGTGCTCTGCGCGGTGGTGTCCGCGCCGGCGATCACCATCCGCTCCAGCGCCCGGCCGCGGATCCCGCGGGAGAGCAGCATGAGTGCGGCGGCCAGGGCGGCGATGGCGACCAGCGCCAGCAGGGCGACGTACTGGCTGTTCGCGCTCAGGAACACCGCGATCGCCAGGATCGGGAACATCTCGCCCACCGCGCCGCCGGCCATGATGTAGCGGCCGAACGCTCCCCCCAGCATGTCGTTGTCGCGCAGGATCGGCAGCAACGTGCCGAGGGCGGTGGTCGTCAGCGCGATCGCGACCGGCACGAAGGTGCGGACGATCCCCGCCACCTCGAGCAGCGTGACGGCGGCGACGGCGAGCAGGACCGACGCCAGCCATGCGAGGATCGCGAGCCGGCCCGGCCGCTGCCGCAACAACGCCGGGTCGAGCTCGTAACCGGCGAGCAGGAACAGGAAGCCGACCCCGACATTGCTGATCAGCTCGATCTCGATCGAGGGCGCGACGCCGAGCCCCTGCGGGCCGATGGCCACACCGCCAACCAGCAGGATGACGACCTGCGCGATCCGCGGCCCGGGCAGCAGCACGGCGACCAGCGGCGCCAGCGCGGCGACGGCGCACACGGCGAGCAAGCCCTCGAGGCCGGGGAGGTCCACGGGTCAATACTCCTGCAAAGCCGGGCATTTTGCGCCGACTTCACGGCTATCCGCGATGGTGGCTTCCGGGGCATACTCAGTCGGGCGGGGGGTCGCCATGGGCCTGGGAACAGTGACGCGTGTGGCGTCGCCGCGCGCCCGCAGGCAGACTTCACCTGTTGCGAGCCATCCAGTTGGCCGGCCGGAACGTACCTTCTGCGTGGACGACCAGCAGACGCCCGGGACCACGGGCGGCTGGCGGGTGCTGCGCGGCAGCGTCGTCGGGTTCAGCGCGACCATGCTCGCGGTCGGCGGTCACTGCCTGGCCGCCGAAGCGCCGCCGAGCTGGACCAGCATCGTGTTCCTGTCGGTGCTGCTCGGTGCGGTGAGCATCTGGCTGAGCAGGCTGCGCTGGACCGTCCCGCGGCTTCTGGCGGTGCTGCTGCTCGCGCAGGCGGCCATGCACGCCGTCTTCGTGGAGACCGCGGCGCCCGTGCAGACCGGGCATGCCGGCCACGACCATGGAGCCGACCACGCGGCCGCGGGCGCGGTGACGCTGCTACCGGTGGACCTCGGCATGTGGACCGGGCACCTCGCGGCCGCGCTCGCCACCGCGTGGCTGCTGCGCCGCGGCGAAGCCTGGCTCGGCGGCGTGCTCGACGCCCTGGCCCTGCGCGTCTTCCGCATGCTCGACGCCGTCGTCACCGTCTACGGCCCACGACGGCAGCCGCTGCCCGTCGCGGTCCGCGACGTGCCCCGGCAGAGCTTGGGCGCAGACGCCTGGTGGCAACGCGGCCCACCGCGGTGAGTGAGTGACCCGACCCACGGCGCCCGCGACGGCGCGCCGCTCGTTTCGCCACTCGTTCACCACCTCTGAAAGTGAGGGTTCTTCATGCGTACGTCTTCTTCTCTTCGCCGCGTCGCCGCGGCGGCAGTGGGTGCCGCAGGGCTCCTGCTGGTCACCGCACTGCCCGCCGGCGCACACGTGACGGTGTCCTCGCCCGACGCCGAGCCGGGCGGCTTCGGCAAGCTCGTGTTCCGGGTCCCCAACGAGTCCGACACCGCCAGCACCACCAAGCTCGTCGTCCGGCTGCCCGCCGACACCCCGTTCGGGTCGGTGAGCACCAAGCCGATGCCGGGCTGGACCGTCGAGGCCGAGCCCACCAAGCTCGACCAGCCGGTCGACGTGCACGGCGCGACCGTCACCGAGGCCGTGCAGTCCATCACCTGGACCGCCGACGACGGTGGGCTCCCGCCGGACCAGTTCGCCGAGTTCGAGGTCTCGGTCGGTCCGTTCCCCGAGGACGTCGAGTCGCTCACCCTCCCGGCCATCCAGACCTACGACGACGGTGAGGTCGCCCGGTGGGTCGAGCAGGTCGAGCAGGGCGCCCCGGAGCCGGAGCGCCCGGCGCCGACCCTGGAGCTCGCGGCCACCGGTGACGCGGGCGGTCACGGCGGGGACGCAGGCAACGCCGAGGCCGACGACGCGGTGACGCCGGCGTCCTCGACCGCGGCCGCGTCCACCGCGACGGACGACGGCAGCGACATGCTGGCGCGCACGCTCGGCGGCATCGCCGTGGTGCTGGCGGCCGCCGCCCTGGTGTGGTCCATGCTTGCCGGTCGCCGGGCGAGGGACTGAGCGACGATGCACACCCGCAATCGGCTCGCGGGTCTGCTGCTGGCCGTGGTGGCGACGGCGCTGGCCATCGTCACCACGGCCTTGCCGGCGTCCGCGCACGCAGAGCTGGTCTCCTCGAACCCCGGCACCGGTGCCACGCTGCAGACGGTGCCGCGGGTGGTCACCCTGACCTTCAGTGAGCCGGTGCGTACGCCGGCGTTCGTCGAAGTCACCGGTCCCGGCGGCGCCAACCTCGCCACCGGGGACGTGCGGATCGTGGATGCCGAGGTCAGGCAACGGCTCGGTGGCTCGGCGGAGCCCGGGCGGTACGCGTTGTCGTACCGCATCACCTCCGCCGACGGGCACGCGATCAGCGGCACGGTCCCGTTCACCCTGGAGGGCGGCGCCGCCGGCGCACCTGCCAGCCCGGCCGAACCCGCCGCGCCGCCCCAGGATGCCTCGGCCACGCCGGCCGACGAGGCGCCGACCACCCCGGCGGAGGAGAGTGCTGCACCCGTCGCGGGCGACGAGTCCGGTGGGGGCATGGGGACCGGCCAGCTGCTGCTGCTCCTCGGTCTGCTCGCGGTCGGGCTGCTGGCGCTGGCGTACGGCACCCGCCGCGCGCTGCGACACTCGGTGACGATGGTCGAGGAGCGCAGGGGCACCCGGTCGCCCCGCCGATGAGCACGAGGCGGGCGTCGCTGCGCTCGACGCTCACACCCTGGCTGGTCGGTTGCACGCTGGTCTCCGTCGTCGTACTCGTCGTGGTGCTCGACGCCGGCGGTGGCGCGCCGCAGCCCTCACCCGGCGGGCTGCCCGACGCCGGTCGGCTGACCGGCTGGGGCCTGCCCGTGGTCCGCCTGCTCGTCGACCTCGCGGGTTTCGCCACCGTGGGCATGACGCTGGTGGCCTCCCGCGTGGTGCACGTCGCGCCGGCGGCCGCCGACGAGGCGCTGCCGGTGGCCGGACGGATCGCGGCAGTGTGGTCCGGGCTCTCGGTGCTGCAGGCGATGCTGTTCATGTCGGAGGCCCAGGCGGTCCCGCTCCTGACCACCGACCTGGACGCGCTGGGGGCGCTGCTGGGGTCGCTCAGCGAGTCGCCGGAGGCCCAGGCCATGCTGGCGCAGGCGGCGCTGGCGGCCTGTGTCGTGTGGAGCGCAGGCATGTCCCGCACCGCCACCGGTGCCGCCGTCACGCTCGTGGTGGCGCTGGCGGCCTTCGTCCCGCTCGGTCTGATCGGGCACGCCGCGAGCGGCAACCGGCTGGTCGGCTTCACCACGCTGCTGCTGCACGTGCTCGCGGCGGCGCTGTGGGTGGGTGGGCTGGCGGCGTTGGCGTGGGCGGCGCTGCGCGGCCGGGTGCCGCTGGCCAATGCCGTGCCACGCTACTCGGTGCTGGCGACGTGGTGCGTCGCCGTGGTGGTGCTGTCCGGCGTGCTCAACGCGGTCGAGCGCATCGGCTCGGTCGGGGCCCTGTTCACCAGCGCGTACGGGGTGATCGTGCTGGCCAAGGCGGCCGCGGTCGTCGTACTCGCCGGCTTCGGCTGGTTGCACCGCCAGCACACCGTCGAGCGGCTGGGGGCCTGGCGCCGTCGGCGCAACGTACCGGAGGCGGCGCCGGTGTTCATCGCGCTGGCCGCCGTGGAGCTCGCGGTGATGGCCGCGACGGTGGCGCTGGCGGTCGGGCTGTCGCGCACGCCGCCACCGCCGGCTCAGGAGTCCTTGGGCAGCAGCGGGGCGGTGACCGCTGTCAACGCCTCGGGGTCGGCGCGGTAGTAGGTCCACACCCCGCGGCGTTCGGCAGTGACCAGGCCGACCTCGTGCAGCTTCTTGAGGTGGTGGCTCACCGTCGGCTGCGACAGGTCGAGCGGCGCGGTGAGGTCGCACGTGCACGCCTCGCCGTCGGGAGCGGCCATCAGCAGCGAAAGCAACCGGAGCCGCTGCGGGTCGGCGATCGCCTTGAGCCGGCGGGCGAGGTCGGTGGCCTCCGTGGTGGTGAGGGGCGCCTCCGCGAGGGGCTGGCAGCACATCGACGTGTCCACGTCCACGACCGGCAGCGGTTTCGGCATGTCCCCAGTATGCCACGAAATTGACAGGCATCAATCATTGACGTACGTCGATGTGCGTGGCATGGTGTGGACATCGATCATCTTCGATGTCCGTCCCGGAAAGGAGCGCCGGCGCCATGGAGCCGCTGACCGACTACTCCGCCTACCGCACCTCGCAGGACCGGCTCGCCGACCTGCGCCGCGAGGCCGACGAGTTCCGCCTCACCCGCGCGCTTGCCGACGTGCACGCGACGCTGTTCCCGCGTGCCCGCAGGTTCGGCGCCGGTGTCCTCGGGCTGACCGGCCGTGTGCCGGCTCGTCGCCCCACGGCCGCCGGCCGACCCTGCCCCTGCTGATCCGGCACCGACCACACACCAGCGAAGGAGAACCTCCATGTCCCGTGTCCAGCTCGCCCTCAACGTCGACGACATCGACGCCGCGGTGGCGTTCTACTCCCACCTCTTCGACGCCGCGCCCGCCAAGCGCCGCCCGGGCTACGCCAACTTCGCACTCGAGGACCCCGCCCTGAAGCTGGTGCTGATCGAGAACCCCGGGCACGGCGGCTCCCTGAACCACCTCGGGGTGGAGGTGCCCGACACCGCGGCGGTCGCCGCGGCCACCGAGCG
>DATABY010000122.1:0-23766 GCA_036259355.1 Nocardioidaceae bacterium
CAGCCGCTGCACGTCACGCAGCAGCGGCCACGCGTGCGCGAGCAGGTGGTGCGACAGGAGCACCGGCTGCGCATGCTGCAGGTGCGTGCGGCCCGGCATCGCGATCCCGAGGTGCGCCTCGGCCTGGCCGGCCTGGGCCGCCACCAGGTCGAGGACCGCACGCGCAACCAGGCGTGCGTGCTCGCGCAGGTACATCCGGAACAGGGTGGCGACCTGGTCGTTGCGCGACCGGCCGGCGCGCAGCCGCCCGCCCAGCTCGGGGCCGAGGCGTTCGACCATGAGCCGCTCCAGCGCGCTGTGCACGTCCTCGTCGCCGGGAGCGGGCGTCACGGCACCGGAGCGCACGTCGCGCTCGAGGGCGTCGATGCCGGCCAGCAGCGCCGCCAGGTCGTGGTCGGTGAGCAGTCCGGCGCGGGCGAGCACCCGCGCGTGCGCGCGCGAGCCGGCGAGGTCGTAGGTGGCCAGGCGCCAGTCGAAGTGCGTGGACTTCGACAGCGCGGCCAGCGCGTCCGACGGACCGCCGGCGAAGCGACCTCCCCACAGGCCTGCAGGCTTGTCGCTCACTCGCCGGCCACGTGGTGGTCGCGCTTGGCCGCGATCTTGCTCGGCAGGCCCCACAGCTCGACGAACCCCTTCGCCAGCGACTGGTCGAACGCGTCGCCCGCGTCGTAGGTGGCGAGGTTGAAGTCGTACAGGCTCGCGGTGCTGCGCCTACCGGTGGCGACGGCCTTGCCGGCGTGCAGCGTCATCCGGATCTCGCCGGTGACGTGCTCCTGCGAGCTCTGCACGAACGCGTCGAGCCCGCGCTTGAGCGGCGAGAACCACAGTCCGTCGTAGGCCAGCTCGCCCCAGCGTTGGTCGGCGGTGCGCTTGAACCGGGCCAGGTCGCGCTCGACGGTCACGCTCTCCAGCTCCTGGTGGGCCGCGATCAGCACCATGGCGCCCGGGGCCTCGTAGACCTCGCGGCTCTTGATGCCGACCAGCCTGTCCTCGACCATGTCCAGGCGGCCGACGCCCTGCGCGCCGCCGCGCTGGTTGAGCTGCTGGATGGCCTGGAGCACGGTCACCGGATGCCCGTCGATGGCGACAGGGACGCCGCGCTCGAAGCCGATCACGACCTCGTCGGGCTCGCGGGACACGGCCGGGTCGTCCGTGTAGTCGTAGAGGTCCTCGATCGGCGCGTTCCAGATGTCCTCGAGGAACCCCGTCTCGACCGCCCGGCCCCAGACGTTCTGGTCGATGGAGTACGGCGACTTCTTGGTCACGTCGATCGGGAGCCGGTGCTCCTCGGCGTACGCGATGGCCTTCTCCCGGGTCCACGCGTAGTCACGCACGGGAGCGATGACCTTCAGGTCGGGCGCGAGGGCGCCGACCCCCACCTCGAACCGGACCTGGTCGTTGCCCTTGCCGGTGCAGCCGTGGCTGACCGTGGTCGCGCCGTGGTAGCGCGCCGCCTCCACCAGGTGCTGCACGATCAGCGGCCGGGACAGCGCCGACACGAGCGGGTAGCGGTCCATGTAGAGGGCGTTGGCCTGCAGCGCGGGCAGGCAGAAGTCCTCCGCGAACTGGTCCTTGGCGTCCACCACGACGGCCTCGACCGCGCCGCAGGCCAGTGCCCGCTTGCGGATGGTCTCCAGGTCCTCGCCACCCTGCCCGACGTCGACGGCCACGGCCACCACCTCGGCTCCGGTCTGCTCGGACAGCCAGCCGATGGCCACCGAGGTGTCGAGGCCGCCTGAGTATGCGAGTACGACCCTGTCAGCGCTGCCGGTCATGTCGTCTTCTCCTGTTCGTGCGTGCGTGCGTGGATGTGGTCTGAGGTCGGGTGCTGCTCGGCCATGTTCAGGAAGCGCTGCGCGACCGCGTGACCGCCGCGAGGGTCGCGGGCGATCACCATCACGGTGTCGTCGCCGGCGATGGTGCCGAGCACGGCGGCGAGCTCGGCGTGGTCGATCGCGGAGGCGAAGAACTGCGCCGCGCCGGGCGGTGTCCGCAGCACCACGAGGTTGGCCGACGACTCCGCGGACGCGAGCAGCTCCCCGCACAGGCGGGCCAGGCGGGCCTCCGCGGCCACCGACTCGACGGCGGGCCGGGGGCTGCGGTCGCCGCCCTCGGCGGGTACGGCGTAGACGAGCCCGCCGGCGGCGTGCCGGACCTTCACCGCGTCGAGCTCCACGAGGTCGCGCGACAGCGTCGCCTGGGTCACCGCCACGCCCGCGTCGGCGAGCAGCGCGGCCAGCTCCTGCTGCGACCTGACCGGATGGCGCCCCAGCAGGTCGACGATCAGCTGCTGGCGGGCCGGCTTGGTGGCCGGGATCATCGCGGTCATCGCCGGCCTCCTTCGACCTGCCGCAGCAGCCACACGAGCAGCGCCTTCTGCGCATGGAGCCGGTTCTCGGCCTGTGCCCACACCAGCGACCGTGGCCCGTCGAGCACGTCGGCCGTGATCTCCTTGCCCCGGTAGGCGGGAAGGCAGTGCAGCACCCCGACCTCGTCGGCGGCGTGCCCCAACAGCTCCGCGGTCACCGCGTAGCGGAGGAAGGGCTTCTCCCGCTCCGCCTTCTCGTCTTCCTGACCCATGGAGACCCAGGTGTCGGTGGCCACCGCCTTGGCGTCTCTGACCGCCTCGGCGGGGTCGTCGACCACGGTGACCGAGCCGCCGGTCGCCTCGGCCCGCGCGACGGCCTTGGCGACCACGGCCTCGTCGGGCCGGTAGCCGTCGGGGCAGCCGATCCGGATGTGCATGCCCGCGGTGGCGCCGGCCAGCAGGTAGGAGTGGGCCATGTTGTTGGCGCCGTCTCCCACGTAGGCGAGGGTGACGCCGGCCGTCCCGCCGCAGTGCTGCCGGACGGTCATCAGGTCGGCGAGCAGCTGGCAGGGGTGGAACTGGTCGGTGAGCGCGTTGACGACCGGTACGCCGGCGTACTGCGCCATCTCCTCGATCCGCGACTGGTCGTAGGTACGCCACACGACGGCCGCGACCTGCCGGCCCAGCACCCGCGCGGTGTCGGCGATCGACTCACGGGTGCCGATCTGCGCCAGCCGGGAGTCGACCACGAGCGGGTAGCCACCGAGCTGGGCGATGCCGGTGCTGAACGACACCTGCGTGCGCAGCGTCGGCTTGTCGAACAGCACCGCGACGGCCCTCGGCCCGGACAGCGGCTGCTCCCCGAACCGGTTGTGCCGCAGCCGCACCGCCAGCTCGAGCACCTCTGCCTGCTCGGCCGGGGCGAGGTCGTCGTCGCGCAGGAAGTGCCGGATCACGCGGGGTCCCCGTGGAAGCGTGAGCGCAGCGAGCGCTTTCGTGGGGTGCTCATCGCGCCACCTCGTCGAGCAGCGTCGGCAGCGCGGCCAGCCAGTCGTCGGCCTGGTCGGCCCGCAGCACCAGGGGCGGCGCCAGCCTTATCCGCGAAGGCGTGCAGTCGTTGACGATGAAACCGGCCGACTGGGCGGCCTGCGTGAGCGGCTTGGCCACGTCACCGACGACGTCCACCCCGATCAGCAGGCCGGCGCCGTGCACCTCGCCGACGCACGGGTGCGCGAGGTCGCGCGTGCGCTGCATCAGCCGATCCCCCACCGCGCGGGCGTTGCCCAGCAGGTCGTCGTCCTCGATCACCCGCAACGTGGCGAGGGCCGCCGCCGCGGCCACCGGGTTGCCGCCGAACGTCGTGCCGTGGTTGCCCGGCGCCAGCAGGTCCGCGGCACCACCGACGGCGATGGTCGCGCCCACGGGGATGCCGCCGCCGAGCCCTTTGGCCAGCGTGACCACGTCGGGCACACAGGTGGTCGCCGAGTCGGACTCGCGCTGGTGGGCGAACCAGCGACCGGTGCGCCCGATGCCCGACTGCACCTCGTCGAACCAGAGCAGTGCGTCGTGCTCAGCGGTGATCCGCCGGGCCGCGGTCAGGTAGCCCGCCGGTGGCACCACCGCGCCGGCCTCGCCCTGCACCGGCTCCAGCACGACCGCGGCGGTGTCGTCGTCGACGACCGCGCGCAGCGCCGCCTCGTCGCCGTACTCCACGAACACCACGTCGCCGGGCAGTGGCGCGAACGGGTCGCGGTAGGCGGCCTTGGCGGTCAGCGCCAGCGCACCCATGGTGCGGCCGTGGAAGCCGCCGGTGGCGGCGACCACCTTGGTGCGGCCGGTGCGGCGGGTGAGCTTGAACGCCGCTTCGTTGGCCTCGGTGCCGGAGTTGGACAGGAACACCCTGCCGTCGGTGCCCAGCAGCGACAGCAGCCGCTCGCACAGCTGCACCTGCGGCGGCGTGCTGAAGAAGTTCGAGACGTGGCCGAGCTCGGACAGCTGCTCCGTCACCGCCTCGACCAGTGCGGGATGGGCGTGTCCGAGGACGTTGACCGCGATGCCGGCGAGAAGGTCGAGGTAGCGGTTGCCGTCGGCGTCCCAGACGTAGCACCCCTCCCCGCGCACCAGCGTGGTCCGGGGGGTGCCGAAGGTGTTCATGTGGGCGCGCGCGTAACGGTCTTGCCAGGCACTCACACCGGTGGTGGTGGAGAGACTCATGCGACGTCCTCCGGTTCGGTATCAGGAAGCACCATGGTGCCGATGCCGTCGTTGGTGAAGACCTCGAGCAACAGCGCGTGCGGCACCCGGCCGTCGAGGACGTGCGCCCGGGCGACGCCGCCGCGAACGGCGCGCAGGCAGGCATCCATCTTCGGGATCATCCCCGAGCCGAGCTCCGGCAGCATCGCCTCGAGCCGCTTGGCGTGGATCTCGCTGACCAGCTCGTCGCTGGCCGGCCAGTCGGCGTAGAGGCCTTCCACGTCGGTCAGCACCACGAGCTTCTCCGCACCGAGCGCGACGGCCAGCGACGACGCGGCGGTGTCGGCGTTGACGTTGTGCACCTGGCCGCAGTCGTCGGGCGCCACGCTCGACACGACGGGGATCCGCCCCGCCTCGATGAGGTCGAGCACCGCCTCGGGGCGGACGTCGACGACGTCGCCGACGAGTCCGAGGTCGACGGTCTCGCCGTCCACCACTGCGCCGGTGCGCTCGGCGGTGAACAGGCCAGCGTCCTCGCCGGACAGCCCCACGGCCAGTGGGCCGTGCTGGTTGAGCAGCCCGACCAGCTCCCGGCCGACCTGGCCGACGAGCACCATACGCACCACGTCCATGGTCTCGGCGTCGGTGACGCGCAGCCCGCCCTTGAACTCGCTGGCGATGTCGAGGCGCTCGAGCATGGTGGAGATCTGCGGGCCGCCGCCGTGCACGACGACCGGGCGCAGGCCGGCGTACCGCAGGAAGACGATGTCCTTGGCGAAGGCACGGCGCAGCTCGTCGTCGACCATCGCGTTGCCGCCGTACTTGATCACCACGGTGCGGTCGTGCAGCCGCTCCAGCCAGGGCAGTGCCTCGGTCAGGGTGGCGGCCTTGGCCAGAGCGGCCTGCCGGTCACGGCTCATCGGACGTCCCTCAGGTGGAGTAGGCGGAGTTCTCGTGGACGTAGGCGTGGGTCAGGTCGTTGGTCCACACGGTCGCGGTGGCGTCACCGGCCTTGAGGTCGACGGTGACGTCGACCCAGCGGGGCCCCAGGTCAACCTTGCCGGCCGGCTCGCCGAGACCGCTGTTGCGGCACACCCACACACCGCCGAGCGCCACGTCGAGGTCGGCTGGGTCGAAGGCGGCCGCGGTGGTGCCGACGGCGGCCAGGATGCGCCCCCAGTTCGGGTCGCGACCGAAGATCGCGCACTTGAACAGGTTGCTGCGCGCCACCGCCCGGGCCACCTCGACCGCGTCGTCCTCGCTTGCCGCGTTGCGGACCTCGACGGCGATGTCGTGCTCGGAGCCCTCGGCGTCGGCGAGCAGCTGCATGGCCAGGTCGTGGCAGGCCACGCGCACGGTGTCGGCGAACGCGTCGTCGGAGGGGCGCACGCGCGAGGCGCCGCTGGCCAGCAGCAGCACGGTGTCGTTGGTGGACATGCACCCGTCGGAGTCGAGCCGGTCGAAGGTGGTGCGGGTGGCCGCGCGCAGCGCACGGTCGCACGCGTCGGCGTCCACGTCGGCGTCGGTCGTCAGGTAGACGAGCATGGTGGCCAGGCCCGGCGCCAGCATCCCGGCGCCCTTGGCGATGCCGCCGACCGTGAAGCCCTCCCCCGGCACGATCACCTGCTTGGCCGTCGTGTCGGTGGTCATGATGGCCTCCGCCGCCCGCGGCCCGCCGTCGGCGCTGAGAGCCGCGACCGCCGCGCGGGAGCCGGCCAGCAGCAGGTCACGGTCGTTGGGTACGCCGATCAGGCCGGTCGACCCGACCTGCACGTCGACGGCTCCGACGCCGAGGCCGGCCGCGACCTCCTCGGCGGTCGCATGCGCGTTCTGGAACCCGGCGGAGCCGGTGTAGCAGTTGGCGCCGCCGGAGTTGACCACGATCGCGCGCACGACGCCATCCCTGATGGCCTGCTCGCTCCACAGCACCGGGTTGGCCTTGCAGCGGTTGCTGGTGAACACCCCGGCCGCGGCGTAGCGGGGGCCGTCGTTGACGATCAGCGCCATGTCCGGCCGGCCGCTGTCCTTGAGCCCGGCGGTGACGCCGGCGGCGCGGAACCCGGCCGGCGCCGTCACGGTCATGGTGCGACCCCCAGCAGGGGAAGGCCGAGCGTCTCCGGCAGGCCCAGCGCGAGGTTCATCGACTGGATCGCGCCCCCGGCGGTGCCCTTGGTCAGGTTGTCCTCGGCTCCGACCGCCACCAGCCGGCCGGCGCGCTGGTCGGCCGCGGCCTGCAGGTGCACGGTGTTGGAGCCCAGCGTCGCCTGCGTCTGCGGCCACCGGCCCTCCGGCAGCAGGTGCAGGAACGGCTCGGTGCCACACCCCTTCTCGTACGCGTCCCGGACGTCGGCGCCGGTGACGCCGTCCCGCAGCGGCGCGGTGCAGGTGGCGAGGATCCCGCGTGCCATCGGCACCAGCAGAGGGGTGAACGACACCCGCCCGGGCTGACCGGCCAGCAGCGCCAGGTTCTGCTCGATCTCGGGGGTGTGCCGGTGCGCTCCACCGGCGCCGTACGTGGTGACCGAGCCCATGACCTCCGACCCGACCAGGTGCGCCTTCGGCGCCTTGCCGGCCCCGGAGGCGCCGGACGCGGCGACGACCACGACGTCGTCGGTCTCGACCAGGCCGGCGGTCACCGCCGGCAACAGCGTCAGCGTCACCACGGTCGGGTAGCAGCCGGGTACGGCGATGCGCCGTGCCCCGCGGAGCTTGTCGCGCTGGCCGGGCAGCTCCGGCAGGCCGTACGGCCAGGTGCCGGCGTGCGGCCCGCCGTAGAACCGCTCCCAGGCGTCCGCGTCGGTGAGCCGGAAGTCGGCACCGCAGTCCACGACCAGCGTGTCTTCCCCGAGCTCCGCGGCGAGGGCGGCGGACTGGCCGTGCGGCAGCGCCAGGAACACCACGTCGTGGCCGGAGAGCTCGGTGGCGGCCGTCTCCGCGAGCACGCGGTCCGCGAGCGAGACCAGGTGCGGATGGTGCTCGCCGAGCGTGCTGCCGGCGTTGCCCCCCGCGGTGACCGCTCCGACCTCCACCTCGGGGTGCCCGGCGAGCAGGCGCAGCAGCTCACCGCCGGCGTATCCGCTCGCTCCGGCGACTCCGATCCGCAATGGCATTGCATAAGAATGCATGATCTTGAGATTCCATGCAAGCGGAACCGGTCGCGGGAAGCCCGCGGGCGGCACCTAGGTTGGTGTCATGAGCGCAGACCTCGACTACCTGGCCCACCTGGCCCACGACTCGGACCGGTTCGCCGACGTGCTGCTCGAGGCGGACCCGATGCAGCCGGTGCCGTCCTGCCCCGACTGGACCACCGTGGACCTCTTCTGGCACCTGACCGAGGTGCAGTGGTTCTGGGGCAGCGTGGTGCGCGAACGCGTCGACGACCCGAGCGCCCTGCAGACCCCGCGGCCGGAGCGTCCCAGCGACCTGGGTTCGCTCGGACACCTGTACGCCACCGTCAGCGCCGCGCTCGAGGACACGCTGAGCGCGCTGCCCCCGGAGACGCCGGTCTGGACCTGGGCCGACGACAAGACCGTCGGGTTCGTCCGCCGTCGGCAGGCGCACGAGGCCCTGATCCACCGGGTCGACGCCGAGCTCGCCACCGGCAAGGTCACCGACATCGACCCGGCCCTGGCGACCGACGGCATCGACGAGGTGCTGCGCATCATGTACGGCGACGTTCCCGACTGGGCCGCCTTCGACCGCGACGGCGCGACTGTGCGGATCGAGACCAGCGACACCGGCGCCGCGTGGACCGTCGCGCTCGGCCGGTTCACCGGCACCGACCCGGACGACGGCCAGCCCTACGACGAGACGGGCCTCGTCGTCGACGCCGGGTCGGGCAGCGCCGGCGCGCCGTCCGCGCTCGTCCGCGGCACCGCCGCGGATCTCGACTGCTGGCTGTGGAACCGGCTCGCCGCCGACCGGGTGGACCGCTCCGGCGACGAGGAGGTGCTGGCACGGCTGCAGTCGGTCCTCGACCGCGGCGTCGACTGACGCAGTTCTGCGACCTCGGCGCGAAATCAGGCCAGGGGGTCGTCGGGGCCGTACGGCGTGAGGCCGAGCCGCCGCGCGTTCTGCTCGGCGCCACTCGCTGCGACCAGCAGGGCGTCGAGGTCGTCCTTGGCCGCGTGCACGTACCAGCCGTGTAGCGCGTCGAGCTCGCCCGCGGCGAACCGGCGGGCCACCGTGCACAGCGGCTCGGCCGACCCGTAGGCCGACTCGTCCAGCCCCTCCCACATGTCCTCGGTCATGTCCGTGCGAACCAGGCCGGGGCTCGCGGCCAGCACCCGCACGCCGCTGTCGCCGTCGAGGCCGGCGGCGAGGTTGTCGACCCAGCGCAGCAGCGCCGCCTTGGACACGGAGTAGGCGGAGTACGGCGGCTCCGGGCGGAGGCCGACACCCGAGGCGAGCTCGAGGATCCGGCCGGTGCCGCGCTGCAGCATCCGCGGCACCACCTCGTGCGCGAGCAGGATGGGCCCCAGGAGGTTCACCTCCATCACCTTCCACCACTCCTGCGGGTCGGCGTCCCACGGCATCGCGCGGACCGGGTCGCGCAGGCCGGCGTTGTTGACCAGCAGGTCGACCGGGCCGAGCTTGTCCTCGACCACGTCGACGGCCTGCTCGACGAACTGCGGCTTGGTCACGTCGGCGGCGATGCTGAACGTCGGGCCGTCCAGCTCGCGCTCGACCCGCTTCAGCCGGTCGGGGTCGCGACCGACCAGGCCCACCGCGAGGCCGGCGGTCGACAGCGTGCGGGCGAGCTCGCGGCCGAGGCCACGCCCGCCGCCGGTGACCAGAGCCACCCGGCTCGCCACGCCTGCCGCGCTCATGCTCGCTGCTCCGCCCCCAGCCGTGCGGCGGCCGCGGCGACCGCGGCGTCGCGGGCCGCGCCGGTCTCGGCCTCGGTCAGCGTGCGGTCCGGGGCGCGGAACCGCAGCGCGAACGCGAGCGACTTCTTTCCCGGCGGGATCTGGTCGCCGGTGTAGACGTCGAACAGCCGCAGCCGCTCGAGCAGCTCGCCCGCCCCGGCGCGCAGCGCCGCCCCGACCTGCGCCGCGGGCACCGACTCGTCCACCACCAGCGCGACGTCCTCCTTGGCGACCGGGAACGTCGAGAGCGAGGGTGCGGCGACGAGCGGCGGAACCGCCGCGAGCAGTGCGTCGAGATCGACCTCGGCGGCCGCGGTACGCGCCGGGACGCCGTACTCCCGGCACACCGTGGGATGCAGCTCGCCGGCGTGGCCGATGAGGGTGTCACCGAGGCGCAGCTGCGCGCAGCGGCCGGGATGCCAGGGGGTGAGCTGACCGGCCGACGCGGCGACCTCGACACCGAGCACCTCCGCCAGCCGGTGCACGGCGCCGATCGCGTCGGCCCAGGACGCTGGCCGGCCGCTGCCCCACCAGCCGGACGGCTCCCGGTCGCCGGCCAGCACCACGCCGAGATGCCTCGGCTGGGCCGGGACCGCCGCGTTCAGCGCGGCGAGCTCGTCGGCCGTGGGCCGGCGGTCGACGCCGAGGACGGGCGCCGCACGAGGCTTCTCGTCGGGTAGGTACACGGCGCCGGTCTCGAACAGCGCCGCGTCGGTCTGCCCGCGTCCGACGTTGCGCGCGAGCGCGCGCAGCAGACCCGGCAGCAGCGTCGTGCGGAGCTCGGGCTCCTGCTCCGACAGCGGGTTCGCGACGCGCATCGCGTTGCGTCGCGGGTCGTCCTCGGCGATGCCCAGCGCTGCCCAGTCCGCGGGCCCCACGAACGGGAAGGTGACCGCCTCCACGAAACCGGCGCCGGCCAGCGTGTACCCGACCCGGCGACGCAGCCGCTGGGGGGGTGTCAGCCCGCGACCGGCCGGAGCCGCCGGCAGCACGGACGGCACGCGCTCGTAGCCGACCTGCCGGGCCACCTCCTCGACCAGGTCGTAGGGGTCGGTCAGGTCGTGCCGCCACGTCGGCGGGGTCACCTCGAGCGGGCCGGAACCGGCGTCGGCGGCCACCTCGCAGCCGACGCGCCGCAGCATGGTCACCACGGCGGCGGGCTCGACCGGCATGCCGCTGATCGCGGCGCTCAGCCCGGGCGGGAGCGCGATCGGCGTCCGCGCCGGCACCTCGCCGACGACGGTGCGGCCGGGCTCCACCTTGCCGCCGCCGTACGTCGTGAGCAGCTCGGCGACCCGTTCGGCGGCGCGCTGTGGCAGGCCCGGGTCGACACCGCGCTCGAAGCGCCTGGACGCCTCCGACGGCAGCCGGTGGCGCCGGGCGGCGCGGCCGATGGACACGGGGTCGAAGCTGGCCGCCTCGATCACGATCTCGCTGGTGGCGGCGCCGATCTCGGTGGTACCGCCACCCATGACGCCGGCCAGGCCGATCGGCCCGCTGTCGTCGGTAATCAGCAGGTCCTCGGGGTCGAGCCTGCGGTCGACGCCGTCCAGGGTGGTGAGCCGCTCCCCTGCACCGGCTCGGCGTACGACGATCGGACCCGACAGCGCGGAACGGTCGTAGCCGTGGATCGGCTGCCCCAGCTCGAGCATCACGTAGTTGGTCACGTCGACGGCCAGCGAGATCGGGCGCATCCCGGCCAGCTGGACGCGGCGGGCGAGCCAGCGGGGGCTCGGCGCTTCGGGGTCGAAGCCGGTGACGGTGCGGGTGACGAACACCGGGCAGCCGGCCGGGTCCGCCACCTCGACCGGGTAGTCGCGCTCGTCCTCGGCCGGCACCGCACCCAGCGCCGGGTCGGCGAACTCCACGTCGTAGGCGATCGCCGCCTCCCGTGCCACGCCGCGCACCGAGAGGGCGTAGGCGCGGTCGGGGTTGATCTCGAACTCGATCACCTCGTCACGCAGGTGCAGCACCGGCATCGCGTCGTCGCCCGGCTCCGCCGCTCCCGGCTCGAGCACGATGATGCCGGTGTGGTCGTCGCCGAGGCCGAGCTCACGGGCGGAGCAGATCATGCCGTCGGAGACGTGCCCGTAGGTCTTGCGCGCCGAGATCGCGAACCCGCCGGACAGCTCGGCGCCGGGCAGCGCTACCACGACCAGGTCCCCGACGGCGAAGTTGTGGGCGCCGCAGACGATCCCGCGTGGCTCACCGTCGGCGTTGTGCGGGCCGACGTCGACCTGGCACCACCGGATCGTCTTGCCGTTGTTGTGCTCCTCGCTGACGAGGTCGAGCACACGGCCCACCACCAGCGGGCCGGTGACGTCGGCCCCCGGAAACTCCAGCGCCTCCAGCTTGAGACCGAGCGCGGTCAGCCGGCCGGTCAGCTCCTCGACGGCCACACCGACGGGCAGCCGCACGTACTCGCGCAGCCACGAGACTGGCACCCGCATCAGATCTCCATCCCGAACGGCAGGGTGAACCGCACGTCGCCCTCGACGAGGTCGCGCATGTCGGGGATGCCGTGCCGGAACATCAGTGTGCGCTCCAGACCCATGCCGAACGCGAAGCCCGAGTAGCGCTGCGGGTCGATGCCGCAGGCGACCAGCACCCGCGGGTTGACCACGCCGCAGCCGCCCCACTCGATCCAGCCCTCACCGCGACAGGTGCGGCACGAGTCCACCGCCGGCTGCTCGCTGCGGCAGACGAAGCAGATCAGGTCGACCTCGGCGCTGGGCTCGGTGAAGGGGAAGTACGACGGGCGGAACCGGGTGGTGATGCCGGTGCCGAACATCGCCTCCGCGAAGTGGTCCAGCGTGCCCTTCAGGTGCGCCATCGACAGGCCCTCGTCGACGGCCAGGCCCTCCACCTGGTGGAACACCGGCGTGTGCGTCGCGTCGAGCTCGTCGGTGCGGAACGTGCGCCCCGGGCACACGACGTAGATCGGGGGCTCCCGGTCGAGCATGGTGCGCGCCTGCACCGGCGAGGTGTGCGTGCGCAGCACCAGGCCGCTGTCCGGTGGCTCGATCCAGAAGGTGTCCTGCATCGTGCGCGCGGGATGGTCCGGGCCGAGGTTGAGCGCGTCGAAGTTCAGCCACTCGGCCTCCACCTCCGGGCCCTCGGCCACCTCCCAGCCCATCGCGACGAACACGTCGGCGATCCGCTCCGCGATCGTGGTCAGCGGGTGCCGGGCACCGCGCGGGTCGCGGTCGGTGGGCAGCGTGACGTCCACGGCCTCCTCGGTGAGGATGCGCTGCTCGTGCTCGGCCTCGAGCTCGGCGGTGCGCTCGGCCAGCGCCGCGGCGACCGCCCGCCGGGCCTGCCCGACCCGCTGCCCGGCCTCCTTGCGCGCCTGCGGCGGCAGCGCGCCGATCTCCCGGTTCGCCAGCGCCAGCGGGGAACGGTCGCCGACGTGGTCGAGTCGTACCTGCTTGAGCCGTGCGAGGTCGTCGGCAGCCGCGATCGCGTCCAGCGCCGTCCGCCGCATCTGGTCGACCTCGTCGGGGTGCAACGGCGTGACCTCCACGGGGTCGTAGTCGGTGTTGGGGCCGGACATGGCTTCCCTTCGCAACGGCTCAGGCGTCACCCCAGACGGTCTGGCGCGGACGTGGAGAGTCTAGAAACCCGCGTGGCGGCTGCGCGAACCGGTCAGGTCCGGTCGTCCATGACCTCGGGCCGGCCGACCGGCAGGCTCAGCCGCAGCCGCGCCCCTCCGGTCTCCGCCGTCTCCACCCACACCGTGCCGCCGTGGGCCTCCACCAGGCCACGGACGATGAACAGCCCGAGCCCGGTGCCGGTACGGCTGCCGTGCCGCCAGAACTTGGCGAAGACGCGCTCGCGCAGGTCCTCGGGGATGCCCGGGCCCTCGTCCTGCACCCAGAGGTCGACCTCGTGCGTGGTTCCGGGACCGATTCCGAGCTCCACCTTGCCGGCGCCGTGGCGTCCGGCGTTGTCGAGCAGGTTGATCACGACCTGGGCCAGCTTGTCGGGGTCGACCCACACCTCGGGCACGCGCTCCACGTGCATCGTGATCGGCCCGGAGTCGCTGCCGGTGTAGCGGCCGGTGATCTTCTCCACCTCCGCGGCGATGTCCACCGGCTGCCGGCGCAGCTGCAGCCGGCCGGAGTCGATCCGGGCCACGTCGAGCAGCTCACCGATCAGCCGGGTCAGCCGGTCGGCGTCGGCGTCGACGGTCTCCAGCATCAGCCGCCGCTGCGACTCGCTGAACCGGTCCCACTTCGCCAGCAGCGTGGAGGTGAAGCCCTTCACCCCGGTCAGCGGCGAGCGCAGCTCGTGCGCGACCGTCGCGACCAGGTCGGAGCGCGACCTGTCCGCGCGCCGCCGTACGCCGGCGTCACGCAGCGAGAGGACCAGCGACGTCAGCTGTCCGCAGCGGTGCTCGCGCACGAGGTTCGCGGTGACGAGGACCTCGTTGCCGCGCAGGTCGAACCACGCGCTCTCGACCAGCCGGGTGCGCGTCTCCAGCCCGTCGTACGGGCGGACGCAGGCCCACCACTCCCGGCCCTCCTCGTCGCGCAGACCGAGGCCCTCGCCGACGTGCTTGCCGACCAGGTCGTCGGCGCGGGTGCCCAGCAACCGCTCAGCGGCCGGGTTGACCACCGTGACGACGGCATCGGCATCAGCGATCACCAGCCCGTCCGGCAGATCGTCGTACGCGGTTGCCACGTCGTAGAACCTACCGCGCAGGGGGCGTGCCGAGGCAACCGTCCCGCCGCTGCGACCGGGCGGACGCGTACAGGCACACCGCTGCGGCGGTGGCCAGGTTGAGGCTCTCGGCGCGCCCGAAGATGGGAACGCGCACGACCAGGTCCGCCAGCGCCGCCTCGTCGGCCGGGAGCCCCCATGCCTCGTTGCCGAACATCCACGCGGTCGGCTCGCTGAGCAGCCCTCGCTCCTCCGCCTCGTGCAGGTCGGTGCTGGCGCTGCCGTCCGCCGCGACGACGCGCAGGCCCGCGTCCCTGGCCGCGGCGACGGCCTCCTCGACAGTCGCCCCGGCGCTGACCGGGAGGTGGAACAGGCTGCCGGCGCTCGCCCGCACGCACTTGCCGTTGTAGGGGTCGACGGACGACCCGGCCAGCACGACGGCGTCAGCGCCCGCAGCGTCGGCACACCGGACCACCGTGCCGGCGTTGCCGGGGTCGCGTACGTTCGCGCAGAGGGCGGCGAGCGCCGGCGACCCCCGCAACACCTCCCGCAGCGGTTCGTCCAGGGCCCGGCAGACCGCGACCACGCCCTGCGGCGTCACGGTCTGGGTCAGCGAGGTCAGGACGTCGGAGCCGACCTGGTGCCAGGCCACGGACTGCTCACGGGCGGCGCCGGCGAGGTCTGGGTGCCGCGTGGTGCCGTCGCGGGTCGCGAAGACCTCGACGACGGTGTCCGGCCGCCCCAGCGCCTCCCGGACACCTTGCGGTCCCTCGGTCAGGAACAGCCGCTCACGGGTCCGGAAGGTGCGCTTGGTGAGGCGGCGGGCCGCCTTGACCCGTGCACTGTGCGCGCTGAGCGGCTGGCTCAGGCGACGGCTCCGCCGCCGGAGGTCTGTGCCGGCACGTTGGCCTTGGCCACCTCGACCAGCTGCGTGAACGCCGCCGCGTCGTTGACGGCGAGGTCGGCGAGGATCTTGCGGTCGACCTCGACCCCGGCGGCGCGCAGGCCCTGGATGAAGCGGTTGTACGTGATGCCGTTGGCCCTCGCGGCCGCGTTGATGCGGGTGATCCAGAGGCGGCGGAAGTCACCCTTGCGCGCCCGGCGGTCGCGGTAGCTGTAGACGAACGAGTGGGTGACCTGCTCCTTGGCCTTGCGGTACAGCCGGGACCGCTGACCCCGGTAGCCGGACGCCTGGTCGAGGGTCACCCGGCGCTTCTTGTGGGCGTTGACGGCCCTCTTGACGCGTGCCACTTGTCAAACTCCTCGGTGCTGTGCTCGGTGCTGTGGGGTGGTCGGGGCTGTCACTTGCCGAGAAGCTTCTTGACCTGCTTCGTGTCGGCCTTGGAGACGTTCTCGGTGCCTTGCAGGCGACGGGTGAGCGTCGACGGCTTGTGCTCCAGGTAGTGCCGGCGGTTGGCCTTCTGCCGCCGCAGCCGGCCCGAACCGGTCAGCTTGAAGCGCTTGCTCGCACCGGAGTGCGACTTCATCTTGGGCATCGTCTTCGCCCTCTCCTCGTCGTTGCTGGGTGTTGCCGGCCTACGTTCGTGGGCGGAGCACCCGCTGGGGGTGCTCCGGAGGCTCACATGTCGGGGTCGAGGTTCTCCGACCTTCGCCGCGGCTTCCTGACGCCGGTCTCCGTCGAGCCCGCGGTGGTGCGCCGCTCGGAGCGCTCGGCCTCGCGGTCGGCCTCCCGTTCGGCTGCCACCCGCGCCTTCTCGGCCTTGGCCTCGGCGCGCGCCTCGGCCTTCTTCTTCGTGGGTCCGAGAACCATGGTCATGTTGCGGCCGTCCTGCTTGGGCTGCGACTCGACGAAGCCGAGCTCGGACACGTCCTCCGCCAGCCGCTGCAGCAACCGGAACCCGAGCTCTGGGCGGTGCTGCTCGCGACCACGGAACATGATCGTGATCTTGACCTTGTCGCCCTGGTTGAGGAACCGGACGACGTGGCCCTTCTTGGTCTCGTAGTCGTGCGGGTCGATCTTCGGCCGGAGCTTCATCTCCTTGATGACCGTGTTGACCTGGTTCCGTCGCGACTCGCGGGCCTTCTGGGCGGTCTCGTACTTGTACTTGCCGTAGTCCATGAGCTTGCAGACCGGTGGTCGCGCCGTGGGCGCCACCTCCACCAGGTCGAGGTCTGCCTCCTGCGCCAGGCGCAGTGCATCCTCGATCCGCACGATGCCGACCTGCTCGCCGTTCGGACCTACGAGGCGCACCTCGGCCACTCGGATCCGATCGTTGACGCGCAGCTCTGTGCTAATGGGTCCTCCTGTGTGGTGCTTGACGGTGACCCCGGAACGCGAAAAGGGCTTCCGCGTCTGCACTCGCGGAAGCCCACAGCCCGGTCGCGGCACGTCAGGTGCCGCCTCATGACCGAGACCCGACGACCGGGCGGTTCCTGGTGGACCGGCCGTGGTCGGTGCGGGTGGGAGCGGGACTCCGCTTGTGGATCCGTGGCGCACGCGGACGTGAACCGCGGATCGGTCGCAGACCAGGGTAACAGTTGCGGCCAGCGCGCCGCATTTCCGCGCCGCGTGCGAGGCTACCGGGCATGAGCGCAAGCCCGGATCCGACGGACAGCGCCGCCGCGGGCGGCCGGGACCTGGCCGACGTACCCGCGGTCGAGGTCGTCTCCACCGCGGCGCTGCACCTGATGAGTGCCGCCGCGGTGCACCTCGGTCTGGCCGAGGACCTGCCCGAGCACCGTGACCTCGACGAGGCGCGGACACTGATCGATGCGCTGGCGGGTCTGGTCGTCGCCGGTGCCCCACGGCTGGGGCATCACCACGCGGCTCCGTTGCGCGACGGCCTGAAGTCGCTGCAGCTGGCGTTCCGCGAGGCGTCCCCGGTGGCCGACCCGCCGGGTGAGGCCCCCGGTGAGCGCCACACCGGCCCGGTCCTCCCCTGAGGCTCCGGCCCCGTTCACTGCACAGGTGCGGCCCACGCCCAGCCGGCGGCGTCCCGCACCGGCCGCTGCCCCGCGGCGACGCGGCGCAGCGTGTCACCCTCGATCGGTACCTGCACGGGGCCGGCGACGTCCACCACCAGCGCGTCGGCGCCCTCGGCCAGCGCCGCCCGCGCGGCGTCGCGGGTCGGCACCGGGACGGGGCGGGCCTGCGCGTCCCAGGTCTGCAGCGCCGTCAGGTCGCTGAACGCCAGCAGTGCACGCCGGCCGTCGCCACCGGTGAGGAGTACGGCGGCCATGTCGGCGGTCTTGTCCCTGGCTTGCCCAGCTGAGTCGGACTCGACCTCACCGGGCATGGCCACCACCGGCACCAGCACACGGGCCTCGCACAGCGCCGCGATCGCGACGTGCACGGGAGCACCGGCGGCCACCTCCCGCAGGGCTACCGCCACCGCCGGGACCGCCGAGCCGTCGTCGGAGGGGAAGCCGGGGTCGGGGATGCTACGCATGGCGGTCACGCTAACGGCCGATAGCCTTACCCTGATGCCCCCTCCCGCCGTCCTCGGTCTCGACGACCTCGCCTCCCGGGTGGCCCGGACGACGCCGCGGCTCGGCCGTACCCGGCTGGTCTGCGTCGACGGACCCGCCGGGTCGGGCAAGACCACGCTGGCCATGGCGTTGCGGGAGCGGTTGGACGACGCCGTGCTGGTGCACATGGACGACGTGTACCGGGGCTGGGACACCGACTTCGACGAGGTGCACGACCGGCTGGACGCGCAGCTGGTCGAGCCGCTCCGGGACGGGCGCGAGGCCCGTTACCAGCGCTACGACTGGGCCGTGGGCCGGTTCGACGCGTGGGTCGCCGTGCCGCCGCCGCGAGTGCTGCTGCTGGAGGGTGTCGCGTCCGGATCCGGCCGGCTGGACCCGGTCATGTCGCTGCTGGTGTGGATCGAGGTCGACCGCGACGAGCGCGTCCGTCGCGGGGTCGACCGCGACGGAGCCGCCGTGCTCCCGCAGTGGCTGGCGTGGATGAAGCACGAGGAGGCAGAGCACGCACGTCAACGGACCCGCGAGCGGGCGGGCCTGCGGCTACGCGGCGACGGCCCGGACCCGTCCCGGCGCCAGTGGCTGCGCGCCACGGCCTAGCAGCCGCGGCGAGCTCCGTGACGCCGGTCGGACGGCGGGGCGCTCGCCGTGCGAGGGCCTAGTCCAGTGCCTCGCGTCCGTGCGGCTGCTGCCACACCGCGGGGTCGGGTCCCTTCGGCACGATGCCGGTCGGGTTGATCCGGTCGTGGGTGACGTAGTAGTGCCGCTTGATCTCGCCGAAGTCGACCGTCTCGCCGAAGCCCGGCGTCTGGTACAGGTCACGGGCGTAGGCCCACAGCGCCGGCATCTCGGTGAGCTTGTTGCGGTTGGCCTTGAAGTGGCCGTGGTAGACGGCGTCGAAGCGCACCAGCGTGGTGAACAGCCGGATGTCGGCCTCGGTCAGCCGCTCGCCCAGCAGATAGCGACGCCGGCTGAGCCGCTCCTCCAGCCAGTCCAGGCGGGCGAACAACCCGTCGTAGGCGCGCCCGTACGCCGCCTGCGAGGTGGCGAAGCCGCACCGGTAGACGCCGTTGTTGACGTCGCGGAACACCAGGTCGTTGACCGCGTCGATCTCCTCACGCAGCCCCGTCGGGTACAGGTCCGGGGCGCCCGGCCGGTGGAGCCGGTGCCACTGCGTGGACAGGTCGAGGGTGATCTGCGGGTAGTCGTTGGTGACCACGGTGCCGGTGCGCACGTCGAGCAACGCCGGCACGGTGACCCGGCCGGTGTACGCCGGGTCGGTGGCCAGGTACGCGTCGGAGAGGTACTCGATGCCCAGGACCGGGTCCCGGCCGCCGGGGTCGAGCGTGAAGCGCCAGCCGCGTTCGTCGCGGACGGGGTCGACCGTCGCCACCGAGATCGCCTCCTCCAGGCCCAGCAGGCCGAGCACGATGCGGGCGCGGTGCGACCAGGGACAGGCGGCGCACCACACCAGCCGGTAGCGTCCCGGCTCCACCGGCCACGGGGAGGAGCCGTCGGCGGTCACCCGGTCGGTGAACCGGTTCGGCTGTCGGACGAACTCGCCCCGCTCACCGGTCTCGGCCGTGAACTGTCCTGACGTCATGCCGACGACCGTAGCCCGGCTCAGTCGTCGCGCGGGGTGCGGGAGTGCTCCTCCACCAGGTGGCGCAGGTCCTCCGTGGCGCGGCGGGCGCGTCGGCCGTCCGAGCCCTGGATGGCCATCGCCTTGATCGCGGTGCCGTCGTCGATGTCCAGGACCGCCCACGGGTCGCCGGGCTGCAGTCGTACGTGCACGATCTGGGCCCACTCCAGGCGGCGCACCTTGTACACGTTGACGACCCGCAGTCCCTCTGCGTCGGCGCGCACCGCGCTGCGGGCGAGGCCGAACATGAACGCGAGCATCACGGCGAAGAGGACCAGCAGCGTGACCCGCTGCGCGATCGTGAACTGGTCGCGTACCGGCCCTGGCAGCGAGACCCAGAAGAAGGCGACCGCGCCGACCATCAGCAGGCCCATGGCCGCTGCCATGACGCGGATGCCCAGCGGCCGGTAGCGCCACGGCAGCGCCGGCACGGCCGGCGTGCCCTCCGGTCGCTGCTGCCGGCTCACAGCCGGCACGCGTGGATGTCCGTCACCAGGATGGCGCGCGCGCCGAGACCCCACAGGTCGTCCATCAGCTTGTGCGTCTGCTCCCGGGGGACCATCGACCGGACCGCGACCCAGCCCTCCCGGTGCAGGGGCGACACCGTCGGCGACTCGAACCCCGGAGTCAGCTTGACCGCCTCCTCGGCGTGCTCCACCCGGATGTCGTAGTCCATCAGCACGTACGTCCTGGCCACGATCACGCCCTGCAGGCGCCGCATGAACACGTCCAGGCCGAGCGGCTCACCGGCGTCCTCGCGGGCGATGAGCACGGCCTCGGACTCCAGGATCACGTCGCCGACGATCTCGAGCCCGGCCTGCCGCAGCGTCGTCCCGGTGGACACGACGTCGGCGATCACGTCGGCCACCCCCAGGCGCACCGCGGACTCCACGGCCCCGTCCAGCCGCACCACGTGCGCGGACACGCCGTGCCGCTCCAGGAAGCGGCTGACGATCCCCGGGTACGACGTGGCGATCCGCTTGCCCTGCAGCGAGGCGCGGTCGGTCACCGTCCCCGGGACTGCAGCGAACCGGAAGCGCGACTGCCCGAAGCCCAGCGGCAGCACCTCGCGCGCCGGCGCACCGGAGTCGAGCAGCAGGTCGCGGCCGGTCAAGCCGACGTCCAGCGTGCCCTCACCCACGTACACCGCGATGTCACGCGGCCGCAGGTAGAAGAACTCCACACCGTTGTCGGGGTCGTCCAGCACCAGGTCACGGCCGTTGCGCTGCCGGTAGCCCGCCTCGGACAGCATCAGCTGCGCCGCGTCGGACAACGAGCCCTTGTTGGGCACGGCGATCTTGAGCATCGAGGCAGGCTCCTGAGCGGTCACGGCGGAGGTCACAGGTGTCACAGGTGGGCGTAGACGTCGTCGAGCGTGAGGTCGCTGGCGAGCATCAGCACCTGTGCGTGGTAGAGCAGCTGGCTCAGCTCCTCGGCGGCGCGGTCCTTCCCCTCGTGCTCGGCGGCCATCCAGGACTCGGCGGCCTCCTCGACCAGCTTCTTGCCGATCGCGTGCACGCCCTGGTCGAGTGCGGCCACCGTGCCCGAGCCGTGCGGCCGGGTGCGCGCCTTCTCGCTCAGCTCGGCGAAGAGCTCGTCGAACGTCTTCATGGTGCCCAAAGCCTAAGCCGTGCCCGTGCCGTGGCTCGTACCCGTCTCAGTCGCGGTGGCGCAGCCGACGGATGGTGACCGCGGTGTGCAGGGCCGCCTCGGCCGCCTCGTAGCCCTTGTCCTCGCGCGAACCCTCCAGCCCGGCACGGTCCAGCGCCTGCTGCTCGGTGTCGCAGGTGAGCAGGCCGAAGCCGATCGGCACGCCGCTGTCGAGAGCGACGCGGGTGAGACCGTCGGTGGCCGCCCGGCAGACGTACTCGAAGTGCGGGGTGCCGCCCCGCACCACCACACCCAGGGCGACCACGGCGTCGTAGCCGAGGCGGGTCAGGTGCAGCGCGGCCACCGGCAGCTCGAACGACCCGGGCACTCGCATGATCGTCGGCGCCTCGACGTTCGCCGCGTCCATGGCCCGCTGCGCACCGGCCAGCAACCCGTCCATCACCTGCTGGTGCCACGCGGCGGCGACAACCCCGAGCCGCAGCGCCCGGCAGTCGAGCCGCTGCAGCGACGGCAGTCCCTCCCCGCTCATGCCTGGTCCTCCGGTGCCTCCGGCTGCAGCGCGGGACCGGCGAGGTCGTCGAGGGCCGGCAGGTCGTGGCCCATCCGGTCCCGCTTGGTCTGCAGGTAGCGCAGGTTCTCCGCGGTCGGCGTCACCGGGACCGGCAGCCGCTCGCGCACGGTGATGCCGTACGCCTCCAGGCCCGTGTGCTTGGCCGGGTTGTTGGTGAGCAGCCGGACCGAGGTGACCCCGAGGTCGCCGAGGATCTGCGCTCCGGTGCCGTAGTCGCGGGAGTCGGCCGGCAGCCCGAGCTCGAGGTTGGCGTCGACGGTGTCGTGTCCGGCGTCCTGGAGTGAGTACGCGCGCAGCTTGTGCAGCAGTCCGATGCCTCGGCCCTCGTGCCCCTTGAGGTAGAGGATGACACCACGGCCGTGGGACACGACCGCGCGCAGCGACGCCTCGAGCTGAGGCCCGCAGTCGCAGCGCACCGACCCGAAGACGTCGCCGGTCAGGCACTCCGAGTGCAGGCGCACGAGGACGTCCTCCCCGTCGGCGACGTCGCCGAAGACCAGCGCGAGCTGCTCGGTGTCGTCGACCGCGTTGTGGTAGCCGTACGCGGTGAACGTGCCGTACCCGGTGGGCAGCCGGGTCTGTGCGATGCGTTGCACCTGTCGCTCGTAGCGGCGCCGGTAGCGGATGAGGTCGTTGATCGCCACCAGCGCCAGCCCGTGCTCGTCGGCGAACTCGCGCAGCTGCTCGCCGCGCTTCATCGTCCCGTCGTCGTTGACCAGCTCGGAGATGACCCCGGCGGGGTTCAGCCCGGCGAGCCGCGCCAGGTCGACGGAGGCCTCGGTGTGGCCGGGGCGGACCAGCACCCCGCCCTCCCGGTAGCGCAGCGGGAAGACGTGCCCGGGCTGCACGATCTCGTACGGCTCGGTGGCGGAGTCGACCAGCACCCGCACGGTGTGGGCCCGGTCGGCCGCGGAGATCCCGGTCGTGATGCCGTTGCGGGCGTCGACCGAGATCGTGTACGCCGTGCGCATCCGCTCGCGGTTGTGCGGCATCATCAGCGGGATCGAGAGACGGTCGAGGGCGGTGCCCTCCATCGGCACACAGATCACCCCGCTGCTGTGGCGGATGGTGAACGCCAGCAGCTCGGGGGTGGCCTTGCTGGCGGCGAACACGAGGTCGCCCTCGTTCTCGCGGTCCTCGTCATCGACGACGACCACGGCCTTGCCGCGGCGGATGTCCCCCACCGCACGCTCGATGCTGTCCAGATGCACGTTCACTCCGACTCCTTGGCTCCGAGGAGGCGGTCGACGTACTTCGCGAGGACGTCCACCTCCAGGTTGACGAGGTCACCGACGCGCGTGCCGCCCAGCGTGGTGGTCTCGAGCGTGGTGGGGATCAGGCTGACGGTGAAGGCCGGCCCGCCCTCCGGCGACGCGTCGTCGACGGAGACCACGGTGAGCGACACGCCGTCGACCGCGATCGAGCCCTTCTCCGCGACGTAGCGGGCCAACCGTGGCGGCAACCCGATCCGCACGACGTCCCAGTGCTCGCTGGTCCTGCGCTCGAGGACGCTGCCGACCGCGTCGACGTGTCCCTGCACCAGGTGCCCGCCGAGGCGGGTGGTGGCCTGGACCGCGCGCTCGAGATTGACCGGCGAGCCGACCTCCAGCCGTCCGATCGAGGTCTTGTCCAGCGACTCCCGCATCACGTCGGCGGTGAACACGACACCGTGGTTGCTCACCACGGTGAGGCAGCAGCCGTTCACCGCGATCGAGTCGCCGTGCGCCGCGTCGGCGGTGACCGTGTCGGCCCGCACCGCCAGCCGGACGGAGTCGCCGAGGTCGGTGACCGCGGCCACCTCGCCGACCTCCTCCACGATTCCGGTGAACACCACGGTCACTCCTTCTCGATGCTGGGGTCGTCGGCGGGCAGCGGCCGGCCGGTGAGGCGCAGGTCAGCGCCGATCTGCGTGACGTCGCAGACGCCGAGCCGGATCGCGCGGCTGAGCGTCGAGATCCCGGCGTCGTCGAGCGCGTGGCGGCCGGCGCCGAGGAGCACGGGGGCGAGGTAGGCGACGACCTCGTCGACCAGGCCATGCCGCAGGAACGCGCCGGCGAGCGTCGGGCCGCCCTCCAGCCACACCCGGTGCCTACCCCGGGCGTACAGGGCGTCGAGGACCTCGCCGGGGTCGTGCGTGGCGAGCAGCAGGGTCTCCGCCGCCGAGTCCAGCACACGCGCGTGCGCGGGGATCTCGGTGCGGCCGACCACCACCCGCAACGGCTGGGTGGCCAAGGGTTCGCCGTGGTCGTCGCGCGCGGTCAGCCGCGGGTCGTCGGCGAGGACCGTGCCGGTGCCCGCGACGATCGCATCCGAGGCGGCGCGACGGCGATGCACGTCGGCTCGCGCGACGGGGCCCGTGATCCACTGGCTGGTTCCGTCCGCGGCGGCAGTCCGCCCGTCGAGGCTCTGCGCCCACTTGACGGTGACATGTGGGCGCCCGAGACGCTGCACGGTCAGCCAGGAG
>DATABY010000123.1:0-9706 GCA_036259355.1 Nocardioidaceae bacterium
CGCCCCGGGCCCCTCACGGCCGGGATCGACGTCGGCGGCAGCAAGCTGCTCGCCGGGGCGGTCGACTCCCACGGGCAGGTGCTGGAGCGGCTGCGCCGCGACACCCCCACCAAGAGCCCGAGCGCGGTCGAGGACGCGATCGTCGAGATCGTCCACGACCTGGCGTCGCGACACCCGGTCGCGGCGGTCGGCATCGGCGCCGCCGGCTTCGTCGACGCCGGGCGGGCGAACGTGCTGTTCTCCCCGCACCTGGCCTGGCGCAACGAACCGCTGCGCGACGCGGTCTGGCGGCGGCTGCGGCTGCCGATCGTGGTCGACAACGACGCCAACGCGGCCGCGTGGGGGGAGTCGCGGTTCGGCGCCGGCGCCGGACGACGGCACGTCGTGTGCATCACCCTGGGCACCGGCATCGGCGGCGCGCTCGTCCTCGACGGCCGGGTCTTCCGCGGCGCCAACGGGATGGCGGGGGAGTTCGGGCACATGCAGGTGGTGCCCGGCGGCCATCGCTGTGAGTGCGGCAACCGCGGTTGCTGGGAGCAGTACGCCAGCGGCAATGCGCTGGTGCGCGACGCCCGGGAGCTCGTGCTGGCCGACTCGCCGGTCGCGCACCACCTGCGCGAGCTCGTCGACGGGGACGTGTCCCGGCTCACCGGCCCGATGGTGAGCGAGGCGGCGCGTCGCGGCGACCCGGCCGCCGTGGAGCTGATCACCGAGGTCGGCCACTGGCTGGGTGTCGGGCTGGCCGGGCTGACCGCGGCCTTCGACCCCGACTGCGTCATCGTCGGTGGCGGCGTGTCCGAGGCCGGCGAGCTGCTGCTGAAGCCGACGCGGGAGTCGTTCGCCCGCACGCTCACCGGCCGCGGTTTCCGCGTGCCGCCGGCGATCGTGGCCGCCCGGCTCGGCGCGGATGCGGGCTTCGTCGGCGCCGCGGACCTGGCCCGCTCGGCGGCCCGGCGGTCGCGCCGGTCGAGTCGTCGCCGTAGCCGTCTGCGCACCCGCCGTGACCCCCGCTGGGGGCAGCGCACGGTGAGTGGTCAAGTGTTCGAAAAGTGACCGAACCGTCCCGCCGTACTGACTAGCATCGCGCCATGACTTCGGTGCGGGTGCTGACCTACAACGTCCTCGGCGGCAAGGCCAAGGTCGCGCTCCGCTCGGTGGTCCGGGCGATCAACGCCGACGTGATGGTGGCGAACGAGTCGCCGCAGATGCCGCTGCTTTGGCGCTGGCAGTGCCCGTCGCTGGCCCGGCAGTGGGACCTGCAGCACGTGGCCGGGGGCCGCAACGCCGGCCGCAACATGATCTGCGCCCAGCACCACATCGGGGTGGCCGACACCAGCGTGCAGCGGATCAAGCAGTCAGCGCTGCACCCCATCCGTGGAGTGGTGGCGGCCCAGCTGCAGGCCGACTCCCACCGGTTCGGCGTGGTCGGGTGCCATCTCGGCCTCGACCCGGACGCGCGGGAGAGCCAGGTCGAGCAGGTGCTGCGCGCCGCGGACCTGCTGCAGGGCCCGGTGGTGGTGGCCGGGGACCTCAACGAGCCGCCGAAGGGACCGTCGTGGGAGGCCTTCCGCGCCGCCGGCTTCGCCGACCACGGCGACGCGGAGGACTTCACGTTCCCCGCCGAGCACCCGACCAAGCGCATCGACGCGCTGCTGGTGCGTGGCGACGTACGGGTGAGCCGGCACCGGATCCCCGGCATCCAGCCCGAGCTGCTCCGGCTGGCCAGCGACCACCTGCCCGTCGTCGCGACCCTCACCTGGCCGTGACATGGGGTCGCTTCTGCGATCTCGGCGCGAGGTCGGGCACGCGGAGGTGCGCCGCCGTCGCATCGAGACCGCAGAAACGACCTCGCAAGGGTCAGCGGGAGCCGCGGTACTCGGGGACGAGCTCGAGCGCGAGCTGCTCGACGAACAGCCCGACGTCGGTGACGATGCCGCGGGCCTGTGAGGAGCCACGGTCGGCGAGCTTGGTGACGGTGGCGGGGTTGATGTCCACGCACGCCAACGGCACCGACGCGGGCAGGATGTTGCCGGTCGCGACCGCGTGCAACATGGTCGCCACCATGAGGCAGTAGCCGACGCCGTCGAGGTGGGCGCGCATCGCCCGTTGCCCCTCGAGCACGTCGGTGTAGACGTCGGGCAGCGGCCCGTCGTCGCGCACGGACCCCACCAGCACGAAGTCCTTCTGCTGCTCGACCAACGCGTGCATGACGCCACCGGTGAGCACGCCCTGCTCGACCGCTGCCTTGATGGACCCGGCCTTGCGGATGGTGTTCAAGGCGCGGATGTGGTGCTCGTGGCCGTGCTCGACGCCGCGCCCCTGGGCCAGGTCGACGCCCAGCGAGGTGCCGTAGAGGGCCGCCTCGATGTCGTGGGTGGCCAGCGCGTTGCCGGCGAACAGCACGTCGACGTACCCCGCCTCGACCAGCGCCACCATCGCCGGCGCCGCGCCGGTGTGCACGACTCCCGGCCCGCCGACCCACAGCACCTTCTGGCCGGCCGACTTCGCGGTGCGCATGCCGTCCGCCACCTGGCGCACCAGCACGGTCTGCGGCTTCTCCGACGAGACCTGCGACTCCATGAACCCGAACGTCTCCTCCGACCCCTTCGGCAGCTCGGGGGCGACCACCTTGAGCCCGGAGGCACCGCACACGATGCGCATCCCGGCCGTGACGTCGGACATCGGGATCGTGCGGACGCGCAGGGAGTCGCCCTCGGCGAGTACGACGAGCCCGCAGTCCATCTCCGGGTTCTCCACCGTGAGCCAGCGACCGCCGATCCGGACCCGCGTCTCGAGGTTGGTGGTGGAGTAGAACCCGTCGGGGAAGACGCCGTCGAGCTCGGTCTCCGACGTCACCGCCTCACCCGGGTTCACGAGGTTGGCCCCGTGGGTCTGCAGCCGCATCAGCAGCCGTTGCAGTGCGTCGTCGTCCTCGGCGGCGACGGTGATGGTGGCGTGCGACGTCTCGTGTGCCCGGTGGCCCACCGCGACATGGTCGATGGTGTACTCGCCGCCGTACTCGCGGATGTCCCCGACCACCCGGGACAGGATGCCGCTGTCCATCAGGTGCCCGCTGATCTCCACGGTCTCGTTGACCTGCACCGCGTCTCCTCATCGCCTCGTCGGTCGTGGCCGCTGCCCCGGCCGCGGGCAGCCTAATGGGATGCGCGAGCGGGTCGTCGGTCAGACCACCGCGCCGTTGTCGGGGCCGTCGTCGGTAGGCGGCCGGTCCTTCATCCGCAGCACCAGGGTGATCATGCCGCCGACGAACCCGAGCACGCACAGCAGCACGAGCGCGCGTGGCGGCGACCACGACACCATCGCCGCCGACAGCATCGTCAGCGGACCACCGAACACGCCGCTCCACGCCAGCCGGCTCACCAGGTCGAGGCGAGGCGGGGGAGGCGGGGGCTCGGGGACGAAGTGCTCCTCGTCGTCGCGCACCAGCGGATGGAGGTTGCGCGGCGGTGCCGGCGGGGTGTCGTGGCGCGCGGGCGGCTCCGGCCACGGCTCGTCGCCGGGCGGCGGTGCGCTCTGGTCGGGGTCCCCGGCGGTGGCGGAGAAGCCGCTCACGATCTGCTGCCACGCGACCTCGTCGACCGGCGAGAACTCGGCCGGTGGCAGCGCCTGCGGGGCCAGGTCTCGGACGACCGCGCGAGCGCGGTCCAAGGCGGTGCGGTCGGCGAAAACCCTGGCCTGCTGGGTGTCGTCGGAGTCGGGCTGGACGGCGTACGCCGCGACACCGGCGTCGCGCAGCGCCAGCAGGGCGTCGGCGGCGACCGAGCGCTCCAGCACGGCGATCGGCGCGTAGTCCTCGGCGGTGAGGCCGTTGCTGCGCATCAGGGCTGCCCGGGCGCGGGACCAGTGGAAGGACCAGTGGAGGGGCCGGTGGGCTCGGAGCCCTCGGTCAGGCGGCGGATGAACTTCAGCGACTCGTCGAAGATCGCCGGCGCGTCGTTGTCGAGCGTGGCGACGTGGTAGCTGTCCTCGAGCACGTGCTCGTCGATGTCTCGGGAAGACACCCGGGCGGCGATGATGCGGGCCGACAGCGGCTCCACCACGTGGTCCTCCGCGGACCGGAACAGCAGCACCGGCTGGCTCACCTTGGGCAGGTCCTCGCGGGTCGCCTGCCACATCCGCATCATCGAGTGCAGCGCCTTCAGCGGCACCCGCGAGTAGCAGTGCTCGTCGACCCCGGGCTTCTTGATGTCGTTGCCGATCCCGGGCCGGGACGCGACGGCCCACTTGAGCACGGGGATGGCCTTGAGCTGCTTGTTCTCGCTGGCGACCGACGGGTTGACCAGGACCACCGCGGTCACGTCGCGGGTGCGCTGCTCGGCCAGCCGCAGGGCCAGGCAGCCGCCCATCGACAACCCGGCGACGACGACGTGGTCGCAGCGCTCGAGGAGCTCGTCGAGGGCGGCCTCCGCCTCGGCGTACCAGTCCTGCCAGCCGGTGCGGTTCATCTCCTGCCAGGTGGTGCCGTGGCCGGGGAGGCGCGGCACCCGCACCGTGAGCCCGTGCGAGGCGAGGAACTCCCCCCACGGGCGCATCGAGGCCGGCGAGCCGGTGAACCCGTGACTGAGCAGAACTCCCACCCGGCCGCCGTCCGCGGCGAAGGGGTGGGCATGGGCTTGGACCGACACGGCTCCTCCATCGACGGCGCAGCGACGCGCTGCTGATCGCATCGTCGCACGGCTTTAGACGCCGGTCGAGAGCGGTTCAGCAGGTGGTCACGGGCATGGGTACGGCGGTCGCACGTCGCCCCGCGGCGCCGATGCGACATGATGTCGCTGGGTAACGCAGAGTAGGTTGCTTGTCGAAGGGAGGCGCGGGCCTTGTTCTACTGGATCTTGAAGTTCGTGGCCATCGGGCCAGTGCTCAAGCTCATCTTCCGGCCCTGGGCCGAAGGCACCGAGCACGTCCCCGAGACGGGCCCCGCGATCCTGGCCAGCAACCACCTGTCGTACTCCGACTGGCTGTTCATGCCGCTGTCGATCCCGCGCCGGGTCACCTTCGTCGCCAAGGCCGAGTACTTCACCGGTAGCGGCGTGAAGGGCTGGCTGCAGCGCTCGTTCTTCTCCGGAGCCGGTCAGGTGCCGATCGACCGCTCCGGCGGCCGCGCCAGCGAGGGCGCGATCCGGACCGGGCTGCGGCTGCTGACCAGCGGAGAGCTGTTCGGCATCTACCCCGAGGGCACGCGGTCCCACGACGGCCGGCTCTACCGCGGCAAGACCGGCATCGCCCGGATGGCGCTGGAGGCGAAGGTGCCGGTGATCCCGGTTGCGGTGATCAACACCGACGTCGTCGCTCCTCCCGGCAAGGTCTACGGCCACTACGCGCGCCCCGGGGTGCGGTTCGGGAGGCCCATGGACTTCTCCCGCTACGAGGGCATGGAGACCGACCGTTACGTGCTGCGGGCGATCACCGACGAGATCATGTACGAGATCATGCGGCTGTCGGGCCAGGAGTACGTCGACATGTACGCCTCGCGCGCCAAGGCGGAGTCGCGGCGCGCGGCCAAGTCCGGCGACCCCGACCCCCGCCCCAGCGAGCTCAAGGCCTCCTGACTTCGCCCGCCTCGACTGTTGCGGGGCCGCCCCGCAACACGGGCTGGGAGCGGAGCCGCCCAGCGGTACGACGTCACGGGCCTGTGGCGGCCTGCTCGCGCAGGATCCGCAGCACCTGCGGGTCCACCTTGTCGGGCCACGCGCGGTTCTCGAAGTTCTCGCAGCCCACCCACGCGTCGAAGTC
Source organism: Nocardioidaceae bacterium (assembly GCA_036259355.1). Classification (GTDB taxonomy): domain Bacteria; phylum Actinomycetota; class Actinomycetes; order Propionibacteriales; family Nocardioidaceae; genus JALZDI01. Next base: position 5,755 of record DATABY010000123.1, read on the forward strand.
GGCATGCCCGAGGCGTCGGGCCGCGGCGTCCACCTCGGCCCGCAGGTCGTCGTCGAGCGGCAGCAGCTCGGCCGGGTCCGGTGGCACGTTGTAGAGCTCGTGCAGGTCGAGCAGCCGAGCCAGCTCCGTGCACGGTGCGGCGTGGTCGTCGACGCGGAGGTCGACCGCGACGTCGTCGAACCCGGCGTAGCCGGCCCCGGCGCGCACCACCAGCAGGGCCGCCGACTGCCGTCCGCGCCGGTCGCCGCCCGCGGCGTCGCCGGCCTGCAGCACGGCCAGTAGCCTGCGGGCCAGCGACCGGTGTGACCCGGCATCGCCTGCCGTCACCGGCTGCTGCCACACCGACCGCATCGCCGCCACGACGTCGGCATCGGCCAGGATGTTGCCCTGGATCGCGGCATCGTCCAGAGCCGCCCCGCCGGCCCAGTCGTGGCACTGCGAGCCGGTGAACGTCGCCGCGGGACCGTCCCGGCCGACGACCCCGACCTGCCGGTGCTCGCGGCCGTCGTCGTCGGCGAGCAGCCGGTCGAGCACGTCCTGCGCGGTCGCCCCGCCGGCCAGCAGCTCGAGGCCACGGGGCTTGTACGAGGTGTTGGCGTAGGACTGGGTGGCGATCGCCCCCACACCGGCGCGGGCCGCGGGTACGGCGGCGCCGACGCCGAGGAACTTGGACGCGACGGCGACTCCCCACGACTCGCCGTCGGCGGAGCGTGCCGCGATCGAGAAGGTCATGACCGCACGCTAGCCCTGGCCCACGGTGACCTCGTTAGGGTGAGGGACAGTCGGTTACTCGACCCACGTGCCGTGCTGACGAGAAGGCGGCGCGACGGACCCCACCCGCCAAGCGAGAGAGGGAAACCGCATGAGAGTGGGAGTGCTGACCGGGGGAGGCGACTGCCCCGGTCTGAACGCCGTGATCCGCGCGGTCGTGCGCAAGGGCAGCAAGGAGTACGGCTACGACTTCCTCGGGTTCCGGGACGGCTGGCGGGGACCGCTGGAGAACGACACCCGCGAGCTCGGCGTACCGCAGGTCCGGGGCATCCTCCCCCGCGGCGGGACCATCCTCGGGTCGTCGCGCACGAACCCGTTCAAGATCGAGAACGGTGTCGAGAAGATCACCGAGAACCTCAAGACCAACGGCGTCGACGCGCTCGTCGCCATCGGCGGTGAGGACACCCTCGGCGTCGCGACCAAGCTCGCCGACCTCGGCGTCAACGTCGTCGGTGTGCCCAAGACCATCGACAACGACCTCAACGCCACCGACTTCACGTTCGGCTTCGACACCGCGGTCAACATCGCGATGGAGGCGATCGACCGGCTGCACACCACGGCGGAGTCGCACCACCGCGCGGTCATCGTGGAGGTCATGGGCAGGCACGCCGGCTGGATCGCGCTGCACTGCGGCATGGCCGGGGGCGCCAACATCGTGCTGATCCCCGAGCAGCCCTTCGACATCGACAAGGTCTGCGAGCTCGTGGAGAGCCGGTTCCGCACCAACTACTCACCGATCGTCGTGGTCGCCGAGGGCGCCACCCCGAAGGAGGGCACGATGAGCCTTCAGACGGGAGAGAAGGACGCCTTCGGCCATGTCCGGCTCGGCGGGATCGGCGACCGTCTCGCCAACGAGATCGAGGACCGCACCGGCAAGGAGTCGCGCGCGGTGGTGCTCGGACACACGCAGCGGGGCGGCACCCCCACGGCCTTCGACCGGTGGCTGGCCACGCGCTTCGGCCTGCACGCGATCGAGGCCGTGCACGACGGCGACTACGGCACGATGATGGCGCTGCGCGGCACCCACATCGCCCGCGTCCCGCTGAGCGAGGGCACCGGAGAGCTCAAGCTCGTGACCCCGGAGCTGTACGCCGAGGCGGAGGTCTTCTTCGGCTGAGCCGTTCTCATCCGGCTCTCAGGGACGCGTCGTACCGTGCACCCGTGACCACCAAGCCCCCCGCGTTCGAGCGTGCCGCGCTGATCGTCAACACCGGCTCGCGCACCGGTGCACACGCGTACGAACAGGCCCGTGAACGGCTCACCGAGCTCGGTGTGCCGCTCGCTGACACCTTTCCGGTGACCGACGGTGCACGGCTGCCCGAGACCGTGCACGCCGCGGTGCAGGACGGCTGCGACCTGGTCGTGCTCGGCGGCGGCGACGGCTCGGTGAGCTGTGCCGTCGACGAGCTGGTGGCCAAGCGCGTGGTGCTCGGCGTACTCCCGTTGGGCACGGCGAACGACTTCGCCCGCACCCTGCAGATCCCGTTCGACGTGGAGCAGGCCTGCGAGACGATCGCGCACGGCAAGGTCGTCGACGTCGACCTCGGGCTGGTCGACGACAACTACTTCGCCAACGTCGCCTCGGCCGGCCTGTCGGTCGGGGTGACCGAGGCCTTGTCCCCGCGGCTGAAGTCCCGGCTCGGGCCGCTGGCCTATCCGGTGGGAACCCTGCGCGCCTACCGGCGACACGTCCCCTTCACCGCGACGCTGGAGTTCCCCGACGGCGACCACGAGCCGCTACGGCTCGACGACCTGCTCCAGGTCGCAGTCGGAAACGGCCGGCACTACGGCGGCGGCAATGTGGTCGCGCCAGAGGCGGGGATCGACGACCACGCGCTCGACGTCTACGCGATCACACGCGGACGGCTGCGCGACCACGTGAGCATCGCTCGGATGTTCCGTCACGGCACGTTCGTCGAGCACGCCAACGTCGTGCACCTGACGACACGGCGGATGCGCATGCGCACCGAGCCCGAGCAGTACATCAACGTCGATGGGGAAATCGTGGCGATCACACCGCAGGAGTTCTCGGTGGCCCGCAACGCACTGAACGTGCTGGTGCCCGAGCGGTCCACCGCCGCCGCGAAGGACGCCCACGCCGGCTGAGACACCACACTGGGGAAGGTCCCTACGAACGCTGATTGGCGCGGGGGTCCCCTGCTACGAACCTATCGTCATGGGGGACCGCCGCGCCGATCGTGTGATCGTGCGATCGGGTCAGCGGGGCTTCTTGCCGCCGCGGTCATTGCCGCCGCCCTTGCCGTTGCCGCCGCCTTTGCCGTTGGCCTTGCCCGGGTCGGTGCTTGGGTCACCAGCGGGGTCGGCGGTGCTGGTGACGGGCGCGGCGACCGCGGCCTCGGCGTCGACGAAGCCCCAGCCGTGGGTCGGGGAGTAGACGCCGGTGGTGCCGGTGACCGGCTGCCGGGCCGTCGTCAGCAGCGTGGACTCGACGTCGTCGACACCGCGTCCCTGGGCGTACAGCAGGGCCGCGACTCCCGCTACGTGCGGGGTGGCCATGGACGTGCCGGCGTACGCGTCGTAGTCGGGCTGCCCGCAGGCGGGGTGGCCGGTGCCCGAGGGCACGGTCGACCAGATGTCGTCGTCACAGCTGACCAGACCGGCGCCACCGGGGGCGGCGACCGCCTTCATGTCCGGCTTGTTCGGCAGCTCGGAGTACCACGACTTGGCCTCGTTGCGGTCGGTGGCCGCCACGCAGATCGCGTCGTCGGTGAACGCGGGGTCGTTGCACAGCGGGGTGGAGGTGTTTCCGGCAGCCGCGACCGTGAGGACGCCCCGGTCGCGCGCGTAGGCGATCGCCTCCGCCATAGCGGCGTCGAGGCCGGTGATCGAGAAGACCTGGGTGCCGGGCAGCCCGCCCAGGCTGAGGTTGACCACGTCGGCGCCGTGGTCGACGGCCCATCGGATGCCCGCCGCGATCTCGTCGCTGCTGCCCGAGCCCTCCTCGAGGACCTTGACGGGCATGATCTTGGCGTCGGGTGCGACGCCGGCGACACCGATGCCGTTGTCGGTCGCAGCGGCGACGATGCCGGCCACGTGGGTGCCGTGCTCGTCCTCGTTGTTCTCGCCGTCCGGTCCGCGGTAGTCGCCGTTGCCGCACGGGCCCCCGCCCTGGCCGCAGCCGGTGAACGTCGCGCCCGACACCAGCTGGCCCTGCAGGTCG
>DATABY010000124.1:0-12377 GCA_036259355.1 Nocardioidaceae bacterium
GGAGGCCGAGGACGCCGAGGCGGCGAGCCGCGAGGTGGCCACCGTCATCTCGCTGATGCTGGCCGGGCTGCGTCAGCTGGCCGAGTCGGGCATCGACCTGAGCGCACCCCTGGACGACCCGCGCACGTTGTTCCACGACACGGACGCCTCCGCCTGAGCGGGCCACGCGCTACGTCCGAGCGGCGGCGGGCCAGTTCCCGCTCGCGCGCCGCGGACGTCGTGGCTCTGCGTGGCTCTGCGTGGCTCTGCGTGGCTGGGCGTGGCTGGGCCGTCAGGCCTGCCTGCGCCGCAGGCGCATGAGCACGTATCCGCCACCGACCAGCGCGGCGAACCCGGCCACCCCCATGCCGACCATGCCGGCGGGTGAACCGGTGTCGGCCAGCGGCGGCTCGCTGGTGTCGGAGACCGGCTCGGCCGGCACGGCCTGCTGCGGCTCCTGCGGCTGCCGTGCGGCCTCGGTCACGGTCTGCTGGGCGCACGCGGCGTTCGCGACCGTGATGGTCCCGTCGAGGTGCGCAAGGTGGTTCAGTGCGTTCTGGAGCTCCTCGGGTGCCTCGCTGGTCGGGGCGGTGATCTGCTCGACCGCGTCGTCGAACGCCTTGTACAGCTCTTCGCCCTGGAGCTTGCCAGCTTCCTCACCGAGTGGCTGGAGCGGCTGCTCCCCCTCCGGGCCAACCTCCGTCTCGCTCAGCCTCTCCACCACCTGCCTGACGGCGTTCTCGAACGCGGGAGCGGCCTCGGAGAAGATCCGGTTCAGCGACCGCATGGACAGGTCGCTGTTGACGTCGATGACCACGTTGGTCGCCTCGCCGTACGTGCTGCCGTCGGTGTCGCTCTGGTTGAACGTGATGGTGGCCAGACCCGGGATCGAATTGGCCGTGCCCGACTTGAGGGTGACCCGGGAGTCGACGATGTCCTCGCTGCTGCTGAGGTCGAGCTGGGACACCTCGAGCGTGATCGTGTCACCGTTCCCGACACAGCTGGTCTTGATGACGTCGGCGCTGAGGACTCCGCCGCCGAGCGACAGACCCAGCACGCTGGCCTCGCTGATCATGCCGCCGGCATCGGTCTTGACCGACTTGGCCTCGAGGAAGTCCGCGGTGAAGAGGGGATTCTCGGGGATCGCTCCCTGGGTGTCCGTGCCGGGGAACTCGGCGTACCCGATCGTCTGGTCGGGCATCGCCAGAGTCAGCTGGTCACGCTGCAGCTGCTCGGGCGCCTGGCTCTGGATCTCCTTCAGGACCTCCACCAGCGGCTGGAGCTGCTCGGGCGTCGCTTCGGTCGCGCCGGGAAGCAGCTCGAGCTGGAGGCCCTCGATGCGCAGCGCGGTGGCGTCTCCGTCGTACTCGGTCGCCGCCTGCGCCGAGCCCGGAGCGGCTCCGAGCAGCGCCGCGGCCGCCCCCGTCGCCGCGAGCATGCGCGCAGCCCGACGCGCCCTGCCAGATCCCATGCTGCCCCTCCACAAAGTCGACTCTGTCTCGGTCAACGCCGGAGGGGCCCGGAAGTTACGCGGTTGACCGGTTTCGTCGCCCGCCTTTCGGAGAGCGAGTGCGACGCACCAACGCCGCTCCCTCGCCAGACCCGTCGCCACGGCCTGTGGACATCCGCGTTCCGCGGAACGCGGCCATCCACAGCCGGCACCTTCCACCCGTCACCACCGGTCGGCTACGTCGGCGCAACGAGCAACAGGCGCAGCAAACCGTCGTGCTCGCCGAGTAACTAGCGACCGAACCGCAGGCCGCCCCCGCCGGACCGGGGGATCAGCTCGATCCAGGTGTGGCCGGGCGGCACCGACAGCTTCTCGCCCTTGGCCGTGACCAGCCGCAGCGGCGCGGCCGGGCCCCTCTTCATCCAGGCGCCCTGGTAGGCACGGCCGCGGTGGAAGAGCGTCGCCGGCCCCTTGCCCGCCAGCACGCTCTCCGGCACCGGGTTGCCGGCGGGGTCGCGGTAGCCGGCGTCGACCTGCCGGACCTGCAGGGCCAGCAGGTTGTCGGGGCGGAAGCCCTCACCCTGGGCGGCGTGGCTGTCGGCCTGCTGCCAGGCCCGGCCGTTCCAGGTCCACTGGGTGGCGGAGCCACCGGAGAACTGCGCGGTGACCTGCTTGGCAGGCTTGCCCGCACCGAGAGCGCGGGCGGGGCCCCACGGCAGGTAGCTGGGGGGCTTCGGACCCTTGCCACGCTCCCGGGCGAGCGTGCGGAGGTTGGCGAAGAGGTTGTACGGCGCCGGCCGGTCGCCCGCCCGGTGGAACCCGGGCGACCCCTCGCCGGCGACCGGGATACTGGCCTGGCGGACCCGCCGCATCGTCTTCGGCGCACCGCCGGATGCCACGAGCACGGCATTGGCGGGCTTGACGATGCCGATGTCGGTGCCGCGGATCGAGCGAACCGGGCCGACATCAGCCGGCAGCGACGAGTAGTAGAACGCGGCCAGCCGGGTGAGGCCGCCCTCGACCAGCTGCTCCACCACGAGGTCCGCCGCACCGAGTCCGCGCTGCGGTTCGGAGCTGTCGGTGTTCTCGATCTTGACCACCATCGCCCGGCGCTGCGGCAGCCGGCCGGTGGTCTCGCCCGTGAACGGCCACCGCTTCGGTGCGGGCGCCGCCTCGGTGGTGTCGTCGGGCGCGGGCGAGCTCTGGGCGCCGGAGCTCTCCGAGTCACCCGAGCACCCGGCGAGCGTCAGAGCACCGGCCAGCAGCACGACGGCCGCGCGGGATGTACGGCAGGGGATGCGGGACATGGCTTCCAGTCTGACAAAGGACCGGACCCGAAAGCCGGATCCGGTCCTCTGCCGATGTGTCGTGGCGGGCCTAGGGCCTCAGGCGCCGCGCATGGTGCCGGCGAACCACTCGCCGGACCAGTTCAGGTCTGTCTTGACGTTCTCCCCCTCGTTCGGGGCGTGGATGACCAGCCGGCGCTTCTCGCCGTTCCAGCCACCGAAGACGCCGACGTGGTAGACGTCGCCACCGTCGGTGTAGAACATCAGGTCGCCCTTGCGCATGTCGGTGCGGGCGATGCGGCGGACGCGCTGCGCCTGGTCGTCGGTGGTGCGCGGCATGTTGATGTCGGCCTTGCCGTAGGAGTACTGGATCAGGCCGGAGCAGTCGAAGGCGTGCGGACCGTCGGCGCCGTACTCGTAGGGGTCGCCCTTCTGGTCGCGGGCGACCTCGAGAGCGTCGTGGATCTTCTCCTGGCTGGCCGCCTGGGCGGGGGCGCCGAGGCTCACCGCAGCAGCGAACGCGGCAGGCACGGTGGCACCCAGCGCGGTCAGCCGCTTCCAGTCCCTGCTGACACGGTTCTTGACCGCACGATGCTTGGGTGCGTAGCGGTTGGCAGGCATGCAGAAATCCCTTCCCACGCCTGTGAGGTGAGCTGTCGGGTTCGAGCGAGAAGGTGCTCGGCCGCCGCTTCGGCGACTTAACCCCAAGCGTCACGCGCGCATGTCGGCGCCACGGTGACGCAAAAGTGGGTCCCCCACTCCTGCCCAGCGAGTCGATGGCAATGGACCACGTCCGGGCGGGCAGGACTCGGCGTACCCGGCATGGCGATTCAACTGTGCCCGGGAGGATAGGCACCGGCGATCCATGACTTCAACCGCACGCGCCGCTGGGCCCGCCTGAGGTGTGGTTCGTCTCACCGGGACGGAGCGGGCACCGCACCGAACCGCTGCCGGCAGTCCGCACCGGCGCAGTCCCCGAGCCGGATGAGCCGGTCCTGCAGCTCGGCGCGCACCGCAGAGTACGCCGGGTCCGCGGCGACGTTGCGCAGCTGGAACGGGTCGCGGCGCCGGTCGTAGAGCTCCACCTCGCCGCTCTTCTCGTAGGACATGAACGTGTAGCGGTCGGTGCGGACACCGCGGTACCACCAGCCCTTGACGCCCTTGGCCTTCGGTCCGCCTTGGATGAGGATGGTGTCCCAGCCTGGGCTGGTGCCGGCCGCGACCGGCTGCAGGTCTCGTCCGTCGACGCGCAGACCCGGCGTGGCGCCGGCAGCCGCGGCGATGGTCGGAGCGAGGTCGACCGTGGCCACGGTCTCGGACCGCCGCACGCCGACCGGGACCGAGGGGCCGCGCATCAGCAACGGCACCCGCAGCGACGGCTCGTAGCCGACGATCTTCCCGCCGATCCGGTGCTCGCCCATCAGGTAGCCGTTGTCGGACGTGAACAGCAGCAGCGTGTTGTCGAGCTCTCCCGCCTCGTCGAGTGCCGCGACCGTCCGCGCGACCGCGTCGTCGACCGACTGCAGCGACTCGATGCGGCGCTGGAACAGCTCGGTGTAGTACCGCCTGTCTGCCGGGGACATCGGCTTCTCACGACTGACGAAGTGGGGCTTGTCACTCACGTCGGGCTCGTCGTACGACGGCTTGCCGCGCTGCGGCGGCGTCGTCTGGTCGAAGACCCCGTCGTAGGACATGCTCGGCGTCGGTAGCTGCCAGCACTCCTCGCCGGTGTTGGTGGTGGGGCAGGCGGTGTGGGGAGCCAGGTGGGACTGCCAGATGAAGAACGGCCGGTCCTCTCCGGACATGTCCCGGATCAGGTCTTCGCTCTCCTCGACGTAGTAGTCGGTCTGGTAGGTGCCGTCGAGATCCCTGAGCTCACCGTCATCGTTGACCTGGAAGTTGTAGTAGTCGTAGTTCCCGTTGCCGACCGGAGCACGCCAGGCGTCCCACCCCGGCGGGACCTCGCGAGCCCTGCCGAACCGCCCGTACTCGTTCAGGTACTTGCCCAGGAAGGCGGTCTGGTAGCCCGCCGCCTTCATCCACACCGGCAACGTGTTGCTGTGGTCGAGCTTGTAGTAGCCGCCCGTGGGCCAGGCATTGGTGCGCACGCCGTTGTTCTGCGCGAACTGCCCGGTCAGGGTGATCGCGCGGGCGGGACAACACAGCGGGTGCGGCGAGATGGAGTCGGTGAAGCGCGTGCCGGGCGCGCCGATCAGCGCCCGGGTCTTCGGCATCCAGCGCAGCTCGCTGGACGCCATGTCGTCGGTGGTGATCAGCACCACGTTGGTCGGCTCGTCGGACGCGGCCCGCGCCGGCCTCGCGAGCTCTCGGAACCGTCGGCTGCCCATGAGCAGTTCCGGGTGCGCGGCCCACGGCGGTGAGAGCTGCCACCGGGGCGCGTCGTGGTCTTCCTGCGGCGGGCTGGTCCTACGCTCCGCCGGGATAGAGCCGGAGCCGGCGGTGCGGGGTGGTGGCGACTCCCCGGCCGCCACGGCTCCGGTGCAGGCGGCAGCGAGCAGCGCCACGAGCACGCTGAGCGCGGCGAGCGCGCTGCGTCGGTGCTGCACGTGCACTCCCCGTGGACGGCCAACCTCGCAAAGCGTCAACCCTACGTGCGCGGCGGCGGGTGGTCCGAGCCCGTAGGTGTGTCCGTGCCCACATCGGCGTCCCGCAGGCGCACGACGAGGGGCCCGGCCGAGTCGGCCGGGCCCCTCTTGTCGCTGCGAGCTGTGCTGCTCACTGACCTCGGTTCAGGTCAGCGGGTGCGGAACTTCCACTGCATGTCCCGCGCCGCGTTGTTGCTGGTGTCGCGGATCTGCCGTGCGCCACCGTTGAGCTTCACGATGTAGCTCGTGCCCCGCTTGAGCGCCCGGCGCGGGTTCAGCACGTAGCTGTTGCCCCGCTTGGAGACGGTCGCCGCAACCTTGCGGTTGTTGCTGCGGTCCACCAGCGTGAAGGTGGAGCGGTTGAGACCGCGGACGGCCTCGCTGAACTGCACCTTGACGCTCTTGCCGCGACGGACGGTCGCGCCCTTGCCGGGAGTCCGCGACTGCAGCCTCGGGGCGAGGGTGTCAGGGCCCTTGCCGGACAGCGCGACCGTCTTGGGCAGCGCGGCCAGGCTGTTGTCGCTCACCGACAGGATCGCCGAGTGGCTCCGGTTCGCCTGCGGGGTGTAGGTGACCGTGATCAGGCTGCTCTGGCCCGCCTCGACGGTCGCGACGTCCTGCACGACCTGGAACCGACCGGCGTTCAGACCGCCCACGCGGACCGTCGGCGTGGCCGCCGCGGTACCGAAGTTGGTGTAGCGGATCTGCCGGGTGACCCGGTTCTGGTTCATGCTGGCCGACTTCACGTTGACCGCTGTCATCGCGGTGTCGGCGGCCTTCTGGCCGGCCAGCGCGAAGACGTTCGTGCTGGCGTTGACACCGGGGCCGGTGATCTTGACACGGTTGAACCCGGTCGGCGATCCAGTGACCCGGGTGAACGTGTGCGCGTCACCGAGCATCTCGCCGGAGGCGCCCACCGGCCGGAGGAAGCCCTCCACGGCGTTCAGCCGCTCGGCCTGTACCCGACCGCGGTCGTCGGCCGTGACGGTGAATGAGCCCCACGGACCCTGGACGCGGTACCGCGCCCCGGGGGTGACACCACGAGCGCCGACACCGGCGGCGTTGACCAGCTCGCCGGGCTGGCCCTCCACCTCGGCGTCGGTGGCAACCTCGTAGGACACCGTGAAGAGGCCGGCAACGGCCTCGGCGCTGAAGTATGGCGCGTGGTTCGGGTCTGCCGTCGTCGGCGCCTCCGGGTCCGGCTCCTCGCCGGGCTCCGGAACCTCGAGGCACGCGTCGAGGCACATCTGAAGGGCCAGGCCCTGGTCGTCGACCATGTACGTCGGGAAGCCGGTGACCGGGTCCTCCTCCGGCCCCGGGGTGATGACCGCGTTGGCCGGCACGGCCGTGGCGATCAGGCCGGTCGTGGCCATGGCCGCGACCGACAGAAGCGCCGCGGAACGGCGCACAGACGTGTTCTTACTCATGATGGATGCCCCCTTGGCAACACTGCGGGTGTTTTGCAGCCGCGGTTGGTCCCGACGGCTGCCGGTAGTGAGCAAGGTGCACCGGCCGCGTCAACAGAGCGCAAACGGCGTTTACCGGGACGCCATCGACACCGGTTCCGTGCCGGCAATTCGGGCATAAGGGGGCAAAAACGCGCGGACTCGCTCGGTCCATGACGCCCGGACCGGCCGACGCTACAAGTTCGTCACAGGATCGAGGGCCGTCGTCGACCGCCGTGGCTCTACACGTCGACGGTGATCGACAGCCGGCAGTGGTCGCTGGGACCCCACTCCTCCGGAGCGTTGAGCGCGCTGGCCTGCACCCGGTCGGCGATGGACGCCGAGGCGAAGACGTGGTCGAGCTGGCGGGTCGCCTCGGCGGGGCTCTGCCGGTCGTCGTGGAAGGTCGGCACGTTGCGGCTCGAGCGGGGAAGCTCCGACGGCCACGGGTCGGACTGGCGTCCGTTCGGCGCCTGGGGGCCGACGTAGACGAGTCCCATCGCGGCGGCACGGTCGAAGACGCTCTGGCCCCGACCGGCCCAGTAGGGGTCGCCGTCCTCGGCGTACCCGTGCAGCAGGTTCCAGTCACCGGCGACGACCAGCCGGTGGCGGTCGCGGCTGGTCACGAGCTGGGCGAGGTCACCGAGCAGCTGGTGCGCGGAGGCGTCGGAGTAGATCAGGCCGTCCTCGTCCAGCGGCGACTCCCAGGTGCCGTACACCGAGGCCACCGTCAGCGGAGGCTCGCCGTCCCGGCTCACCTCGGCCAGCGTCAGGGTGCCGGGCCGGCTCACGCCGAGGGCCTCGGCGCCCGCCCGGTGCCGGGACGCGATCGGGTAGGGCCGCATCGTCACGCCCGGACGCGCGGCGACTGCCGTCCGCCACGCCCGCGGCTCCGGAACGCCCGCCTCCCACGGGTCGCCCGGCGCGGGCAGCACCTGCAGGTCGACGCCGTCCGGAGGCGCGCCTGCCTCCTGCAGCAGCACGACGTCGTGCTGGGCGTCGGCGACCTGCCGCCACAGGTCGCGGCGGCCCACGTTCCAGCTCAGGATGCGCATCATCGAAGGCACCGTAGCCCAGGCAGCACAAAGGGCCCGACCGTGGTGGCCGGGCCCCGTGCGTGGCTGGTGGAGCTGGCGGGAATCGAACCCGCGTCCTCTGGCGGTGGACCAGGTCTTCTCCGGGCGCAGTCTGCGTATCGCTTTTCTCAGCCTCAGCGCTCATGCAGACATGTCGCTGACAGGCTCAGCCGCTGTTGAAGTCCCGATCAGATCCCGCGGCCGGATCTGACCGGCAAGCCTCCTAGCTGAGGTCAGGCACTGGGACGGAGGCGCTCCCAGACTGACCCTTCACCAGTCGCCTCAGGCGGCGAGGGCGAAGTTATCGCGATTGGAATCGGCGATTATTGGTTTCCAGAGTTCGTTAACGAGTCACCCTGGGTTCTCGGCCCGCTTCCCCTGGACCAGTCGTCCAAAGTCGAAACCGTTCAGCCCCTCTTGAGTTGTCAATCGCTTCCCAGCGTACCCGGTGCAACGGACACCCCGCCGAGGATATTCCGGTCTGCCCGTGCATCCGGCGTCGCGTCCGCCGTTGTCCGCCGATGTGTGTGCCCCGGGTCACGCCTCGGCGGACGCGGGGGCGGGGTCGCCGAACAGCGCCACCGCGTTGTGCCAGCACACGCGCCGCAGCCAGTCCGCGCCGAAGCCCAGGTCGGCCAGCGCGGCCAGCTGCTCGGCGTACGCGTACGGGATGTTGGGGAAGTCGCTGCCGAGCAACACCCTGTCCTCCAGCGCCCGCAGGCGCGGCAGCAGCGACGGCGGGTACGGCGCCATCTCCTCGAAGAAGCCGGTGAACGCCATCGTGGTGTCGAGGTGGACGCGCTCGTACCGTTCGGCCAGCCCCAGGAACTCGGCGTACTCCGGGGCGCCGAGGTGGGCGATCACCGCGGTCAGCCGTGGGTGCCGCGCCAGCACGCCGGCCATCGGGCCCGGACCGGTGTGCCGGTTGGGCGTGGGCCCGGAGCCCGCGTGCACGACCACCGGCACCGCCGCCTCGGCCAGCGCACCCCACACCTTGTCCAGCAGCGGGTCGCGCAGGTCGAAGTCGCCGACCTGGACGTGCACCTTGAAGACCTCGGCGCCGTCGGCGAGCAGCGCGTGCACGTAGTCGGCGGCCTCCGGCTCGGGGTAGAACGTCGCCGAGCGCATGCACTCCGGCGTCCGCGCGGCGAAGTCCCGCGCCCAGTCGTTGAGGTAGCCGGCCACACCGGGCTTGTGGGCGTACGGCAGTGCGGTGAACCGGCGTACGCCCATCTCCCGCAGGTGCGCGACCCGCTCCTCGTCGCTCCAGCGGTAGGTGATCGGCCAGTCCCGGCCGATCAGCGGGCCGCGGCCGTCGAAGTGCTCCCACACGCGGCGCATGATCGGCTCGGGCAGGAAGTGCACGTGCGCGTCGAAGAGGCCGGGCAGCTCGAGCGCCCGCCAGAACGCCGGCACCTCGTCGTCGGCGGCCGGGCGCGGTGGCGCCGCCACGGTCAGATCCGCCCCTTGGCGCGGCGGCCCATCTCCGCGGCCGCCTCCCGGTCGGCCTGGCGCTTGGCGATCGCCTGGCGCTTGTCGTAGGCCTTCTTGCCCCGCGCCAGCGCGATCTCGACCTTGGCCTTGCCGTCCTTGAAGTACAACGCCAGCGGCACCAGCGTGAGCCCCTTCTCGTTGACCCGGGACGCGATCCGCTCGATCTCGCGACGGTGCAGCAGCAGCTTGCGCGCCCGCCGCGGCTCGTGGTTGGTCCACGTGCCCTGGGTGTACTCAGGGATGTGCACGCCCTGCAGCCACACCTCGTCGCCACGCATCTCGGCGAAGCCGTCGACCAGCGAGGCGCGCCCGGCGCGCAGCGACTTCACCTCGGTGCCGGTGAGCACCATGCCGGCCTCGTAGGTGTCCTCGACGTGGTAGTCGTACCGCGCCTTGCGGTTCTGCGCGACCAGCTTGCGGCCCTGCTCCTTCGCCATGGCGCCCATCCTGTCCTACGCCGCAAACCTCTCTCGTGACGCGTCAATCCTGCCCCGCACGACCCCAACCTCTGCGGTGAGGCGTCGATCTCTGCCTGGGGCGGGATCGTCGCCTCACATCTTCGGTGTTGTTGCCGGCGAGGCGGTGGTCACAGCCAACTCATGGGATCGACGGTGCCACCGTTCTCGTAGACCATGAAGTGCAGGTGGCAGCCGGTGCTGTACCCGGTCGAGCCGACGTACCCGATGACCTCGCCCTGCGACACGTGCTCCCCCGAGGAGACCGCGAACGAGGTCAGGTGGTTGTAGGACGTGGACAGGCTGACCCCGCGCTCGATGCCGTGGTCGAGCAGCACCTGGTTGCCGTAGCCGGAGCTGTAGTACGCCGAGAGCACCCGGCCCTCGTCGGCCGCGCGCACCGGCGTGCCGCAGGCGGCGCCGTAGTCCGTCCCGTCGTGCAGCTTGTAGTAGTGCAGGATCGGGTGGAAGCGCATGCCGTACGACGACGTGATGTAGCTGTCGACCGGTGACAGCAGCCCCGCGACGCTGCGCACCGCGCTGCGGCTGGCCCGCTCGGCCGCACGAGCCGCCCGCTCCGCCGCCCGGGCGCGGGCCAACGCCGCCGCCCGCTGCCGCGCCAGCTCCTCGAGCCGGTCCTGGATGCGTTCGCGTTCGCTCTCCAGCCGCTGCACCTGCGCCAGGTCGGCCGCCTTGGCCGACTCCGCCTCCTGCTGCGCCTGCGCGCGGGCCGAGACCAGGTCGGAGACGCGCCGTTCCGCCTGCTCCGCCTGTGCCTCCAGCACCTTCTTCTGCTCCAGGTTGCGCGCCGCCGCGGCGCGTTGGTCGGCGACCTCCTCCTTGGCGGCCTCGACCTCCTCCTCCTCCACCTTGAGCAGGACCTCGGAGGCCTTGAAGCGGGCGAACGACACCGACTGCTTGTTCGAGATGCTGTCCACCGCGTCCATCTGGGTGGTCAGGCTCTCCGGGCTCTCCGACTTCAGGAAGACCCGCAGCTCGAGGAAGCGGTTGTCGCTGCTCTGGAAGCTCTCCGCCGCGAAGCCCGCGAGCCGGGTGCGCTGCCGGGTGACCGCGCGCTGCCCCTCGGCGAGGTCGACGCGGGCCTGGGCCAGCCGTGCCCTCGCCTCGTCCAGGCGGCGCTGCATCAGCTCGTCGAACGCGATCGCCTTCTCCAGCTGCGTCCGGGTCTGGTCCAGATGCTCCTCGGCCGCGGCGAGCCGGGTCTGCGCCTCCTCCAGCCGCCGCATCGCGCGGGACAGCTGCCGGCTGGAGTGGCCGAGGTCGCCGCGCGCCTGCCGCAGCTGGCTGCCGACCTGGCTGCGGCGGTGCTTCAGGTCGTCCTCGTCGGCACCCCACGCCGTGAGCGCCGGCAGGGCGACCGCGGCCGCGAGCACGCCGGCGGCTCCCACCGCCACCCAACGCTTGCCGTGCAGGTCCACGTGGTGCCGGCGGGGCCGGTGCCACCAGCGGCGGCTGGCCGCGCGGTCGTCGGAGTCTTCGGTGGTCGGATGATCGGTCGCGTTGGTGCGCGTGCGACCGCGGGGAAGAATGCGGACCACAGCTGTCAACCAAACTGTCGGGGAAGTGTTCGGTCGAGCAGAGACTAGTGGAGCGCGCTCACACCCTGAGGTATTTGCGTGTCATCACGAGTGTCGGAACCACGGCCAGCGCCAGACCGCCGAGGGTGATCCAGCCCATCGCGACCAGCGCGTCACCCCAGTCGACCCATGCCATGAGCTGGCTCTCGCCGTGCAGGCTCGGGTAGATGAACCACTTCATCAGCGCGAACACCGCGCCGCAGGCGAAACCGACACCGAACAGCGCAGCGATGACCGACTCGAGCAGGAACGGCAGCTGGATGTACCAGCTCGACGCGCCCACCAGGCGCATGATGCCGATCTCGCGGCGCCGGGCGAACGCGGCGAGCCGGATCGTGTTCGACACCTGGAGGATGGCGGACACCACCAGCAGCGCGGCCAGCCACAGCGCGCCCTGCTGCAACTTGTTCATGGTGCTGTACAGCGGGTCGAGCACGTCGCGCAGGTCCTGCACGGAGTCCACCCCCGGCGTGCCCCGGGCCAGGTTGCCGACCTTGTCGTAGTCCTGCGGGTCGTGCAGGGTGATCCAGAAGGACTCCTTGAGGTCCTTGGGCTTGACCTGGTTGTAGTAGCGCTGCTCGGCCTTGTCGTCGGAGACGTAGATCTGCTGGAACTTCTTGTAGGCCTCCTGCTGGGACTCCCAGCGGTAGAAGTCGACGTACTTGCTCTGCTCCAGCTTCTGGGTGATGCCCTTCTTCTGCTGCTCGGTGACGCCGCCGCTGACACAGTTGGCTGAGCTGGACCGCTCGTTGCAGAGGTAGACCACCACCTGCAGCTTGCTGCCCAGCGTCTCCTCGGCCTTGGCGACCTGGGTGTTGAGCAGCAGGCCGACGGCGACCAGCGTCATCGACACCGCGATCGTGACGACGACCGAGATCACCATCGACACGTTGCGCCTGAGTCCGGTGAGCAGATCGGAGAACACGTAGGTCATCTGCATGGCTTGCACTTACTCCTGGGTGGCCTGGGGTGGCTGGCTGGTGTGCGC
>DATABY010000125.1:0-37446 GCA_036259355.1 Nocardioidaceae bacterium
CCGCCGGTCGGGGGAGTCCAACGGCGGCGCGTCCGACGACCCGGAGAACACCGTGGTCCGCGTCCGTGAGCCGCGCCCGACCAGTGACGACGAGATCAGCGGTGTCACCGGCTCGACCCGGCTGGAAGCGAAGAAACAGCGCCGCCGCGAGGGCCGCGAGGCCGGTCGCCGCCGCGCGCCGATCGTGTCGGAGGCGGAGTTCCTGGCCCGTCGCGAGGCCGTCGACCGCGTCATGGTGGTGCGCCAGCGCGACGACGTCACCCAGATCGGCGTACTCGAGGACGACGTGCTCGTGGAGCACTACGTCGCCCGGGAGTCGCAGACCTCGTTGATCGGCAACGTCTACCTCGGCCGGGTGCAGAACGTGCTGCCCAGCATGGAGGCGGCGTTCATCGACATCGGCAAGGGCCGCAACGCCGTGCTGTACGCCGGCGAGGTCAACTGGGACGTGCTCGGCAAGGACGGCCAGCCGCGCCGCATCGAGACCGCGCTCAAGTCCGGGCAGACGGTCCTGGTGCAGGTGACCAAGGATCCCGTCGGCCACAAGGGGGCCCGGCTCACGAGCCAGATCAGCCTTCCCGGCCGCTATCTCGTCTACATGCCGGGCGGGCAGACCAGCGGTATCAGCCGCAAGCTGCCCGACACCGAGCGCAACCGCCTGAAGAACCTGCTCAAGGAGATCCTTCCCGACGAGGCCGGTGTCATCATCCGCACCGCCGCGGAGGGTGCCAGCGAGGACGAGCTGCGTCGCGACGTAAGCCGGCTGACCGCGCGCTGGGACGACATCGAGAAGAAGACCGACGGCGGGCAGGCGCCGCAGCTGCTGTACGGCGAGCCGGACCTGATGATCAAGGTCATCCGTGACCTGTTCACCGAGGACTTCAAGAAGCTCGTGGTGTCCGGGGACGACGCCTGGGACATGATCGAGGGGTACGTCAGCCACGTGGCGCCCGACCTGATGGGGCGCGTCGAGCGGTGGGCGGATGACGACGACGTGTTCGGGGCGTACCGGCTCGACGAGCAGATCGCCAAGGCCCTCGAACGCAAGGTGTGGCTGCCCAGCGGCGGCTCCCTGGTGATCGACCGTACCGAGGCGATGACGGTCGTCGACGTCAACACCGGCAAGTTCACCGGCTCCGGCGGCAACCTGGAGGAGACCGTCACCAGGAACAACCTGGAGGCGGCCGAGGAGATCGTGCGTCAGCTGCGACTGCGCGACATCGGCGGGATCATCGTCGTCGACTTCATCGACATGGTGCTGGAGAGCAACCGCGACCTGGTGCTGCGGCGGCTGATCGAGTGCCTGGGGCGTGACCGCACCCGCCACCAGGTCGCCGAGGTGACGTCGCTGGGCCTGGTCCAGATGACCCGCAAGCGCATCGGTACCGGACTGCTGGAGGCGTTCAGCGAGCCCTGCGAGGCCTGCGGCGGCCGTGGCCTCCTCACGCACATGGAGCCGGTGGAGCCGACGAAGTCCAAGGACTCCGACGACCGGCGAGGCGGACGGCGCGGCCGGCGTGGCGGCGATGACACGCAGGGCCCGAAGCAGCAGTCCAAGCAGGACGACAAGCAGCCCGAGGGCAAGCAGGACAAGGGCCAGGGCAAGCAGGACAAGGGTCAGGGCAAGAGCTCGGAGAAGGGCAAGGGCAAGGGCAAGGGCTCGGACAAGGGCCCGGACAAGGGCAAGGGCTCGGGCCAGCCGCCTCAGGACGGGACGCCGCAGCGGGACAAGGTCGAGGACGAAGGCGCCCGCCCTACGCCTGACCAGCCCGCGGCTGAGCCGGCGCCGGACCAGTCCGGCCGCGCCACGATGCAACCGGCGGAGGCGTCGCCACAGTCGCCCCCCGGACCCGCGCCCGCGAAGGCGCAGCCGGCGGAGGCACCGTCCAGCGTGCCGTCGGCCGACGGGATGACTCCGCACCAGCCGGCAACCCAGCCGGCAGCGGAGTCGGCAGCGGAGTCGGCAACCGACACCCCGCCACGACCGGTCCGCCGGTCACGGCGTCGTGCCGCGAGCCGCCCGGCAGGTCCGCCGGAGCACAGCGCCGGGGGCTGAGCCTGCCGCCGCTTTGACCGGCCTGTGGACGACTCCGTATGATTGGGGATCGGCGTACGCATGTGCGCCGTCTTGCGTGTCAGCTTCAGTCAGCGCCGGTCGATGGCTGACCGAGGCCGCGCCCGTCCCGAGTCCGACGAAGAGAGTGAGTCCGCGGTGTACGCGATCGTGCGCAGTGGCGGCCTGCAGAAGAAGGTCGCTGTGGGCGACGTCATCGAGATCGACAAGGTCACCTCGGCGGTCGGCGACAACGTGTCGCTGCCGGCCGTGCTCGTTGTCGACGGCGACACCGTGACGTCCGACCGTGACGCGTTGGCGAAGGTGGCCGTGACCGCCGAGGTCCTCGGCCAGACCAAGGGCCCCAAGATCAACATCCTGAAGTACAAGAACAAGACTGGCTACCGCAAGCGCCAGGGCCACCGGCAGAAGTACACCCAGGTCAAAGTCACCAGCATCGACGCCAAGTGATCTCGAGCGAGGACTGAACGATGGCACACAAGAAGGGCGCAGCGTCCACCAAGAACGGCCGCGACTCCAATCCCCAGTTCCTCGGGGTCAAGCGTTTCGGCGGCCAGCTGGTCAACGCCGGTGAGATCATCGTGCGCCAGCGCGGCACGCACTTCCACCCGGGTTCGGGCGTCGGCCGTGGCGGTGACGACACGCTGTTCGCGTTGGTCGAGGGCTCGGTCGAGTTCGGCACCCGCCGCGGCCGCAAGGTCGTCAACGTCGTACCACCGGTCGTCGCCGCGGAGTGAGGCGCGACCTGCGACGACTCAGCACCCTGAAGTGAGCAGAAGGCGGGCCGCGGGCCCGCCTTTTCTCTGTTCGGCCCCAGCGCGGCCGAGGAGGAGGACCGCATGGCTGTGCCGACGTTCGTCGACCAGGTGGTCCTGCACGTCTCCGGCGGACGGGGCGGCAACGGGGTCGCCTCGGTGCACCGGGAGAAGTTCAAGCCGCTCGGCGGCCCCGACGGAGGCAACGGCGGCAACGGCGGTTCGGTGATCCTGCGGGTCGACCCGCAGGTGACGACGCTCGTCGACTTCCACCACTCGCCGCACCGGCGTGCCGAGCACGGTGGCCACGGCGAGGGCGGTCACCGCAACGGCGGGGACGGGGACGACCTGGTGCTGCGGGTGCCGGACGGGACCGTCGTACGCGAGGAGCACGGTGCCGTGCTGGCCGATCTGGTCGGCCCGGGGACCGAGATGGTGATCGCGCCCGGCGGCCGCGGCGGGCTCGGCAACGCCGCGCTGGCATCGACGAGGCGCAAGGCTCCCGGGTTCGCGCTGAAGGGTGAGCCCGGTGTCGACCGCCGGATCACGCTCGAGCTCAAGGTGGTCGCCGACATCGGCCTGGTTGGGTTCCCCAGCGCCGGCAAGTCAAGCCTGGTCGCGGCGCTCTCGCGGGCGCGTCCGAAGGTGGCCGACTACCCCTTCACCACACTGGTGCCCAACCTGGGCGTGGTGACCGCCGGGGACACCACGTTCACCGTGGCCGAC
This sequence comes from Nocardioidaceae bacterium, assembly GCA_036259355.1. Taxonomy (GTDB): domain Bacteria; phylum Actinomycetota; class Actinomycetes; order Propionibacteriales; family Nocardioidaceae; genus JALZDI01. The sequence continues at coordinate 3,556 of DATABY010000125.1, forward strand.
GTACCCGGCCTCATCGAGGGCGCGTCGGAGGGGCGTGGGCTCGGCCACGACTTCCTGCGCCACGTCGAGCGGTGTGCGGCACTGGTCCACGTGGTCGACTGCGCCACGTTGGAGCCCGGCCGCGACCCGGTCAGCGACCTCGACGTGATCGAGCGCGAGCTGGAGCGGTACGGCGGTCTGGACGACCGTCCGCGGCTGGTGGCGCTGAACAAGGCCGACGTCCCCGACGCGCGCGACCTGGCCGAGATGGTGCGGCCCGACATCGAGGCGCGCGGCATCCGGTGCCTGGTCATCTCGGCGGCCGCGCACGGGGGCCTGCGCGAGCTGGCCTTCGAGATGGCGCGGCTGGTGGAGGAGAGCCGTGCCGCGGCGCCGCCGCCCGAGCCGTCGCGCATCGTGATCCGCCCGCCCGCGACCTCGGGGCCGGAGTTCGAGGTCTCCCGGCGGCAAGACCAGTGGCGCGTGCGCGGGGAGAAGCCGGAGCGGTGGGTGCGCCAGACCGACTTCAGCAACGACGAGGCGGTCGGCTACCTCGCCGACCGGCTGGCCCGTCTCGGCGTGGAGCAGCGGCTGGTCGAGCTCGGCGCGGTCAAGGGCGACGACGTGGTCATCGGGCCGGAGGAGGACGCCGTGGTGTTCGACTTCGACCCGCAGGTGGACGCCGGCGCGGAGATCCTGCGGGGGCCGCGCGGGTCCGACTCACGGCTGGAGGGCCACTGAATGTCGCCCTCGTCGTCGAGGCCGCGGTCGGAGGTGACCGGTGCCCGGCGGATCGTGGTCAAGGTCGGCTCGTCCTCGCTCAGCAGCACTGAGGGCGGCGTCGACGCGGCCCGGCTGGCCGCGTTGGTCAACGTGCTGGCCGGCGCGCATGGGCGCGGAGCCGAGATCGTGCTGGTGTCGTCGGGCGCGATCGCGTCGGGCCTGGCGCCGCTGGGGCTGGTACGCCGGCCGGGGGACCTGGCGACCCAGCAGGCCGCGGCGAGCGTCGGCCAGGGCCTGCTCGTGCACCGCTACACCGAGGCGTTCGCCGACCACAACGTGCGCGTCGGCCAGATCCTGCTCACGGTCGACGACGTGACCCGCCGCGGGCACTACCGCAACGCCTACCGGACGTTCGCCCGGCTGCTGGAGATGGACGTCGTACCCATCGTCAACGAAAACGACACCGTGGCCACGACCGAGATCCGCTTCGGCGACAACGACCGGCTGGCCGCCCTGGTCGCGCACCTGGTGCACGCCGAGCTGCTGGTGCTGCTGTCCGACGTCGACGCGTTGTACGACGGCGACCCACGCCAGAGCCGGAGCACCCGGATCGCCACGGTCTCGGGGGAGCAGCAGCTGGAGCAGGTCTCGGTCGGCAAGAGTCGCTCGGGGGTCGGCACCGGCGGCATGGTCACCAAGCTGGAGGCTGCCCGGATGGCGACCCAGGCCGGTATCCCGGTGCTTCTCGCGTCCGCCGGCGACGTGGCCGCCGCGCTGGACGGTGCCGACGTGGGCACGATCTTCCACGCCACCGGCCGACGTCGCCCGACCCGGCTGCTGTGGCTGGCGCACGCGACCGAGCCGCGCGGTTCGCTGGTGCTCGATGACGGTGCCGTACAGGCGGTCGCCGAGCGTCGTGCGTCGCTGCTTCCGGCCGGGATCGTCGACGTGCGAGGCTCCTTCGTGGCCGGGGACCCGGTCGACCTGGTCACCACGAACGGCGACCCGGTCGCCCGCGGGCTGGTGAACTACGACAGCGACGAGCTGCCGTCGCTGCTCGGGCGCAGCACCCACGCGCTCAAGGCCGAGCTCGGCGCCGGGTATGAGCGTGAGGTGGTGCACCGAGATGATCTGGTCGTGCTGCGGTAGGGTTTCAGATCACGATCTAGGCAAAGAACGATGCTTTTCCTGACGCGGAATGTCATCGTTCAGCAGACTTGCAGCATCGCCCCTCCGACGCTGATGAGGTATTGCGTTGAACGAGTCCGGTCGGCTCTGGCTTGTGACGATCACCCTGTCTGGTGAGCCGCAGGACACCGAGGTCGTGCGTGTCGGCCTGGAACGGCTGCAGGAAGAACGCCCGTTCCTGCACTCCGTGCGCTACCACGCCACGACCGCCGAGGTGCAGTACTGGGAGGAGGCCGAGCACATGCTCGACGCCGCCTCGCTGGCGATGCGGGTGTGGAACGAGCACCGCGAGTCCTGCGGGCTTCCGCCGTGGGAGCTGGTGGGGCTGGAGGTCCTCGAGCGCGACCTGTCGCAGCGACGCGCGCACGGCGCCGCGCCGGCCGCGATGGGCCTGTCGGGCGCCAAGCCCCGTCCCCTCTGACACCCGTCCGCGGGTGGCTTCTGCCATCTCGGCGGGGAGATGCACGCCCCCTCGCGGCGAGATCGCAGTAGCGGCCCCGTCCCTCGCGCCGAGACCGCAGTAGTGCGTCGACGACGCCCGCGCGGTTACACCGACGAGACGTCGAGCACGTCGACGAAGGGCACGTCGCGCAGCGGATGCTCGGTGCAGCCGCCGATGCCGTAGATCCGTTTGCCGACGGCGATGTAGCCCAGCCCGTGCCGCGGCACCGTCATCGGGTTGGCGCGCGACCAGGTGTCCGTAGCGACGTCGTAGACATAGGACCACTCGTGGTACGACACGTAGATCCGGCCGCCCACGGCCGCGGCCCCGCCGCGTGACATCGGCTGCGGCAGCGGGGTCGACTCGCGCCACCGGTCACCGGCCGGGTCGTAGACCTGCACCCGGGCGGTGGGCCCGGCGCCCAGCCAGCCGCCGACGACGTACATCCGGCCGTCGACCGGTGCCAGGTCGATGGACGACCGCGCGTCGGGCATCGGCGCCGTGTGCGACCACTGGCCGGTGCGGGGGTTGAACACGTCGACAGCGGCCTCGGGGCCCTCGCTGTCCTCGCCGCCCATCACGTAGATCAGCCCACCGAGCCGCGCCACGTCGTGGGCGTAGCGCGGATGCGGCAGTGGCGGCAGCCGACGCCACTGGCCGGTGCGGGTGTCGAGGGCAGCGGCGAAGTCGGTGGGCTGCGACGCCTCGTCCAGCCCGCCGAACAGGTAGACCTGGCGACCCACGGCCGCGCCCTCGAACGAGCACAGCCCCTCCGGCAGGTCGGGCCCGTAGCGCCAGGTGTCCGACGTCGTGTCGTAGACCTCGGTGCTGCTCAGCCGGGTGCCGCGGTCACCCGTCATGCCGCCGAAGGTCCAGATCTCGTCGCCGACCACCACGTGCGCGAAGTCGTCGCGCGGCGTGTCGATCTGCGCCCGCTGCTGCCACACCGGCATGTCCGGCACCGGCGGTTCGGCTGAACCGCCCGGCGTCGTGGTCTCGACCGCCTGGCCGGGCTGGTCGGACCCGTCGGTGTCGCCGGTGCAGGCGGTGAGCGCGCCGCCAAGGGCGAGGAGAAGCGCGAGTACGGCGGCACGGGCCGGCCAGGAGGAAGCAGTCCGCACGCGGCAATCCTCCCACGTGGCCGCAGGCCGCATTCCGGACCGGAGGGCCCGGGGCTTCGCCTCCGCCGTACCGTGGACGCCATGGGCACCCCCGAAGCCGCCGAGGCGGCGCGCTCCGCCGTGCTGGCGACCGCGGCCCGCGCTCGGGACGCCGCTGCGGTCCTCGCCACGCTGTCCCGCGCCGACAAGGACCGCGCGCTGACCGCGATGGCCGACGCGCTGGACGCCGAGACGGCGAGCATCCTGGCCGCCAACGACGAGGACGTGCAGCGGGCCCGCGCGGAGGGCACCGCCGAGTCGCTGGTCGACCGGCTCCGTCTCGACGGGGCCCGCGTGCACGCGATGGCCGACGGGCTCCGCGACGTCGCCGGGCTGGTGGACCCGTGCGGTGAGGTGGTCCGCGGGTACACGCTGCCGAACGGTCTCGAGCTGCGGCAGGTGCGGGTGCCGCTCGGCGTGGTGGGCATCGTCTACGAGGCCCGGCCGAACGTGACGGCCGACGCCGCCGGCCTGTGCCTCAAGAGCGGCAACGCGGTGCTGCTACGGGGCTCCTCGTCCGCGCGCGCCTCCAACGCACGCATCGTCGCCGTGCTCCGCCAGGCGGTGCACGGCGCGGGCCTGCCTGCCGACGCCGTCCAGGGCGTGCCCGGTGACGGCCGGGACGCCGTCCGGCACCTGATGCGCGCCCGCGGGCTGGTCGACGTGCTGATCCCCCGGGGCGGAGCCGGCCTCATCCGGTACGTCGTGGCGGAGTCCACGGTTCCGGTGATCGAGACCGGCGTGGGCAACTGCCACGTCTACGTCGACGCCGACGCCGACCTCGACATGGCGCTGTCCATCGTGCTCAACGCCAAGACGCAGCGCCCCAGCGTGTGCAACGCCGCCGAGTCGCTGGTCGTGCACCGCGACGTGGCCGCACAGTTCGTGCCCTCGGTCGTCAAGCAGCTCAACGCCTGCGGTGTCACCGTGCACGGCGACGAGACGATCCGGGAGTACGCCGGCCAGGACGACGTCGTCCCCGCCGAGGACCGCGACTACGACGCGGAGTACCTCTCCCTGGACATCTCCGCGGCCGTCGTCGACTCCCTCGACGACGCCGTCGCGCACATCCGTCGGCACGGGTCCGGGCACACCGAGGCGCTCGTCACGCGGTCCCAGCAGGCCGCCCAGCGGTTCGTGCAGGCCGTCGACGCGGCCGCGGTCGTGGTCAACGCGTCCACCCGGTTCACCGACGGAGGCGAGTTCGGCTTCGGCGCCGAGATCGGCATCTCCACCCAGAAGCTGCACGCGCGCGGGCCGATGGGTCTGCCGGAGCTGACCTCCACCAAGTACGTCGTCACCGGTGGCGGCCAGATCCGCGCATAGGTGTTCGGGTAAATTGCTCCCCATGCTGGTGAGAACCGTGTTGGCCCAGGGCGCCGAAGAGACCCACGAGCTGCCCGCCGACCCGTGGGTCTTCGGGCTGGTCGCGTTGGCGATCCTGTTCGCCCTGCTGATCGGCGTCCTCATGTTCGGCAAGGGCAGGCCGCACTCCTGAGGGCGCGGGTATGAGCCACGTCGTGGTCCGGTTCCCACGGTGACGCGCCGGCAGCCGTCCCGGATCGGCGTGATGGGCGGCACCTTCGACCCGATCCATCACGGACACCTCGTCGCTGCCAGCGAGGTGCGGTCCTGGTTCGACCTCGACGAGGTGATCTTCGTCCCGACCGGACAGCCGTGGCAGAAGTCCGACCGCCAGGTCGCCCCGGCCGAGGACCGCTACCTGATGACGGTGGTGGCGACGGCGTCGAACCCCGACTTCTCCGTGAGTCGCGTCGACATCGACCGCGGCGGCCCGACCTACACCGTGGACACGTTGCGCGACCTGGCCCGGGTCTATCCCGACGCGGAGCTCTACTTCATCACCGGCGGCGACGCGCTCGCGCAGATCCTCACGTGGCGCAACGCCGACGAGGTGTTCCAGCTCGCCCACTTCGTCGGCTGCACGCGGCCCGGGCACCAGATCACCGAGCTGACGCTGGAGGGCCTGCCTCGCAACCGGGTCACGATCGTGGAGATCCCCGCGCTGGCCATCTCGTCCACGGAGTGCCGCAACCGGGTCCAGGCCGGCGAGCCGGTCTGGTACCTCGTCCCCGACGGCGTGGTGCAGTACATCGCCAAACGTTCGCTCTACGCCCCTCTCCCCGACCCCACCGCAGAATCGAGTTGACCGCACCTGTGGCTGCCACCGACCATGCCCTCACCCTGATCCGGAGCGCCGCCGAGGCCGCCTCCGACAAGCTCGCCAGCGACATCGTCGCCTTCGACGTCTCCGAGCAGCTGGTGATCACCGACGCCTTCCTGGTGTGCTCGGCGCCGAACGACCGGCAGGTCAAGGCCATCGTGGACGAGATCGAGGACCGGCTGCTGCGGGTCGGCGCCAAACCCGTACGCCGGGAGGGCGAGCGCGACGGGCGCTGGGTGCTGCTCGACTACGCCGACATCGTCGTACACGTCCAGCACGAGGAGGAGCGGACCTTCTACGGGCTGGAGCGGCTCTGGCGTGACTGTCCGCTGATCACCCTGCCCGAATCGGTCACCAGCGCGCACGGCGGCACGACGCAGTGAGCCCCCGGCAGCTGGTGCTGTGGCGGCACGGCCGGACGGCGTGGAACGTCGCCGGACGCGCCCAGGGCAGCACCGACGTCCCCATGGACGACGTCGGACGACAGCAGGCGCGCGACGCCGCGGCCCGGCTCGCCTCCCTGCGACCGCGGTTCATCTGGGCGAGCCCGCTGTCCCGGGCCAGTGACACCGCGGCGGAGCTGGCCAAGCTCACCGACCTGGAGGTACACCGCGACGAGCGGCTGCAGGAGATCAACACCGGCGAGCGCCAGGGCCTCACGCTCGAGGAGCTGCGCGAGCGCCTCCCCGACGTCTACCGCGCCTTCATGGCCGGCGAGGAGCTGCCGCGCGCCAAGGGAGGGGAGATCGAGCCCGAGGTGGCCGACCGGGTCTCGGCCGCCATGTTCGACGCGATCGACGAGCTGGGCCCGGGCGACGTCGGTGTGCTGGTCTCGCACGGCGTGTCGATCCGGGTCGGGCTGTGCCGCTTCCTCGGCCTGCCGCACGGGCACTGGCACACGCTCGCGGGTGTCGCCAACTGCGCCTGGGTGGTGGTGGAGGAGTGGCGCCGGGGCTGGCGTCTGGTCGACTACAACGCGGGCTCGCTGCCCGAGCCGGTGCTCTCCGACGACACTCTCAACGCGGGGCGCTGAGCGGTCGCGTCCGGCTGGGGCTAACACGGCCCTGGGACGCGTTGTCCGCAGGTCGAGGCGATTTTCGTCCGCCGGAGGTCATTGGCTACACTCGTTCAGCCGTGCCGGACAACGCGGTTGCTCGCGTCGCCCGGCATCGACCCGGGGCTGTGGCGCAGTTGGTAGCGCACCTCCATGGCATGGAGGGGGTCAGGGGTTCGAATCCCCTCAGCTCCACCGGTGGTGTCAGTCGACCCTTCACGAACCGTCGCGCGGATGCGACGTTGGACAGGTGTCTGCCGCCCCTGCGAGCCACCGGCCCCACGTCGTCGCGCACGTCGCGGTCTCGCTTGACGGCGCCACCACGGGGTTCACGCCGGACGTCGAAGCCTTCTACGCGCTGGCTGCCACCTGGTCCGAGGACGTCACTCTCGTCGGGGCCGACACCATCCTCGCGCAGGAGGCGGCCCTGACCACAGCGCCGCGCCCCGGTCCCGCGGAGCACGGGCCGCTGCTGGTGGTCGTGGACGGGCGGGGGCGCGTCCGGGAGTGGGAGGCGCTGCGCGAGGTGGGCCACTGGTCCGACGTGCTGGCCCTGCGTTGTCGGGCTACGCCGGCACGGCCGGCGGGCCGAGCCCGGCAGGAGCTCGTGGTGGGCGCGGAACGGGTCGACCTCGCATCCGCGCTGGCTGCTCTGGGCCACCGTGGCTGCCGGACGGTCCGCGTGGACAGCGGCGGCGGCCTCGTCGGTGCGCTGCTGCGGGCCGGCCTGCTGGACGAGGTGAGCCTGCTCGTCCACCCGTGCCTGGCCGGCGGCGCGAGCGCCCTCCGCTGGTACGGCGATCCGTCGACGCCCGAGACGAGACTCGAGACGATCGCGAGCACGGCGTGCGACCACGGCCTGGTGTGGCTGCGCTACCGCCTGGTTGGTGTCAGACGTCGGTGAGGGCCGTGCGGACCGGGGTCTCGCCGCCGACGAGGTTGAACTGCTTGCCGGCGGTGGCGGGGTCGTCGAGGGCGCCGAGCAGCACGGCCGCCACGTCGGCGCGGGGAATCTCGCCGTACTCCACGTCCGGGCCGAGGCGAACCCGGCCGGTGCCCGGGTCGTCGGTCAACCGGCCGGGTCGCACGATCGTCCAGTCCAGGTCCTGTCCACGCAGGTACTCGTCCGCCGCGGCCTTCGCCCGCAGGTACACCTGGAAGATCTCGTCGGAGTCGGGGTCGGCGTCGTCCACGTTGATCGCGGAGACCATCACGTAGCGGCGCACCCCGGCGGCCAGCGCCGCGTCGGCGAGCAGGACCGCGGCGTCCCGGTCGACGGTGTGCTTGCGCTCCGCGCCGCTACCGGGGCCGGCGCCGGCGGCGAACACGACCGCATCGGCACCCCTGATTGTCGCGACGACGTCGTCGACGCGTGCCTTCTCGAGGTCGAGCACCGCAGCCTTGGCGCCGGCCCGCTCGAGGTCGGCAGTGTGCTCGGGGTTGCGGACGAGACCCACGGCCTCGTCGCCGCGCTCCGCGAGCATCTGCTCCAGGTGCAGCGCGATCTGTCCATGGCCGCCGGCGATCACCACGCGCATGTCGTTGCCTCTCGTCCCGGTTCACGTGTCCAACACTGGCTCGAACCTATCGCCGTACCCCCGCACCTCAGCGGTAGCGTCGGGAATCGACCCCCGCGGCGAAGGAGTGCCGGTGAACGACCTGCTCCGTCCGGTGCGCCTGGTGCCTCTCGCCTTTCTCGGCGTGATGACCGTCGGCGCGCTGCTGCTCATGCTGCCGGCCACGCGCGCGGGGGACGGCGGAGCCCTGGTGTGGCCCGCGGTGTTCACCGCCGTCGCGTCGGTGTGCATCACCGGCATGACGATCGTGGACTTCCCCTCGTTCTGGACACCCCTCGGGCAGGTGGTGGTGCTCCTGCTGGTGCAGGCCGGGGGCTTCGGCATCATGACGCTGGCCACGCTGCTCGGCACGCTGGTGTCGGGCAAGCTCGGCCTGCGGTCGATGCTGACCACGCAGGCCGAGAGCCACACCGCCCACCCCGGCGACGTCCGTGGCCTGCTGCGCAGGGTAGCGCTCACCATGCTGGCGTTCGAGCTGGTCCTCTCCGCGGTGCTGACGGTCCGGTTCCGCGTGGCGTACGAGGAGGACCTCGGCACCGCGCTGTGGTACGGCGTCTTCCACGGCGTGTCGTCGTTCAACAGCTCCGGTTACACACTCTTCGACGACAACCTCGTGCGCTTCGTCGGTGACGCCTGGATGTGCCTGACCATCAGCGTGGCGGTTGTCGCCGGCGGCATCGGCTTCCCGGTGCTGTCCGAGCTGGCGCGGCGTACCCGGCCGTCACGGTGGACCATCCACACCCGGATAACCGTGTACGGCACCCTCATCCTGCTCTCGCTCGGTATCGGCGGCGTGCTCGCGCTGGAATGGTCCAACCCCGGGACGCTCGGCGAGCTCTCGGTCGCCGACAAGCTGACGGCTGCCACGACGGCTGGCGTCATGCCGCGCACCGGGGGGTTCAACAGCATCAGCTACGGACAGGTCGAGCAGGAGACGCTGGGGTTGACGATGCTGCTGATGTTCATCGGCGGCGGCAGCGGCGGCACCGCCGGCGGCATCAAGGTCACGACGTTCTTCCTGCTGGCCTTCGTAATCTGGTCGGAGATCCGTGGCGACGACGAGGTCGTCGTCGGACAGCGTGAGGTTCCGCGGAGCACGCAACGGGAGGCGCTGTCCATCGCCCTGCTGGGGGTCGGGGTCGTGGCGGTCGGCGGCCTGGCCGTGATGCTGCTGACGGACCGACCGTTCGAGGTGATCCTGTTCGAGACCGTGGCAGCCTTCTCGACCGCCGGTCTCAGTACGGGCATCACCGCGGACCTTCCGCGGGCGGCACAGGCGGTGTTGCTGGTGCTCATGTTCGTCGGCAGAGTGGGACCCATCACCGTGGCGTCGGCGCTGGCGCTGCGCACCAGGCAACGGTTGTACCGCCGGCCGGAGGAGAGGCCCATCATTGGCTAAGAACCGCAAAGCCGCCGTAGGTGCCGACCCGGTGGTCGTGGTCGGACTCGGCCGCTTCGGCAGCGCGGTCGCGAGCTCGCTGCTGAAACTCGGCCACGAGGTACTCGGTATCGACGAGGACGACGCTCTCGTGCAGAAGTGGTCCGACGACCTGACCCACGTGGTGGCGGCCGACGCCACCGACGAGGAGGTGCTGCGTCAGCTCGGCATCCCGGACTTCTCCCGGGCCGTGGTGGCGATCGGCGGCGACGTCGAGGCCAGCGTGCTCACCGTGCTCGCTCTGTGCGAGCTGGGGATCAAGGAGATCTGGGCCAAGGCGATCAGCCGCAAGCACGGACAGATCCTCGAGCGTGTCGGCGCCAACCACGTGGTGTTCCCCGAGCAGGCCATGGGCGAGCGGGTGGCGCACATGGTCACCGGCGCGATGATCGACTACATCGAGTTCGACGACGGGTTCTCGATCGCACGCACCAGCTCGCCCCGGGAGGCGCACGGCAGGACGCTGGCCGACTCGGCGCTGCGCAGCCACTACGGCATCACGGTCGTCGGGGTGAAGCGCCGCGGCGAGGACTTCACGTACGCCCGGCCGGAGACGGAGGTGCAGGCCGGCGACGAGCTGATCGTCTCCGGACCTACCATCAAGGTCGAGAAGTTCAGCGCGCTGACCTTGGAGACAGGCTGACCTTCCGGTGAGGTGGCGCCGCAGCCGGCACGGACGCCGTCGACCGCGCGCCCTCGGGCAGGCCTGCGCTACGCTGGGCCTCATGCGGACGAGCCAGCTTCTCGGCCTGCCGCACTGAGCGGACCACCCCTCGGTGCGGCGACCCCTCCTGTGCGAGGGGTCTTTTCATGTCGGGAGAAGCGACGAGACAGCGGGAGAGCGGCGTGACCAGCCAGGACACTCGAGCCGGTCGGGAGGCGGACCGGCAGGCCAGCGACCGGGGCTCCTTCGACCCGGCGGCGCTGCAGCGCAAGTGGCGCCCGGTCTGGGAGCGCATGGACCCCTTCGCCGCGGTCGACGACGGGTCGCGTGAGCGGCGGTACGCGCTGACCATGTTCCCGTATCCGTCCGGCGACCTGCACATGGGACACGGCGAGGTCTTCGCGCTGCACGACGTGCTGGCGCGCTACTGGTTCCAGCAGGGGTACGACGTACTGAACCCGATCGGCTGGGACTCCTTCGGCCTGCCCGCCGAGAACGCCGCGATCAGGCGCAACGAGAACCCCGCGAAGTACACCTACGAGAACATCGCCACCCAGGCCGAGTCGATCCGTCGCTACGGGCTGTCGTTCGACTGGAGCCGGCGTCTGCACACCTCCGACCCGGAGTACTACCGCTGGACACAGTGGCTGTTCCTGCGTTTCCACGAGCGGGGGCTGGCCTACCGCAAGGAGTCGTTCGTCAACTGGTGCCCGCAGGACCAGACGGTGCTGGCCAACGAGCAGGTCGTCGCCGGGCAGTGTGAGCGGTGCGGTGCGCAGGTGACCAAGCGCGAGCTGACGCAGTGGTACTTCAAGGTCACCGACTACGCCGAGCGGCTGCTGGACGACATGGCGATGCTGGAGGGCCGCTGGCCCGACCGGGTGCTGAGCATGCAGCGCAACTGGATCGGCCGGTCCGAGGGCGCCTACGTCGACTTCGTCATCGAAGGCCCCGACGGTCCGCGCCGTGAGCCGGTGCAGGTGTTCACCACCCGCCCGGACACGCTCTTCGGCGCGACGTTCTTCGTCATCGCCGCCGACGCAAGGCTGGCCGCCGAGGTCTGCGCGCCCGAGCAGCGCGAGGCCTTCGAGACGTACCTGGAGCAGGTCAAGCGCGAGACCGAGATGGACCGGCTGGCCACCGACCGCGAGAAGACCGGGGTGTTCCTGGGCGTGCACGCGGTCAACCCCGTCAACGGCGAGCGCATCCCGGTCTGGGCCGCCGACTACGTGCTGGCCGACTACGGCACCGGGGCGATCATGGCGGTGCCGGGCCAGGACCAGCGGGACTGGGACTTCGCCGTCACCCACGAACTATCGATTGTGCGCACCGTGCAGCCGCCGGACGACTTCGACGGCGAGGCCTACGTCGGCGAGGGCGTCGCGATCAACTCCGCCAACGACGAGGTCAGCCTGAACGGCCTGGAGGTCGACGAGGCCAAGGCACGCATCACCGAGTGGCTGCAGGGCAAGGGCCTGGGCGAGCCGACCACGACTTATCGTCTGCGTGACTGGTTACTCTCGCGGCAGCGTTACTGGGGCTGCCCGATCCCGGTCGTGCACTGCGACGGCTGCGGCGACGTCCCCGTGCCCGACGATCAGCTGCCGGTGCGGCTGCCGGACCTGCGCGGTGCCGACCTGGCGCCCAAGGGCACCTCGCCCCTGGCCGCGGCCACCGAGTGGGTCCGGACGGCGTGCCCGTCCTGCGGGGGCGAGGCGCGCCGCGACACCGACACGATGGACACGTTCGTCGACTCCTCCTGGTACTACCTGCGCTACTGCTCGCCGGGCCTGGAGGACGCCCCGTTCGACCCCGAGGCGGTGCGCCGGTGGATGCCGGCGCGCCAGTACGTCGGCGGCGTCGAGCACGCCATCCTGCACCTGCTGTACAGCCGCTTCTTCACCAAGGTGCTGCACGACATGGGCATGGTCGACTTCGTCGAGCCGTTCGAGGCGCTGCTGAACCAGGGGCAGGTGATCAACGAGGGCAAGGCGATGAGCAAGTCGCTGGGCAACGGCGTCGACCTGGGCGAGCAGATCGACCACTACGGCGTCGACGCCGTACGGCTGACCATGGTGTTCGCCGGGCCACCGGAGGACGACATCGACTGGGCCGACATGTCACCGGCCGGGTCGCTGAGGTTCCTGCAGCGGGCCTGGCGGCTGGCCGGCGACGTGGCGAGCGAACCCGGGGTGGAGGCGTCCCGCGGTGACGTGTCGCTGCGGCGCGTCACCCACCGCGCCGTGCACGAGGCCACGGAGCTGCTGGAGGCGTTCCGCTTCAACGTCGTGGTGGCACGGGTGATGGAGCTGGTCAACGCCACCCGCAAGGCGGTCGACTCCGGCTGCGGTCCCGCCGACCCCGCCGTGCGCGAGGCCGCCGAGGCGGTGGCGATCATGCTGAGCCTGGTCTCGCCGTACACCGCGGAGGAGATGTGGGAGCGGCTGGGCCACGAGCCGACGGTCGCCAGGGCCGGCTGGCCGGCGGTCGAGCCAGACCTGCTGGTGCAGGAGTCGGTCACCGCGATCGTGCAGGTGCAGGGCAAGCTGCGCGCCAAGCTGGAGGTCTCGCCGGACATCAGCGATGCCGACCTGGAGCAGGCCGCTCTGGCCGACGGCGCGGTGCAGCGCGCGATCGGTGACCGGCAGGTGCGCAAGGTCGTCGTACGCGCCCCCAAGCTGGTCAACCTGGTCGTCGGCTGAGCGTCCGGCGCGTCACCCCGGCGGCCGGTTGAGGGTCAGCACGGTCTTGCGGGCGAGGTCCGACCACGACCGGGTCGCCGCCTCGAGCGGCCCCCGCCCGACGGTGGCCTTCCAGGCCATGCCGAACAGCACGGCCCCGGCCACGTGCCAGCCGAACAGCGCCAGGGTGTCGCGGGGCGGTCCGACGCCGATCGCCAGCGCCACCAGGTGCAGGCTGTAGAGCGTCAGCGTCATGGTGCCCGCGGCGAACAGCGTGGCCGACACCCGCGGGCCCAGATGGCTCGCCAGCAGGCACAGTCCGATCACGAGCATGGCGCTGCCGATGGTGTGGAGCAGGTCGAACGCCGTGGAGGAGTGCGGCGCGCTGGTGGTCAGCCACCACCACGACGTGGTGGGCGTCGTGCCGAAGGTGCCGCGCACCAGTGCCTGGTCGACGGCCATGAAGTCGAACGGCGCACTGTCCGGTGCGGTCGCTCGTAGGTGCTCCAGCCCGCCGAGACGGTGCAGGATGAGCCACGAGGAGCCCCAGGCGACGACCGCCAGCACGGCTCCGCTGACCGCCAGGCTGACCGCGACGCCCATCCGGTGCAGCGGCAGCCGGCCGATGGCCAGGCCCGCCAGCAGGTACGCCAGCCACGGTATTGCGGGGTAGTAGCCGGTGAGCAGCAGCTCGGTCACCAGGTGCACCGGCTGCAGGATGAGGAAGTCCAGCGACGGGCTGGCGCCGAGGCGCTCGGGCAGGTACGGACGCACCAGATGGCTCAGCACCGGGGCCAGCACCGCCCAGCCCGCCGCCAGACCGGCCAGCGCGCGCCATCCCCACCCGAGGAACGGCAGGCCGAGCACGAACAGCACCGCGTAGTAGGTCAGGATCACCGCGATGCCGGTGTCCAGGCCGCCGAGGACGAGGCCGAGGAGACCGATCACGCCGGCCCGCACGGCGACGCCGGCGCGAGCCGCCTTCAGCGCCACCCGCCTGGGGGTGACCTCCGGCTCGATCTGCGGGTCGGGGTTCCGCGGGGCACTGGCGGCGCGCTCGGTGACCAGCGCGAGGCTCACCCCGGCCAGCAGCGCGAACAGCGCTGCGGCACGGCCGCCGGAGAGCTGCTGCCACCAGGTGACGGTCTCACCGTCCACGCTGTCGGCGAGCAGGTGCGTGGACATCATCCCGAACAACGCGAGCGCCCGCGCCATGTCGATGCCGATGATCCGGGTGCGCTCACGCCGCTGCAACGGCTCGGCCGTCCTCGGGTGGGTCTGCGCCACGTCAGCGAGTATGCCCGACCGGTGGTGACCCGGAGGCGCACGCGCAGCCTCGGCCCAGCGTGCAGGCGGTAACGTCGCGGCCATGCCGAGCCGGGTTGCCGTGGTCACCGACTCCACGGCGATGTTGTCGTCCGACGTCGTCGAGTCGCGGGGGATCACCGTCGTGCCGCTGCAGGTGGTGGTGGGTGCGCGCTCCTACGAGGAGAGCACCGACAGCGACCCGGACATGGTCGCCGACGCGCTGCGTGCCCGGGAGCCGGTCAGCACGTCCCGCCCCGCGCCGGAGGCGTTTCGCGCCGTCTACGACGCGCTGGCGCGTGACGGCGCGGGTGCCATCGTGTCGGTGCACCTGTCCGGTGAGATCTCCGGCACCTGCGAGTCGGCGGAGCTGGCGGCCCGGGACGCACCGGTGCCGGTACAGGTCGTCGACTCCAGGCTGGTGGGCGTCGGCACCGGTTTCGCCGTACTCGCCGCCGCCGGCGCGGTGGCCGACGGGGCTGACGCCGAGGGGGCTGCCGAGGCCGCGCGACGACGCGCGGCCGCGACCACGTCGCTGTTCTACGTCGACACGCTGGAGTACCTGCGCCGCGGCGGGCGAATCGGCGCGGCGGCCAGCCTGCTCGGGTCGGTGCTGGCGGTCAAGCCGCTGCTCCAGCTGGAGGACGGCCGGGTCGTGCCGCTGGAGAAGGTGCGTACGACGAACCGGGCCCTGAGCCGTCTCGAGGAGCTCGCCGTGCAGGCGGCTGCGGACCAGCAGGTGGACATCGCGGTGGCGCACCTGGCGAACCCGGAGCGCGCGCTGGGTGTCGCGGAGCACCTGCGCGAACGGGTTCCCAGAGTCTGTGACGTTCAGGTCGGCGAGGTCGGCGCGGTGGTCGGCGCGCACGTCGGTCCCGGCATGGTGGCGGTCGTCGTGGCGCCGCGCGTGTGACCCGGTTTCGTCCACAACCGGCGGCCAGGAGCCGGTGCTCCACAGCGCGCGCGGCAGCGGTGCCGTGACGGCACGGCGCACTTCTAACGTGCGGCGGCATGAGCATCCGCAAGCCCGTCGTCGACGCCTCGGCCGCCGAGCTGGCCCGCCGGCGGCTGACCCTCCTCGGTGCCGAGCTGGCGACGGCTCCACAGGCGACACCCGCTCCCGAGACGACGCCGGTGCCGGAGGACGACTCACACGCGGTCGGTCTCACCGCCGTCCCGGTAGGGCGTCGTGCCGCCGACCTCGCAGGCGGCGCTCCCGACGAGGTGTCCGTCGTCCGTCCCGGTGCCGGCCGGCATGCAGGTGCGCGGCTGTCGTGGGGCAGTCGCGTCCTGGCCCGCTTCGCTGACTCTCTGCCGGGGGCTCTGCACGGCCGCCTGCGCATCACGGCGCAGCACGTCACCGTGGTCGCGTTGACGCTGGCCGCCGCGATGGCCGTGGCCGCCTGGCTGCTGGTGCGCTCGGCGCCGGAGCAGCTGCCGCGGCGGGCCTCCTGGGCATTGCCGCCCGGTCAGTCGGCGGCCATGGGGTCGGCGCAGCGCTTCGGGGTGGTGCCCACGGGCGACGGGCTCTCCCGCTCGGCCGTTCCGGCCGCCGCCCCGGCCGCCGTCGGGCCGGCGCCTGGCGCTGCGGCGACCGCTTCGCCCGGCCGGCTCGTGGTCCACGTCGCCGGCAGGGTGCGCAGGCCCGGTGTCGTCGAGCTGCCCGCCGGGTCCCGGGTGATCGACGCGATCGAGGCGGCCGGTGGGGCGCGTCCGGGCGCCCGGCTGGGGGCGCTGAACCTGGCGCGGCTCGTGGTCGACGGTGAGCAGATCGCGGTCGGTGTCCCCGCAGCGGCATCGGCTCCGGCCGCAGCCGGCGCGACCCTGTCCGCCACTCCGTCCCTCCCCGGCACCGTGGCCTCGCTGGTCAACCTGAACACCGCGAGCCAGGCCGACCTGGAGGAGCTGCCCGGCGTCGGCCCGGTGACCGCCACGAGCATCATCGAGTGGCGCACGCAGCACGGAGGGTTCAGCTCGGTCGACGAGCTGATCGAGGTGTCCGGGATCGGTGACGTCACGCTGGCCGAGCTGCGCGACCTGGTGACCGTGTGAGATGTGGCGCTCGCCCGACCCCAGCGGCGGTGATCCGGCCGACTTCAGGCTCATGCCGGGGGCGCTGGCGGTGTGGGCCGCGGCGGGCGCCGCGCAGGGGCTGCCCATGGTGGTCAACCTGGCCGGTGCGGCGCTGCTGTCGGTCCTGGGTCTCATCGTCGCGCGTGCGCGCCGGACCTGGGCGGTGCCGCTCCTGCTGGTGGCGGCCGCGTTGGCCGTGACTGCGCTGCGGCTTGCCGGTGTGCAGGCGGGACCGGTGCGCGCGCTCGCCGACGAGCGCGCCGCCGTCACCGCGACGGCGCTCGTGGTGACCGACCCCAAGGTGCGGCCGGGCCGGTTCGGCGACTTCGTGCTCACCCGGGTCTTGCTGACGCGCGTGACCGGCCGGGGCGAGACCACACGCGTACGCACGCCGACGCTGCTGATCGCCGACCCGGTCTGGCGACGAGTCGTCCCGGGCGAGCAGGTACAGGTGCGGGGTCGGCTCGACAGCGCGGACGGCGCCGACCTCGCCGCCGTGCTCGTCGCCCGCGGGCCCCCGACCGTGCTCGCTCAACCCGGAGCCGTCGGCAGGACGGTCAACGACCTGCGGGCGGGCCTGCGCGCCTCCGTGTCCGGGCTGCCGGCGGCCGAGCGTTCACTGGTCCCGGCGCTGGTCGACGGCGACGACTCCGGAATGCCCGAAGAGGTCGCCGCAGACTTCCGCGCGACCGGGCTGACCCACCTGCTGGCGGTGTCGGGAGCCAACCTGACGCTGGTGCTGGCGTTCGTGCTGGTGGTCGGCCGCTGGTGCGGGGTACGGGCGCGTGGGCTGCTGGTGCTCGGGGCGCTCGGCGTCGTCGGGTTCGTACTGCTGGCCCGGACCGAGCCGAGCGTGCTGCGCGCGGCCGCCATGGGGGTGGTCGCGCTCGCCGGCCTGAGCGCGGGCGGCCGTCGTCGCGGCACTCGTGCGCTGTGCGTCGCCGTGGTGGTACTCGTGCTGCTCGACCCCTGGTTGGCCCGTTCGGTGGGTTTCGCGCTGTCGGTGCTGGCGACCGCGGGAATCCTGCTGCTCGCGCCGGCTTGGCGTGACGCGATGGCCCGCTGGATGCCTCGGCTGCCGGCGGAGGCGCTGTCGGTGCCGTTGTCCGCGCAGCTGGTCTGCACGCCCGTGGTGGCCGCGATCTCCGGCCAGGTGAGTCTCGTCGCCGTGATCGCCAACCTGCTCGCTGCTCCCGCGGTCGCGCCGGCCACGGTCCTCGGGGTGCTGGCGACCCTGGTGGCCCCGGTCAGCGACCGCCTGGCCTCGCTGGTCGGCTGGCTGGCCGGGAGGGCCGCCTGGTGGATCGTCACGGTGGCCGAGCAAGGGGCGCGGCTGCCAGGTGCGGCGGTGCCGTGGTCGGCGACAGCGACGTCCCTGCTCGTGCTGACCGTGCTCTGCGTGGCCCTGGTCATGGCGATGCCGTGGGTGCTGGGTCGCCCCGTCGCGGCGCTCGCCGTCGGCCTGCTCGTGATCGTGCTCGTCGTGCGGCCCGGGGGTGCGCTGGGGTGGCCGCCGGCGGGCTGGGTCATGGTGGCGTGTGACGTCGGCCAGGGCGACGCGCTGGTGCTCAATGCCGGCCGCGGCGCGGCGGTGGTGGTCGACGCCGGCCCCGACGCCGGGGCCGTCGACCGGTGCCTCGACCGCCTGGGGGTCGAATCGGTGCCGCTGGTCGTCCTCACCCACCTGCACGCCGACCACGCTGCCGGCCTGCCCGGGGTCGCCGACGGGCGTCCGGTCGGCGAGGTGGAGATCGGTGCGCTCAGCACGCCGGAGGAGCAGTGGCGTTCCGTGCTGACGTGGGCGAGGCGGCGGCGCATACCGGTGCGGCACGCCGTCTACGGCGAGCAGCGGCGGCTGGGCGGCCTGTCCTGGCGGGTGGTCGCGCCCGACACCCGGCGGCCCCTGCCCGTGTCCGCCGACGGCGACGAGAGCGGGGACGAGAACAACGCGAGCCTGGTCTTGCTGGTGCAGCACGCCGGCCTGCGGCTGTTGCTGACCGGCGACATCGAGCCCGAGGCGCAGCGGACGCTGCTGCGGTCCGGCACCGACGTCCGCGCGGACGTGCTGAAGGTTCCGCACCACGGCTCGCGCTACCAGGACCCCGACCTGTTCCCGGCGGTGGGTGCCGACGTGGCGGTGGTGTCCGCCGGGGCCGACAACGACTACGGCCATCCGGCCGGTGAGACGCTCGACCTGCTGCGCGGCGCTGGCGCGGAGACCTACCGCACCGACCTCGCCGGTGACGTCGCGGTGCTCTGGGTGGACGGACGGCTCGGCGTGGAGACCCGGCACTGAACGAGGCAGCGGTGCTGCTGCCCCGGCATGACGTTCCGCGTCTTCTCGCCGCCAGCGGCTCGTGGGTCGTGCTCGAGACGGTGGTGGGGGAGTGGCGTGGCATAGTGACCGCGATGGCCAGACCCACCGCCTCCGACGTGACCGCCCCCGACGTCCTCGGCACGGTCACCCTGGTCACCGGCGCCGAGGAGTTCCTCGCCGAGCGCACCGTCCGGTCGGTGACCGAGGCGGTCCGCGGCGCCGACCCGGATGCCGACGTCACCGAGACCACCGGCGCCGAGGTGGGTCCCGGCGCGATCGCCGAGCTCACCAGCCCCTCGCTTTTCGCCGCGTCCCGCGCGGTGGTGGTGCGCCAGCTCCCGGACGTGCCCGACGACGGTGTGGCCGGCCTGCTGGCCTACGTCGGCGCGCCGGCCCCTGACATCGCCTTGGTCCTGGTGCACCCCGGCGGCCAGAAGGGCAAGGGCGTCCTCGAGAAGCTGCGCAAGGCCGGTGCGAGCGAGGTGAGGTGCGAGACGCCGAAGACCTACGAGCTGCCGCGGTTCGCGGCCGCCGAGGTACGCCGGGCCGGCGGCCGCATCGGCGAGGAGGCGGCGGCCGCCCTCGTCGACGCGGTCGGCACCGACCTGCGTGCGCTGGCCGGAGCCGGCGGACAGCTCGCCGCCGACTGCGCGGGCGAGCCCATCACCGAGGACGTCGTCCGCCGGTACTTCGGCGGCCGGGCGGAGGTGAAGGGCTTCGCCGTCGCCGACGCGGCGATCAGCGGCCAGGTGGCAGCGGCACTCGAACAGCTGCGCTGGGCGCTCGGCAACGGTGTGGTCCCGGTCCTCATCACCAGCGCGTTCGCGAGCGGCCTGCGGTCACTGGCGAGATACGTCTCCGCGCCACGCGGGCTGCGGGAGGCCGACCTCGCGCGTGAGGTCGACGTACCCCCGTGGAAGCTCAAGTCACTGCGCCGGCAGGTACACGGCTGGTCCCCCGGCGGCCTCGCCGACGCCATCAGCGCGGTGGCGCGCGCGGACGCCGACGTCAAGGGCGCCTCGGGCGACCCCGACCACGCGCTGGAGCGCATGGTCATGGCCGTGACGACGGCGCGGGCGGGTCACTGACCCGCGGACCGGCGCCCGGCACGGCTCACGGTGCCTTCACGACAAAGGCGCCGCCCCGTCCTGGGGCGACGCCTGCTGCGGAGCGGGGGTCGAACCTAGAGCGAGGCCGCCCGCTTGGCCAGCGCCGACTTCTTGTTGGCGGCCTGGTTCTTGTGGATCACCCCGGCCGAGGCGGCCTGGTCGAGCTTGCGGGCAGCGGCCTGCGCAGCCGTGCGAGCCTGGTCGGCGTCCCCCGCGTCGGCGGCCGCGCGGAACCGGCGGATGGCCGTCCGCAGTCCGGACTTGACCGACTTGTTGCGCTCGCGGGCCTGCTCGTTCTGCCGGTTGCGCTTGATCTGGGACTTGATGTTCGCCACGGAAGCTTTGCCCTCGAAGAGTCTGGAAGTGCGGATGTCTGCGGTGCCGCGCCCGGCCCGTGCCGCTGACATGCCGCACCGGCGCGCTGGGCACGCGAGGCCCCAGGCTAGCAGCGGGCGTGGTTTGCGCTCAAATCGGGTGAGCGACCCGCTCCGCCTCCGTCTTCAACGCCTGCAGCGTCGCGCGCATCCCACGGATGTTCGCCTGCTCGCGCGAGCCCATGGTGGCGTCCAGCAGGGCTCGAACCGGTGCGGAGCGCCGGTCGGTCCAGCGCTCGGTGACCGTGCAACCGGTGCTCGTCGCATCGAGGAGGTACTCCCAGCGAGCGACCTTGAGCGGCCCTACCGTGATCTCGAACGCGAAGGCTCTCCCGGGCTCGGCCGCCACGACTTCGCCGAACGTCGCCCAGCGGACCTTGCCGCGACGGTTGTGGCCGATGAACCTCGCCCCCACGACGGGGGCGCGGACGTCTCCGCGCCAGGTGATGCCGGTGCACTCCGGGCTCCAGGAGCCCATCCGCGGCAGGTCGCTGACGAGCGCGTAGACCGCCTCCGGCTCGGCGGCGACCTCGATGGAGTCGGTCAGCTGGGTCATGGCACCGGAGTATCCCACCGGTCGCGCGTGGGATGATGGCCCGGTACCACGCGACGTCGTACGCCGCTCGTCCCCGACCGGAAGTTGTCCGTGCCCCAGCCAGCCGCCGCGCCGAAGCCCGGCCGCACCGACCCCGCCCTGATCCGCAACTTCTGCATCATCGCCCACATCGACCACGGCAAGTCCACGTTGGCCGACCGGATGCTGCAGCTGACCGGGGTGGTGGAAGGGCGCGCCATGAGGGCGCAGTACCTCGACCGGATGGACATCGAGCGAGAGCGCGGCATCACCATCAAGAGCCAGGCGGTGCGGATGCCCTGGGCGGCGGCCGAGTCCCGGATGCCCGCGGGCAAGCAGCCCTACGTGCTGAACATGATCGACACCCCCGGCCACGTCGACTTCACCTACGAGGTGTCCCGGTCCCTCGCCGCCTGCGAGGGCGCGGTGCTGCTCGTGGACTCCGCGCAGGGCATCGAGGCGCAGACGCTGGCCAACCTCTACCTCGCGCTCGAGGCAGACCTGCACATCATCCCGGTGCTGAACAAGATCGACCTGCCCAGCGCCCAGCCCGACAAGTACGCCGCCGAGCTGTCGCACATCATCGGTTGCGACGAGTCGGAGGTGCTACGGGTCTCGGCCAAGACCGGCGACGGCGTCGAGGACCTGCTCAATACGATCGTCGAGCAGGTCCCGCCCCCGCAGGGCGACGCGGACACGCCCGCCCGCGCGATGATCTTCGACTCCGTCTACGACACCTACCGCGGCGTGGTCACCTACGTGCGCGTGGTCGACGGCAGCCTCAGCCACCGCGACCGGATCAAGATGATGTCGACCGGCGCCGTGCACGAGATGCTCGAGGTCGGTGTGATCGCGCCCGAGCCCACCAAGACCGAGCACATCGGCGTCGGCGAGGTCGGCTACCTCATCACCGGCGTCAAGGAGGTGCGCCAGTCGCGGGTCGGCGACACCGTCACGTCGGCGTCGAAGCCCGCCGACCAGCCGCTCGCCGGCTACCGGCACCCCAACCCGATGGTGTTCGCAGGGCTGTACCCCATGGACGGTGACGACTACCCGACGCTGCGCGACGCGCTGGACAAGCTGCAGCTCAACGACGCCGCCCTGGCGTACGAGCCGGAGACCTCCGGCGCGCTGGGGTTCGGGTTCCGCTGCGGGTTCCTCGGCCTGCTGCACCTCGAGATCGTGCGCGAGCGCCTCGAGCGGGAGTTCAACCTCGACCTCATCTCGACCGCGCCCAACGTGGTCTACCGCGTCACGATGGAGGACGGCACCGAGCACGAGGTCACCAACCCCAGCGAGTACCCCACCGGCAAGATCGCCGAGGTGCACGAGCCGATCGTGAGCGTGACGCTGCTCACGCCCAGCGACTTCATCGGGCCGGTGATGGAGCTGTGCCAGGGGCGGCGTGGCGCGCTGAAGTCCATGGACTACCTGTCCGAGGACCGCGTGGAGCTGCGCTACACGCTGCCCCTGGCCGAGATCGTGTTCGACTTCTTCGACGCGCTGAAGTCGCGCACCAAGGGCTACGCCTCGCTGGACTACGAGCCGGTCGGTGAGCAGGTAGCCGACCTGGTGAAGGTCGACATCCTGCTGCAGGGCGACCCGGTCGACGCGTTCAGCGCGATCGTGCACCGCGACCAGGCGTACTCCTACGGTGTCGCGCTGGCCCAGAAGCTCAAGGAGCTGATTCCGCGCCAGCAGTTCGAGGTGCCCATCCAGGCCGCCATCGGAGCGCGGGTCATCGCCCGCGAGACCATCCGTGCCATCCGCAAGGACGTCCTGGCCAAGTGCTACGGCGGTGACATCACCCGCAAGCGCAAGCTGCTGGAGCGCCAGAAGGAGGGCAAGAAGCGGATGAAGATGGTCGGTCGCGTGGAGGTGCCGCAGGAGGCCTTCATCGCCGCGCTGTCCACCAGCGCCGGCCCGGCGGACAAGAGCAAGAAGTAGGACGCGTGGGCGGGCCATGAGACCGGCCGATCACGGGGCGTATCGGCGGAATCTCGACAATGCCTACCGTGGGGTAGCACACCTCAACTAGCCTGCACACTGCACGCCGCTTTGCGAGAACTTGCGAACACTTGCGAACACACTGCCTTGCTGCAAAGGAACCTGATGTCCGAGACCGCTTCTGTGACCGACGTCCACCGCTTCCTCGCCGAACGTGCGCCCAGCGTGGGGAGGATGTTCCTCGACCGGGTCGAACAGACACCGGACCGCACGGCGTACCGCTATCCCGAGGGCGAGTCGTGGGCGGCGGTGACGTGGCGCGAGACGGGTGCGCGGGTGAACAGCTTGGCGGCAGGGCTCGTCGCGCTCGGCATCGAGCCGGAGCAGCGGGTCGCGATCGTGTCCGGCACGCGCTACGAGTGGATCCTCGCCGACCTGGCGATCATGTGTGCGGGGGCGGCGACCACCACCGTCTACCCGAGCACGGTGCCGACCGACGTCGCGTTCATCCTCGCCGACTCCCAGAGCCGCCTCGCGTTCGCCGAGGACGACCAGCAGATCGCCAAGATCCGCGAGCACCGCTCCGAGCTGCCCAAGCTGGAGAAGATCGTCACGTTCAGCGGGACGCCGGACGGCGACACCGTCATCACCCTCGACGACCTCGCCCAGCTCGGTGACAAGCTGCTGACCGAGCAGCCGGACGTCGTCGGCCAGCGGGTGGCGGGCACGCAGCCCGACCACCTGGCGACGCTGATCTACACCTCGGGCACCACCGGACGGCCCAAGGGCGTTCGGCTGCGGCACGCCAGCTGGACCTACGAGGGAGCTGCCGTCGCCGCGCAGAACATCCTCTCGATTGAGGACGTGCAGTACCTGTGGCTGCCGATGGCGCACTCGTTCGGCAAGGTGCTGCTCACCAACCAGCTGTGCATCGGCTTCGAGACCGCCGTCGACGGCCGGGTCGACAAGATCATCGACAACCTCGCCGTCGTGCGCCCCACGTTCATGGGCGCCGCCCCGCGCATCTTCGAGAAGGCGCACGGGCGGATCGTGAGCATGACCGAGGGCGAGGGCGGCGCCAAGGCGAAGATCTTCAACTGGGCGTTCAAGGTGGGCCTCGACGTCAGTCGCCGCCGCATGGCCGGCCAGAGCGTCCCGCCGCACCTCGCCGTGCAGCACAAGGTGGCCGACAAGCTGGTGTTCACCAAGATCCGGGAGCGGTTCGGCGGCCGGGTCCGGTTCTTCATCTCCGGTGCGGCGGCGCTCAACAAGGAGGTCGCGCAGTGGTTCCACGCCGCCGGCATCCTGATCCTGGAGGGCTACGGTCTCACCGAGACCTCGGCGGGCTCGTCGGTGAACCGGCCCGACAACTACAAGTTCGGCACGGTCGGCATCCCCTTCGACGGGACCGACTTCAAGATCGCCGAGGACGGCGAGATCCTGATCAAGGGCCCCGGCGTGATGCAGGGCTACCACCACCTGGAGGAGCAGACCGAGGAGTCGCTCAAGGACGGTTGGCTCCACACCGGCGACATCGGCGAGATCGACCCCGACGGCTTCGTCCGCATCACCGACCGCAAGAAGGACCTGTTCAAGACCTCCGGCGGCAAGTACGTCGCGCCCTCGCTGGTCGAGGGCCAGTTCAAGGCGATCTGCCCGTACGCCAGCCAGATGGTGGTGCACGGCAACGAGCGCAACTTCTGCACCGCGATCATCACCCTGGACCCCGACGCGATCCAGGAGTGGGCCTCCCACCACGGCATGGCGGGCAAGTCCTACGAGGAGATCGTGTCCT
The DNA here is from genome assembly GCA_036259355.1 of Nocardioidaceae bacterium. GTDB lineage: Bacteria > Actinomycetota > Actinomycetes > Propionibacteriales > Nocardioidaceae > JALZDI01. Next base: position 28,141 of record DATABY010000125.1, read on the forward strand.
CCCAAGAGGTGCACGACATGGTCGACGGCTACATCAAGGAGCTGAACACCAAGCTCAACCGGTGGGAGACCGTCAAGAAGTTCATCGTGCTCGAGCACGACCTCTCGGTGGAGTCCGGTGAGGTCACGCCGTCGCTGAAGGTCAAGCGCAAGGTCGTCGAGAGCAACTACAAGGACCGGCTGGACGCGCTCTACCGCTGATCCACCTGGGATGATGGGCGGGTGCCCTCCGCCCTGCCCGACGGACAACCCGCGCCGGCCGACGGCGCGCTGCCGGCGTCGGCGCTGCACGGGATGCGGACCCGGTCGTTCGGGGTGTACGTGCACGTGCCGTTCTGCACGGTGCGCTGCGGCTACTGCGACTTCAACACCTACACGTCCGCTGAGCTGGGCAGTGCGCCCGGGGCGTCGCGGGCGTCGTACCACCAGGCGGCGGTCGCCGAGGTGCGGCTGGCGGCGCGGGTGCTCGGGCCCGACGCGCCGCCGGTGGACACGGTGTTCTTCGGTGGGGGTACGCCGACGCTGCTGCCGCCCGAGGACCTCAACCGGATCCTGGACGCGGTCCGCGACGAGCTCGGGCTGACCGCTGGAGTCGAGGTCACCACCGAGGCCAACCCCGACAGCGTCGACCCTGAGTCGCTGCAGCGGCTGCGGGACGCAGGCTTCAACCGGATCTCGCTCGGCATGCAGTCGGCGGTGCCGCGGGTGCTGGCCACCCTCGACCGCACCCACGACCCGGCGCGGGTGCCCCAGGCGGTGCGCTGGGCGCGGGAGGCGGGCTTCGAGCAGGTCAGTCTCGACCTGATCTACGGCACGCCCGGCGAGTCGCCGGCCGACTGGCGCACCAGCCTGGAGCAGGCGCTGGCGTGCGAGCCCGACCATGTCAGCGCCTACGCGCTCATCGTCGAGGACGGCACCGCGCTGGCCCGGCGGGTCGGCCGCGGCGAGCTGCCGGCGCCCGATGACGACGAGCTGGCCGACAAGTACCTGCTCGCCGACGAGGTGCTGTCCGCGCACGGCCTGTCCTGGTACGAGGTCTCCAACTGGGCGCGCGACCCCGGGTCTGGTGCGAGCGCGCGCTGCCGGCACAACGAGATTTACTGGCGCGGCGGCAGCTGGTGGGGCGTCGGGCCGGGCGCGCACTCCCACGTCGCGGGCGTCCGGTGGTGGAACGTCAAGCACCCGTCGGCCTACGCCGAGCGGCTCTCCCGTGGCGTCAGCCCGGCGTACGCGCGCGAGGTGCTCGACGACGAGACCCGCCGGGTCGAGCGTGTCCTGCTCGAGCTGCGGCTGGTCGACGGGCTACCGGTCGGCGTCCTCGACGAGTACGGCGCCAAGGCCGCCGGCCACGCGGCCGACGACGGTCTGGTCGACCCCGTCGCCCTGCGCGCCGGCCGGGTCGCGCTGACCCTGCGCGGGCGCCTCCTCGCCGACGCGGTCGTCCGCGACCTGCTGCCGTGACCGTTCGGCGCGGGGGTCCCCCGCAACGCTAGGTTCGGCACAGGGGACCCCCGCAACGAAAGGTTTCCGACGGGACGCCCCGGTCGGCCGCTACTCGGTGGTGACGAAGTCGATGAGCTCCTCGACCCGGCCCAGCAGCGCGGGCTCGAGGTCGGCGTAGGAGCGCACTCGGCCGAGGATGCGTTTCCACGCGTTCGCGATGTCGGCCTGGCTGCGGTGCGGCCAGCCCAGCGACTGGCAGACGCCCTGCTTCCACGGCACCGACCGGGGGATGCTCGGCCATGCCTGCAGGCCGAGCCGCTGCGGCTTCACCGCCTGCCAGATGTCGACGTAGGGGTGTCCGACCACGAGCACGTGCGCGCCGTGCCGGCCACGGGCCACCGTCTGCGCGATGCGGCTTTCCTTCGACCCCGGCACCAGATGGTCCACGAGCACCCCGACCCGGCGACCCGCGGCGGGCGAGAAGTCGTGCACGACCGAGGGCAGGTCGTCCACGCCGTCGAGGTGCTCGACCACCACGCCCTCGACGCGCAGGTCGTCGCCCCACACCTTCTCGACCAGCTCGGCGTCGTGCCGTCCCTCGACGAAGATCCGGCTCTGCCGCGCCACCCGTGCCCTCACGTTGGGCGCCGACCGCGAGCCCGACGCCGTCCGGGTCGGCCGCGTCGGTGCCGGTCGCGCCGGCGCCCGCAGGATCACCGGCCGCCCCTCCAGCAGGAACCCCGGACCGAGCGGGAACGTGCGGCGCCTGCCGTTGCGGTCCTCCAGCTCGACCGTGCCCAGGTCGCGGTCGAGGCGCACGACCGCGCCGCAGAAGTCGGTGGTCACCTCCTCGACGACCATGTCGATCTCCGCGGTGACGTCGGTGGCGCGGCCCCGCCTGGGGGCCCTCCAGTCACCGGCGAGTACGTCGCTGCCGTAGCGGTCGGGTCCAGACACGGACGCCGAGGCTAGCCGTCCACCGGTACGCGTTCCGGCTGGCTCGCCGAGGGCGCGCGCCCCCGCTCGATCTCGCGCCACTCCGGCCGTACGGCGGGCAGCATCGTGGCCAGGAAGTACGCCGCGCCGCAGGCGAGCAGCGCCGGCGCGAGCCCGGTGGCGGTGACGAGCAGACCGCCGACGACACCGCCGAGCGGCATCCCGGCCCAGCACAGCGACGTGGTCAGCGAGGTGACCCGGCCCATCAGCGCACGCGGCACCCGTTCGAACACCACCGCGCCGAGGATCGGGTTGAGGAACCCGGACGCGAAGCCGGCCGCGACCGCGACCGCGAGCACACTCCAGAGCGGGACGTCGAGTGCGAGGACGACGAATCGCGGCGCGCCGGTGATGAGGAAGGCGACCAGGTAGGTGAGGAAGCGGGGCAGCCGATGCCCGACCGCGGCTGCCAGTACCGCACCGGCGACCGAGGCGGCGGAGAACACCGCGAACAGCAGTCCCACGGTCTCGGCGCCGTACCCGCCTTGCCTGGCCCACACCGGGACCAGCACCACCGTGAACGCCATGTCGAGCAGGTTGGTGATGGCCAGCATCACGGTGATGCCGACCAGCACCTTGTCGTGGCGCAGGAACTGCCAGCCGCTGCGCAGCCGGGCGACGTAGCCGAGCGCCGCGTCCGGGTCGTCCGCGGTGGTGTGCGTGCGCCCCGGCGCGGTCAGGGCGATCAGCAGCCCCGCGACGCCGAAGCTGGCGGCGTCCACGAGCAGCGCGTTGGCGGGTCCGATCGCGGCCACCAGCACACCGGCCAGGGCGGCGCCGGCGGTCGCGGCCAGGCGTTCGGCGGCGCTGGCCAGGCCGGTGACGCGCTCCATGGGGACCGCGGCGGCGTCGACGATGTCGGGGACCAGCGCGTGCTTGGCCGCGTCGCTGGGCCCGCGGAACAGGCCGATCAGCGCGACCAGCCCGAGCAGCAGGGGCAGCGGCAGGGCGTCCGCCGCATGCAGCAGCGGCACCAGCCCGACCAGCGCCATGCTCACGGCGTCGCACGCCACGCCCACCCGCCGGCCGCCGACGCGGTCGATCAGCGGGCCGCTGCCGGCCCGGGCCAGGACGTACGGCGCCATCTCCGCGAACCCCACCAGGCCGGTCAGCGAGGCGCTGTCGGTCGTGGTCAGCACCAGCCACGGGATCGCGATCATCGACAGCCTGGTGCCGCACAGCGACACCAGCTCGGCGGTCAGCCAGCCGTAGAGCGGGGTCCGGCGCCCGGCATGGGTCGCGCGGGTCACGCGGGGTCCTCGCGTTGCCAAAGGCGCGGGAACCCGCTCACGATGATGCGGTAGAGGTCCGCCCCCTCCGGCGCCTCCGGGCGCTCGGGGTCCCAGTGCCGGTGCCGTTCGACGACCGCGTGCAGCTCTGCGAGCAGGCTCCGTGCCTCCTCGGGGGTGAGCCGCAGTGCCCAGTCGCTGAGGTCGGTGGTCGCCTGCCACTGCGGCGGTGTGGTGGCCTGGGCCTCGACCGCACGCTGCAGCTCGCCGGTGTAGGTCACCACCACCGCCTGGCTGAACGCCTGCCGCGCGTCCTCGGCCGAGTCCTCGCCGCGGTAGTCGTCCGGGACGTGCGTGGAGCGGTGGGCGGCACGCCACCAGCGCTCCCGGGCGTTGCCGCGCCCGGAGTCCTCGACGACGAAGCCGTGCTCGGCGAGCTGGCGGAGGTGGTAGCTGGTCGCGCCCGAGTTGAGACCCAGCCGCGCCGCCAGCCGGGTGGCGGTCGAGGCGCCCTCGGTACGGAGCAGGCCGAGCATCCGCAGGCGCACCGGATGGGCCAGCGCGCGCAGCCCGGTGGCGGTCGGAGTGACCACCTCGTCCTCGTTCACAGCAGCAGCGTAGAACCGCAAAGGTTAGTTTGCAAATGGTTCTTTGCAGCTCTGGACGACGCGTCAGATCCCTCCTGGGGGGCGGGCCCGTCTCACCCCAGTGCGTGAGGCGTCAGTCCCCGCTCACGGCGTCCCGGTGCGCGCAGCGATGACGCCTCACCGCAGGGATGCGGTGAGGATGGGGGCATGTGGCCGACGGATCCGGACCAGCTGGCGGCGGTGCAGGTGGCGCTGGCCGCCGAGGCGGACGAGGCCGCCTCTTGGCAGGTGCCCGACCGTCTGCTGCTCGGCGGCTGCTGGGTGTGCTTCGCACGCGGGCTGACGGGCCCCGGCCAGGCCGGCGACCCTGCCTGGACCGGGGCGGTCACCGTACGGTCCGGCCGCGTCCGAAGCCGGCACACCGGGGTGGGCCAGGCGGCCGGTCCCTACGTTCCCGGCCTGATGGCGCTGCGAGCCGGGGCGCTGCTCGAGCGCGCCGTACGTGGCCTGCGTGCCCGTCCCGACGTGGTCCTGCTCGACGCCACCGGCCGCGACCACCCGCGCCGGTGCGGCCTCGCGCTGCATCTCGGCGCGGTGCTCGACGTGCCGACCGTCGGCGTCACCCACCGGCCGCTGCTGGCCACGGGCGACTGGCCCGATGACCGCGACGGCGCTATGGCGCCGCTGCTGCTGGAGGGCGAGCCGGTGGGTTGGTGGCTGCGCAGCCGCGCAGGAACCCGCCCGCTGGCGGTGCACCCGGGCTGGCGCACCGGCGTCGACACCGCGGCCGAGGTGCTCCGTGCGGCGCTGCACGGCCGACGTACCCCCGAGCCGCTGCGGCAGGCCCGCCATCTCGCCCGGCGTTCCCGCGCGCGGGCGTTCACGGAGTGACGCGTCACGACGAGGTCGGGTGGGCAGGGATTGACGCGTCACCAGCGTTACTGGTCGAGCAGCGGCAGATGACCCGGGGCGGGAGCGGCGTGGGCGTACCCGCGGCGGATGGCGTCCCGCAGGTGCGCGGCGTCCCACGGCCAGTCGCCCTGGTCGGCCGCCGCGTCGAGGGGTACGCCGGCATGCACCAGCTCGGAGATCGACGTCGCGACCGTGGCGATGTCGGCCCGCTGCTCCCGGACGAACCCGAGGTCAACGACGGTGCCGTGGCCCGGGACCACCAGCGTGTCGGCGGTGACCACGCCGACCGCCACGTCGAGCGAGCCTGGCCACTCCAGCGGGAAGCAGTCCTCGCCGTACGCCGGCGGGCCGGACTCCTCCACCAGGTCACCGGCGAAGACGACATCGGCGTCGGGCACGCGCAGCAGGATGTCGCCGTCGGTGTGCCCCCGGCCGGGGTGGAACAGCTCGACGTAGCGGTCGCCGAGGTCGACGGTGCGCACGGACGCGAAGGTCGTGTCCGGCACCCGCAGCGGCGTCTCGAGCACCTGGCGGTTCAACGGGTCGTCCGGGTCGCCGGCCCGGCACAGCCGTCGGATCCGCTCGGCGGCCGCCTGCAGACCGGCAGCCGCGTGCTCGTGGGCGTGGATCGTCGCGTCGTCGAAGGCGATGTTGCCGAAGGTGTGGTCGAAGTGCTGGTGGGTGTTGACCACCCAGCGCACGTCGGTCCCCGGAGCGAGTCGCCGTACGTCGTCGCGCAGGGACTCGCCCTGCTCGCGCGTCCCCCGGGTGTCGACGACCAGCAGCCCGTCGCTGCCGGCGAGCACGCCGACGTTGACGTCCCACTCCGGGTAACGGCGTACCCAGCACCGGTCCGCGATCTCGTCCCAGTCCTCCGCCACGCCCCGATGATCACACGCGTCCCCGGCGGGCCGCGCCCGCGCCCGCCCGCGAGCTCAGCGCCTTTCCGGCGCAAGCCCGTAGACTGGCACTCAGATCGACGGAGTGCCAGTGGAGAGGAGCAGCGCAGCGATGGCCGAACGCGTGCCCGACGACCGCAAGCTCGCGGTGCTCCGCGCCATCGTCGAGGACTACGTGTCCACCCGCGAGCCGGTCGGGTCGAAGGCGCTGGTCGAGCGGCACCAGCTCGGCGTGTCGCCGGCCACCGTGCGCAACGACATGGCCGCGCTGGAGGAGGAGGGGTTCATCGCCCAGCCGCACACCAGCGCGGGCCGCATCCCCACCGACAAGGGCTACCGGTTGTTCGTCGACCGGCTCACCGCGGTCAAGCCGCTCACGCCCGCCGAGAAGCGGGCCATCTCGTCGTTCCTCGAGGGGGCGGTCGACCTCGACGACGTCGTGCACCGCACCGTCCGGATGCTCGCGCAGCTGACCCGCCAGGTCGCGATCGTGCAGTACCCGACGCTGTCGCGCTCCACGGTCCGGCACGTCGAGCTGGTCACGCTCAACCCCAACCGTCTGCTGCTGGTCCTGATCACCAGCAGTGGCCGCGTCGAGCAACGCGTGCTGACCTCCGAGGAGCCGTTCGACGACGCGCTGCTCGCCGACCTGCGGAGCCGGCTGCTGTCGGCGGTGATCGGGCAGCGGCTCGGTGACGCCGCCGCGGGGATCAGCACGCTGATGGAGGCGTTCGCGCCCGAGCACCGCAACACGGTCGCGGCGGTCGTCGCGACCCTGATCGAGACCATGTCCGACGACCGCTCCGACGAGCGGGTGCTGATCGGCGGCACGGCCAACCTGACCCGGTTCGGCGACGACTTCGAGCGGTCGGTGAAGCCGATGCTCGAGGCGCTCGAGGAGCACGTCGTGCTGCTCAAGCTGCTCGGCGAGGCCACCAGCTCGGGCACCGTCACCGTGCGCATCGGCCACGAGCAGCCGTACGAGGAGCTCGCCACCACCAGCGTCGTCGCCACCGGCTACGGGCCAGGCGACGACGTGCTGGCCACACTGGGTATCGTCGGTCCCACCCGGATGGACTACCCCGGCAGCATGGCCGCGGTCCGGGCCGTCGCCCGCTACGTCAGCCGCATCCTGGCCGAGTCCTAGGGCAGGGTCGCCGACGTGCACCTTTGACCGAAGCACCCACGAGAGACACAGCAGACACTGATGGCCAGGAGCATGAGCCAGGACTACTACGAGACTCTCGGCGTCGGCCGCGATGCCAGCCCCGAGGAGATCAAGAAGGCGTACCGCCGCCTCGCCCGCAAGCTGCATCCTGACGTCAACCCCGACGCGGAGACGCAGGAGAAGTTCAAGGAGGTCACCCGCGCCTACGAGATCCTCGCGGACCCGGCCAAGCGCGAGATGTACGACCTCGGTGGCGACCCGATGTCCTCCGGCGCCGGCGGTGGCTTCGGTCAGGGCTTCTCCTTCACCGACATCATGGACGCCTTCTTCGGCGGTGGCGGGGCCGCAGGCGGCGGCACCCGCGGCCCCCGTTCCCGCGTACGCCGGGGGCAGGACGCGCTGATCCGGATGCAGGTCAGCCTGGGCGAGGCGGCGTTCGGCGCGACCCGCGACCTCAAGGTCGACACCGCGGTCGCCTGCTCGGTCTGCGGCGGCGACGGCGCGGCCCCGGGCTCCGGGCCGGTGCCGTGCGAGACCTGCCACGGCCGCGGGGAGATCCACCAGGTGCAGCGTTCTTTCCTCGGCGAGATCCGTACGATGCGGCCGTGCCCGGCCTGCCGCGGCTTCGGCACCGTGATCGCCGACCCGTGCAACGAGTGCTCCGGCGACGGGCGGGTGCGCGCCCGCCGCACGATCACCGTCAAGACACCGCCCGGTGTCGACACCGGCACCCGCGTACAGCTCAGCGGCCAGGGCGAGGTCGGCCCCGGCGGCGGCCCTCCCGGTGACCTGTACGTCGAGATCCACATCGCCCAGCACGAGCTGTTCACCCGCGAGGGTGACGACCTGCACTGCACCGTCACGCTGCCGATGACGGCCGCCGCCCTGGGCACGAAGATCGACCTGCCCACGCTGGAGTCCGACCTGGCCGCCGACGAGGGCAGCGACGTGGAGACCATCGTGCCGATCGACATCAAGCCGGGCACGCAGTCGGGTGAGGCGATCGTGCTGAACGCCCGCGGTGTGCCGCGGCTGCGCGGCGCGGGCCGCGGCGACCTCGTCGTACACGTGGTGGTGGAGACGCCCACCCGCCTCGACCACCGGCAGGAGGAGCTCCTGCGTGAGCTCGCCACCCTGCGCGGCGAGGAGCAGTCCGAGGGCTCGTTCGGTGAGCCACACCGCGACCGCAGCATGTTCAACTGGCTGCGCGACACGTTCGGCCAGCGCTGAGCGTCGCGGTGGCCCGATGACCGCACCGGTCTTCCTGGCCGACACCGCGGCCCTGGCTGCGGATCCGGGGGAGACGGTCGAGCTGGACGGGCCGGAGGGCCGGCACGCCGCGGTCGTACGCCGGTTGGGCCCCGGCGAGGCGGTGGTGCTCACCGACGGCCGGGGCACGTCGGTCGACGGAGTGGTCGTCGAGGCGCGCCGGTCCGGGCTGGTGTGCCGAGTCGTGGACCGGCAGAGCGTGCCGCCGCCGCGGCCCCGGCTGTGGGTCGTGCAGGCGCTGCCGAAGGGCGACCGGGCGGAGCTGGCCGTGCAGATGCTGACCGAGATCGGTGCCGACGTGATCGTGCCGTGGGCGGCGTCGCGCTGCGTGGTGCAGTGGCGGGGTGAGCGGGCCGCCAAGGCATTGGCCAGGTGGCGCGCGCACGCGCGTGAGGCGGGCAAGCAGGCCCGGCGGTCCTGGCTTCCCGAGGTCCGTGACCTCGCGGCGACCGCCGACGTGGCGCAGCTGCTGCGATCGGCGGCATTGCCGGTGGTGCTGCACGAGGCTGCCGACCGCCCGCTGGCGGCGCTGACGGTCCCCGACGAGGGCGACGTCGTCGTGGTGGTCGGCCCGGAGGGCGGGATCACCGACACGGAGGTCGCCGCGTTCGACGCCGCCGGTGCGGCCGTCGTACGCCTGGGCTCGCCGGTCCTGCGGACCTCCACCGCAGGTGTCGCCGCCGGCGCCGCGCTGCTGTCCCGCACCCCGCGCTGGTCCTGAGCCGCGCCCCACCGGGGCTCCGCACTACGGACCGCGAACAGCGCGGGGGTTCCCCTGCAACGAACCTAGCGTCGCAGGGGACC
>DATABY010000126.1:0-29478 GCA_036259355.1 Nocardioidaceae bacterium
ACGGCCGGGAGCCGCAGATCCCTGCGGCTCCCGCACCTCTCCGGTCTCGGGGTCGATGCGGCGCCGGTCCCGAAAGATCGGCTGGTCACCGGACTCCGTCACTTGTTCTCCTCAGTCTTGCCGTCGCCGGTGGACTGCTCACTGTCCTCGTCGACGATCTCTGCGTCGACGACGTCGTCGGCCTGGTCGCCGCCCTGGCTGCCACCAGCACCCTCGGCACCAGGGGCGCCCGCGGCGCCGGCCTCACCGGACTCGGCGTTGGCATACATGGCCGAGCCCATCTTCTGGCTGGACTCGGCCAGCTTGGCCGCAGCTGTCTTGATGGCGTCGGTGTCGTCGCCCTCGAGCGCCTTCTTCAGCGCGTCGACGTCGGCCTCGACCTCGGACTTGAGCTCGCCCGGGATCTTGTCGGCGTTCTCCGCGAGGAACTTCTCGCTGGTGTAGACCGCGCTGTCGGCCTGGTTGCGGATCTCCACTGCCTCGCGGCGCTGCCGGTCCTCCTCGGCGTACTGCTCCGCCTCGCGGATCATCTTCTCGATGTCGTCCTTGGACAGCGCCGACCCGCCGGTGATCGTCATCGACTGCTCGCGGCCGGTGCCCCGGTCCTTGGCCGAAACGTGCACGATGCCGTTGGCGTCGATGTCGAACGTGACCTCGATCTGCGGGACGTTGCGCGGCGCCGGCGGCAGACCGGTCAGCTCGAAGTTGCCGAGCAGCTGGTTGGCCGCGGCCATCTCGCGCTCGCCCTGGTAGACCTGGATCATCACCGACGGCTGGTTGTCCTCGGCCGTGGTGAAGACCTCCGAGCGCTTGGTCGGGATCGTCGTGTTGCGCTCGATCAGCTTGGTCATCACCCCGCCCTTGGTCTCGATGCCGAGCGACAGCGGGGTGACGTCGAGCAGCAGCACGTCCTTGACCTCGCCCTTGAGCACGCCCGCCTGCAGGGCGGCGCCCACGGCGACGACCTCGTCGGGGTTGACGCCCTTGTTGGGCTCCTTGCCGCCGGTGAGGTCCTTGACCAGCTCGGTGACGGCGGGCATGCGGGTGGAGCCGCCGACCAGGATCACGTGGTCGATCTTGTCGAGCTTGACGTTGGCGTCCTTGAGGACCTGCTCGAACGGCTTGCGCGCGCGGTCGAGCAGGTCGGAGGTCATCCGCTGGAACTCGGCGCGAGTGAGCTTCTCCTCGAAGTGCAGCGGGCCCTCGGCACCGGCGGTGATGTAGGGCAGGTGGATCGTGGTCTCGGAGGAGGCGGACAGCTCGATCTTGGCCTTCTCGGCCGACTCCTGCAGCCGCTGCAGGGCGATCTTGTCCTTGCTCAGGTCGACGCCGTGGGCGTTCTTGAACTTCTGCACCATCCAGTCGACGATCCGGGAGTCCCAGTCGTCGCCGCCGAGGTGGTTGTCACCGGAGGTCGCCTTCACCTCGACCACGCCGTCGCCGATCTCCAGCAGCGACACGTCGAAGGTGCCGCCACCGAGGTCGAACACCAGGATGGTCTGGTCGTGCTCCTTGTCCAGACCGTACGCCAGCGCGGCCGCGGTGGGCTCGTTGACGATGCGCTGGACGTTCATCCCGGCAATCTCGCCGGCCTCCTTGGTGGCCTGGCGCTGGGCGTCGGAGAAGTACGCGGGAACGGTGATGACCGCGTCGGTGACGGGCTCACCGAGGTAGGCCTCGGCGTCCCGCTTGAGCTTCTGCAGCACGAACGCGGAGATCTGCTGCGGCGTGAACTCCTTGCCGTCGAGCTCACGCTTCCAGTCCGTGCCCATCTCCCGCTTGATGGAGCGGATGGTGCGGTCGACGTTGGTCACCGCCTGACGCTTGGCGACCTCGCCGACCAGGACTTCGCCGTTCTTGGCGAAGGCGACGACCGAGGGCGTCGTCCGCGAGCCCTCGGCGTTGGAGATGACGGTGGGTTCGCCACCTTCGAGAGCGGCCACGACGGAGTTGGTCGTGCCCAGGTCGATTCCGACCGCGCGAGCCATGCTGGTTACCTCCACGAGTTCGAATGCTTCAGGGACAGTCTCGCAAGCGGCACAAGACGTTGGCAACTTACTTGAGTCCGGCTCACTCAACTATACGCATAGGATCAAACGCAACGCGAGGCCGCCCTGTTTCCACTGTCGCGGTGTCCCGACGCCGGACGGAGGCCTTCCCACCGCGTCGGGGCCGGGTCCAGAATCGAGGGATGGACCGGCGTCGTCCGGGTACGGCAGGGTCCTGACCGAGAAGAGCTCCGAGCGCGAGAGAAGGGGAAGGCAGTGACCGACACCACCGGCCGTCCGGAACAGGGCGGCGACCGTCCGCAGCTGACGACCCGACAGGGCCACCCGGTCTACGACAACCAGAACATGCGGACGGTGGGCTCGCGCGGTCCCGGCACCCTGGAGAACTATCACTTCCTGGAGAAGATGAGCCACTTCGACCGGGAGCGGGTTCCGGAGCGGGTCGTGCACGCGCGCGGCACCACGGCGTTCGGCTACTTCGAGGCCTACGGCAAGTGGGGCGACGAGCCGATCGCGCGCTACTCCCGGGCGAAGCTGTTCCAGGAGGAGGGCAAGCGCACCGAGGTCGCGCTGCGGTTCTCCACGGTCGCCGGCGGTCGCGACTCCTCGGAGATGGCGCGCGACCCTCGTGGCTTCGCGGTGAAGTTCTACACCGAGGACGGCAACTGGGACCTCGTCGGAAACAACCTCGGCGTCTTCTTCATCCGTGACGCGATCAAGTTCCCCGACTTCATCCACTCCCAGAAGCCGGACCCGGTGAACTTCCAGGCCAGCGTCCCGAACCGGGCGTTCGACTTCTTCAGCCAGAGTCCCGAGGCCCTGCACATGGTGCTGCTGGTCTTCAGCCCGCGCGGCATCCCGGCGAGCTACCGGAACATGCAGGGCTTCGGCGTGAACACCTACAAGTGGGTCAACGCCGACGGCGACACGAAGCTGGTGAAGTACCACTGGATTCCCAAGCAGGGGGTGAAGTCCTACACCGCCGACGACGCGGCCAAGGTGCAGGCGCAGGAGCTGGGTGCGCACACCAGGGACCTCTACGAGGCCATCGACCGCGGCGACTACCCGGAGTGGGAGCTGGTCGTCCAGATGATGGACGACCACGACCACCCCGAGCTCGACTTCGACCCGCTCGACGACACGAAGGTGTGGCCGGAGGACCAGTTCCCGCCCAAGCCCGTCGGCCGGATGGTGCTCGACCGCAACGCCGAGAACTTCTTCACCGACAACGAGCAGATCGCGTTCGGCACCGGCGTGCTCGTCGACGGCCTGGACTTCTCCGACGACAAGATGCTGGTCGGCCGCACGTTCTCCTACAGCGACACCCAGCGGCACCGGGTGGGGCCGAACTACCTGCAGCTGCCGGTGAACCAGGCGAAGAACGCCCGCGTGGCCACCAACCAGCGTGACGGCTCCATGGCGTACGGCGTCGACCTCGGCGAGGGTCAGAACCCGCACGTGAACTACGAGCCGTCGTCGCTCAACGGTCTGCAGGAGTCCCCGAAGCCCTCGCACTCCGAGGTGGGCCCGGAGATCTCCGGCCGGCTGACCCGGTCGCGCATCCCGCGGACCAACGACTACATGCAGGCGGCGCAGCGGTTCCAGCTCTGCGAGCAGTGGGAGCGCGACGACCTGGTCGCCAACCTGGTCGACGCGCTGTCGCAGTGCGACCGGCACATCCAGGAGCGGATGGTCTGGCACTTCTTCATGGTCGAGGACGAGCTCGGCCAGCGCGTCGGTGACGGCCTCGGCATCTCGGCCGACGACGTCCGCCACCTGCAGCCGCTCGCCACGCAGGCCTTCGACGAGGAGGAGAAGCAGCGGCTGGCCAACCTCGGCAAGAACGGACCGCGCACGTTCGACTCGAACGTGATGACCCACTGCGTGCCGAACGAGCGGGTGGTGGTCGAGTCCTGAGTCGTCCGCGGCCGTGGCGCCGGTCGGTCGACGAGCGGACGGCCTACGACGAGCGGACGGCGCTCGGCCGACGACCGGTCAGCCGACGACCGGGCGGCCGCGCTGCCACACCGCCGCGACCAGGGGGACGCCGGGCCGGTAGGCCAGGTGCACGTACGACGGTGCGTCGAGCACGGTGAGGTCCGCGCGTGCCCCCGGCGAGAGGCGGCCGACATCGTCGCGGCGCAGCGCCGCCGCGCCCCCGGCCGTGGCCGACCAGACCGCCTCGGCGGGGCTCATCCGCATCTCCCGGACGGCGAGCGCCACGCACAGGGGCATCGACGACGAGTAGCACGAGCCGGGGTTGCAGTCGGAGGCGAGCGCGACCGTCACGCCGGCCTCGAGCAGGCGGCGGGCGTCCGGATACGGCGAGCGGGTGGAGAACTCCACGCCGGGCAGCAGGGTCGCGACCACGCCGGCGTCGCGCAGCGCGGCGACGTCCTCGTCGGACAGGAACGTGCAGTGGTCCGCCGCAGCGGCGCCCATCTCGCACGCCACCTGCACGCCGGGACCGGGACCGAGCTGGTTGGCGTGCACTCGCGCCTCCAGGCCTGCGTCCAGGCCCGCGCGCAGGACCGCCCGCGCCTGGTCGGCGTCGAAGGCACCGCGCTCGCAGAAGACGTCGACCCAGCGCGCGTGCGGGGCGCAGGCCTGCAGCATCGGGCCGGTGACGAGGTCGACGTAGCCGGCGGGGTCGTCGGCGTACTCGGGCGCGACCACGTGCGCGCCCATGAACGTCGTCTCCGCGGTGAACTGTCGCGCGACCGCGAGCGCCCGCGCCTCGTCGTGGACGGTGAGCCCGTAGCCGCTCTTGGTCTCGACGGTGGTGGTGCCCTGGCGCAGCATCTCGTCAACATGACGAGCGACCTGCGCGGCGAGCTGTTCGTCGCTGGCCGCCCGGGTGGCCGCGACCGTGGTCTGGATACCGCCGGTGGAGTAGGCACGCCCCTCCATCCGGGCGGCGAAGTCGGCCGACCGGTCGCCGGCGAAGACCAGGTGGCTGTGCGCGTCGACGAAGCCCGGCAGCACCACGCGGCCGGCCGCGTCGACCGCGGTGTCCGCGGGCGGGGCCTCCGTCCCGGGCCCGGCCCACACGACACGGTCGCCTTCGGTCACCAGTGCCGCGTCGGCGAGCACGCCGAGCGGGGAGCCGTCGCCGCTCTCGGGGTCACAGGTCACCAGCTGGCCGATCCCGGTGAGCACGGTCGAGGTCACAGGCGTCAGTCCTCCCACAGGGTCGTGAGCGTCCGGTGCAGCCGCGCACCGACGCGGCCGTTCTCGAGCACCGCACCGGCGCTGACGACGTGCACCACGTCGGCGGCCGAGGCGGCGAACACGGCGCTCTCGGCGCTGCGCCCAGTACCCGCCGTACGCGCCGACTCCAGGTCCAGCGTCACCAGGTCGGCGGGGGCACCCACCGCGATGCGCCCCACCTCGGGAAACCCGAGCGAGGCGTGCCCCGCCGTGGTCGCGGCGGTCAGCAGCTCGTCGGCCGACCAGTGCCCGCGCCGCTGGGTCGCCAGCCGCTCGTCCATCTCCACCGCGCGCATCTCCTCGAACAGGTCGACCACCGCGTGGCTGTCCGAGCCCAGGGTGAGGGGCGAGCCGGCCTCCAGCAGCCGGCGGGACGGACCGACGCCGTCGGCGAGGTCACGCTCGGTGGTGGGGCACAGGCACGCGTGCGTGCCCTGTCCGCCCAGCAGCGCGATGTCGGACTCGGTCAGGTGGGTGGCGTGCACGGCGGTCGACCGCGGCCCCAGCGCACCGTTCTCGAACAGCACCACCGCCGGTGTCTGGCCGTACGCCTCCTGGCACGCCTCGTTCTCGGCGACCTGCTCGGACAGATGCGCGTGCAGCGGCGCGTCGCGGCCGTCCGCCCACTCGGCGACGACGGCGATCTGGTCCCTCGGCACCGCGCGGACCGAGTGCACGGCCGCGCCGACCACCACGTCCTCGTCGTCGGCGTGCTTGTCGGCGAGCGCGTCCACGCGCGCGGCCCACCGGCCGGCGTCGCCGTCGCTGAACCGCCGCTGAACCCCCTCGGGCTGGGCCCCGAAGCCGCTGGACACGTAGCACGTGTCCAGCAGCGTGATCCGGATGCCGGCCTGGCGTGCGGCCGCGACCAGAGCCTCCGCCATCGCGTTGGGCTCGGCGTAGGGACCGCCCCTGGGGTCGTGGTGCAGGTAGTGGAACTCGCCGACGCTGGTGACGCCGGTGGCCGCCATCTCCGCGTACGTCGCCGCGGCCAGGGCGAAGTAGGAGTCGGGGTCGAGCCGGGCCGCCACGGCGTACATCTGCTCCCGCCAGGTCCAGAACGTGCCCCGCTCTGTCTGGGTGCGCCCGCGCAGCGCGCGGTGGAACGCGTGGCTGTGGCAGTCGGCCAGCCCCGGCAGGGTGAGACCGGGCAGCCGTTGCGCGGTCGCCGGGGGTGCGGCGACATCGGTGTCGAGCGTGGCGATGCGTCCGCCGGCGACACCGACCAGCACGTGGTCGGCCATGCGGTCGGGCCCGAGCCAGGCGCGTTCGAGCCAGTACGCCGTCACGCCGGCTCTCCCGCGAGGTCGAGGACACACGCGGTGAGGGCGTCCACCCCCGCCAGGCAGTCGTCGGCCTCGGCGTGCTCGGCCGGGGAGTGCGAGACGCCGGTGGGGTTGCGGACGAACAGCATCGCGGTGGGGACGCCGGCCAGTGCGAGCACCCCCGCATCGTGCCCGGCGCCGGTCGGGACCACCGGCGCCCCGCCCAGCCGGGCGGCCAGCCGGTCGACCAGGTCGGGGGTGAACCCGGTTGCCGGCGACACCGACTCGGCACTCATCTGCACCCCGGTGCGGTCGCGGGCGGCGGCCTCCTCGGCACAGCGGCGCACCTCGTCGACCAGGGCCTCCAGCGCATGCTCGTCCGCGGCGCGGGCGTCCAGCCAGGCCCGGACCTGCGACGGTACTGCGTTCGTGCCGTTGGGCGTGACCTCGACCCGGCCGAACGTCGCACGCAGGTCGGTGCCCACGCCGTCCTCGCCGGCAGCGGTCAGGTGGGCCGCCAGCGCGGTCGCGGCGTAGGTCAGCATCGGGTCGCGCCGGTCCCCCATGACCGTCGTACCGGCGTGGTTGGCCTCGCCCGTGAAGTCGAAGCGGTACCGGCCGTGCGGCCAGATCTGGCTGCCGACGCCGACCGCGCGGCCCCGGTGCACCAGGTCGCGGCCCTGCTCGACGTGCAGCTCGACGAACGTCCCGATGCAGCGCAGGACGTCCTCGTCGCGACCGAGCGTCTCGGGGTCGCGGCCGGCCGCGCGCAGCACCTCGGCCATGGTCTGGCCGTCACGGTCGCGCAGCGACCTGGCGGTGTCGGGGTCGAGGCTTCCGGTGAGGAGCCGGGAGCCGGCGCACGCGATGCCGAAGCGCGCCCCCTCCTCGTCCACGAAGTTCGTCACCGCCACCGGGCGGGTCGGCCGCAGGCCCTGGTCGCGAACCGCGTCGAGCGCGGCGAACGCGGAGAGCACGCCGAGCGGGCCGTCGTACGCGCCGCCCTCGGGGACGGAGTCCAGGTGGGAGCCGAGCACCAGCGCGTCGCCCGCTGCGGGGTCGCCCCACCAGGCCCACTGGTTGCCGTTGCGGTCGACCTGCAGGTCGAGGCCCCGGCGGGCCGCCTCGCCGGCGAACCACTCGCGCAGCGTCTGGTCGGCGTCGTCCCACACGAACCGGCGGTATCCGCCCGTGCCGGGGTTGCGTCCGACGTCGCGGATGTCGTCGAACATGGCCAGCAGGCTCATGCGGATCCCTCCCGGGCGCGTGCCGCCTCTCCCCTCACGCCGACATCGCAGAAGTGCACCCTGCCCCTCGCCCCGAGATCGCAGAAGTGCCCCCTGCCCCTCGCGCCGAGATCGCAGAAACGGCCCGGCGCAGCTGCGCAGTCCCGGCGCGAGCGGGGGTCTGGCACCGTTGGCCCGTGGAGTTCCGCGAGGTCGTACGCCGGCGGCGCATGGTGCGTCGCTACACCGACGAGCCGGTCGACCCGTCCGTCGTCGACCGGATGCTCGAGCACGCGACCCATGCACCGAGCGCGGGGTTCAGCCAAGGCTGGGCCTTCCTCGTTCTCGACCGCCCGGAGGACGTGCGCCGGTTCTGGGCCGCCACCACCCCGGCTGAGACCGCCGGCAACCCGTGGCTGGAGGGCATGCGCACTGCGCCGGTGGTCATCGTGCCGCTGGCCAGCCGCGACGCCTACCTCGATCGGTACGCCGAGGCGGACAAGGGCTGGACCGACCGTGACGAGGCCCGCTGGCCGGTGCCGTACTGGTACGTCGACACCGGCATGGCCTCGTTGCTCATGCTGCTGACCGCCGTTGACGAGGGGGTTGCGGCGTGCTTCTTCGGCATCCCGCCGGGGCGCCTGTCGGCGTTCCGCGCCGAGTTCGGCGTTCCCGGGGAGCACGCGCCGATCGGCGCGATCACGGTCGGGCACCCGGCACCTGACCGGCGCTCGCCGTCGCTGCGCCGGGGCCGACGCGGGCTCGACGAGGTCGTGCACCGCGGCCGCTGGTGAGGAGGGCCCGCGTGGGGAGTCCCGGTACGAATACGTTTCGTTGCGGGGGTCCCCTGCACCGTTAGGTTCGTTGCAGGGGACCGCCGCGCCAATCCGGGTCCGCAGCAGCGCGGCCCAGTGACGCCGCGCGCGCATCAGTCCGACTCGCGCATCGGGATGCGGACGTCACGGGACTCGGCCACGGAGACCGCCTCCTCGTAACCCGCGTCGACGTGCCGGATCACGCCCATGCCCGGGTCGTTGGTGAGCACCCGCTGCGCCTTCTGCCCGGCCAGCTCGGTGCCGTCGACCACGCAGACCTGGCCGGCGTGCAGGGACCGGCCCATGCCGACGCCGCCGCCGTGGTGGATCGACACCCAGGAGGCGCCGGACGCGACGTTGACCATCGCGTTCAGCAGCGGCCAGTCCGCGATCGCATCGGACCCGTCGAGCATGGACTCGGTCTCCCGGTACGGCGACGCCACGGAGCCGCAGTCGAGGTGGTCGCGTCCGATCGCGAGCGGGGCCGACACCTCGCCGGAGGCCACCATCTCGTTGAACCGCACGCCCGCACGGTCGCGCTCGCCGTACCCGAGCCAGCAGATCCGCGCCGGCAGCCCTTGGAACGACACCTTCTCCCCCGCCTGCTGGATCCACCGGGCGAGCCGCTCGTTGTCGGGGAACATCTCCAGCACGGCACGGTCGGTGGCGGCGATGTCGGCGGGGTCGCCGGACAGGGCCGCCCAGCGGAACGGCCCCTTGCCCTCACAGAACAGCGGCCGGATGTACGCCGGTACGAAGCCGGGGTACTCGAAGGCGCGCGTGAAGCCGCCCAGCCTCGCCTCCGCGCGCAGCGAGTTGCCGTAGTCGAACACCTCCGCGCCCCAGTCCTGGAACCCGACCATCGCCTCGCAGTGCCGGGCCATCGACTCCTGCGCCCGCTTGGTGAACCCGGCGGCGTCCTTCTCCCGGGCACTGACCCAGTCGGCGAAGTCCACACCCGACGGCAGGTACATCAGCGGGTCGTGCGCCGAGGTCTGGTCGGTGACGATGTCGATCGGCGCCGACTTCGCGAGCAGCTCGGGCACCAGGTCGGCGGCGTTGCCGAGCACGCCGATCGACAGCGGCCTGCGGGCGTCGCGCGCCTCGACCGCCAGCTCGAGGGCGTGGTCGACGGAGTCCGCGCGCACGTCGAGGTAGCGGTGCTCGATTCGACGCGCGATGCGTGAGTCGTCGACCTCGAGGCAGATGCAGACACCGTCGTTCATGGTGACCGCCAGCGGCTGTGCGCCGCCCATGCCGCCGAGTCCGGCGGTGAGGGTGATCGTGCCCGCCAGCGTGCCGCCGTACCGCTTCTCCGCGACCGCGGCGAACGTCTCGTAGGTGCCCTGCAGAATCCCCTGGGTGCCGATGTAGATCCACGACCCCGCCGTCATCTGCCCGTACATCGTCAGCCCGAGCGCCTCCAGCCGGCGGAACTCCTCCCAAGTCGCCCAGTCGCCGACCAGGTTGGAGTTGGCGATCAGCACCCGCGGCGCCCACTCGTGCGTGCGCATCACGCCGACCGGCCGGCCGGACTGCACCAGCATGGTCTCGTCGTCGCGCAGCTTCTGCAGGGTGCGGACCATGGCGTCGAAGGACCGCCAGTCGCGCGCCGCCTTGCCCGTACCGCCGTAGACGACGAGCTCCTCGGGGTGCTCGGCCACCTGCGGGTCGAGGTTGTTCATCAGCATGCGCATCGGCGCCTCGGTCTGCCAGCTGCCGGCGGACAGCTCCTTGCCCCGTGGGCTGTGGATCGTGCGACTCATCTGCTCTCTCCTTCTCGATTCGTCTGCGCTGACTCGGGTGTTCCGCGGAGGCCAACCGCAGACGAATCAGTCGAGGGGGCCGGTGACGGACTCGACGGCGGTGACGAGCGCGCCACTGCGTACCAGGTCCACGACGGCGTCGATCTCCGGTGCGAGGTGGCGGTCGGGGCCGGGGCCGTCCACGTGCGCACGCAGTACGCCGAGCGCCGCGGCCGTGGCCGGTGCCGGAGTCAGCGGCGCACGCAGGTCCAGCGCACGCGCCGCGGTGAGCACCTCGATCGCCAGCACCCGGGTCATCCCGTCCAACGCCCGGCGCAGCTTGCGAGCCGCCGACCAGCCCATCGAGACATGGTCCTCCTGCATGGCGCTCGACGGGATCGAGTCCACGCTGGCGGGCATCGCGAGCCGCTTCAGCTCCGAGACGATGGCCGCCTGGGTGTACTGCGCGATCATGTGCCCGGAGTCCACGCCCGGGTCGTGCGCCAGGAACGGCGGTAGGCCGTGGTTGCGGGTCTTGTCCAGGAACCGGTCGGTGCGCCGCTCGGACATGCTCGCCACGTCGGCCACGGGGATCGCCAGGAAGTCCAGCGCGTAACCCAGCGGTGCGCCGTGGAAGTTGCCGTTGGACTCGACCCGGCCGTCGGCCAGCACGACCGGGTTGTCCACGGCCGAGGCCAGCTCCCGCTCCGCCACCAGGCGCGTGTGGTCGAGGGTGTCACGTGCGGCACCGGCGACCTGCGGCGCGCACCGCAGCGAGTAGGCGTCCTGCACCCGGTTGCAGTCGGGCGTGCGATGGCTCTGCATGATCTCGGAGCCGTCGAGGATGCGGCGCAGGTTCGCCGCCGAGGAGGCCTGGCCGGGATGCGGCCGCAGCGCCTGCAGATCCTCGGCGAAGACCCGGTCGGTGGCCAGGATCGCCTCCACGCTCATCGCCGCGGCCACGTCGGCCAGCGTCAGCAGCGCCGCGAGATCGGCCTGCGCCAGCACGAGCATGCCGAGCATGCCGTCGGTGCCGTTGATCAGCGCCAATCCCTCCTTCGCGGCGAGCTGGATCGGGGTGACGCCGACCTCGGCCAGCACCTCCGCGGCCGGACGCAGGACGCCGTCCCGGTCGTGCACCTCGCCCTCACCCATCAACACCAGGGCGCAGTGCGCCAGCGGGGCGAGGTCACCGGAGCACCCGAGGCTGCCGTACTCGCGCACCACCGGCGTCACCCCGTGGTTGAGCAGGGCGGCCATCGCCTGCGCCGTTTCTGCGCGGATCCCGGTGCGTCCGGTGGCCAGCGTCGACAACCGCAGCAGCATCAGCGCGCGGACGACCTCGCGCTCCACCTCCGCACCCGAACCGGCCGCGTGTGAGCGGACCAGCGAACGCTGGAGATCGGCGCGCAGGTCCTCGGCGATGTGCCGCGTCGCGAGCGCGCCGAAGCCGGTGGAGACGCCGTACGTCGGCGTCGGCGCGGCCGCCAGCGCGTCCACCGCCTCACGCGACTTCTCCATCGCCGCGACCGCCTCGGGGTCCAGCTCCACCGCGGCACCGTCGCGGGCGACCGCGACCAGGTCCGCCGGCGAGACCGGGCCGACGCCCACCACCACGCTGGAATGACTCATGCCGCCATTCCACCCCGCGGGGCGTCGCGATGCCACCACGCACCCAGCCATGCTGTCTCACATATGAGACCCGCTCGTATGCTGGGCCCATGCCGGGAGCCCACTTCTGCGATCTCGGCGCGAGCGAGAGGGTCAGTTCTGTGATCTCGGCGCGAGCGGGAGGGTTCTCGGCGCGAGGAGGGTCTCCCGGCTCGCAGCGGAGTAGCCGATGAGTAGCGCGCCGGCCTCGACGCGGACCCTGCGCATCCTGCGGTTCCTCGCCGCCCAGCCACAGCCGGTGGCCGCCGAGCACATCGCGTCGGCCGTCGGCCTGCCCCGCGCGTCGACGTACCGGCTGCTCACGGCGATGGCCGACGAGGGGTTCGTGGTGCACCTCGCCGACGAGCAGACCTTCGGGCTGGGACCGGCGGCGTTCGAGGTCGGCGCGGGCTACGTTCGGCAGGCGCCGCTGGAGCGGCTCTCACGGTTGCCGCTGGCACGGCTGGTCGACCGGGTCGGCGAGTCCGCGCACCTGGCGGTCCTCCACGGGCGTGACGTGCTGTACGTGATCGAGGAGCGCGCGCCGGGAAGGCCGCCGCTGGTCACCGACGTCGGCGTGCGGCTACCGTCGCAGCTCACCGCCAGCGGGCGCGCGATCCTGGCAGCCCTGCCCGCTGCGCAGGTGCGCGCCCTGTTCCCCGGCCGCGCGGCGTTCGGCGACCACGCCGGACCGGCCACCGCGGCCGGCCGGGCATCGGTGCGCCCCACGACTCCGGCCGCGTTGCGGGTGCTGCTCAGCGAGACCCGCCAGCGGGGCTACGCCGTCGAGGACGGCGAGGTGACGCCTGGGTTCGCGTCGGTGGCATCAGCCGTGCTCGACCACAACGGCTACCCCACCGCGGCGGTCGCGGTGACGTTCGACAGCCGGACCGCACCGGGTCCGGGGCGGCGGTCGGGGCCCTCGGCGTACGAGCGGCTGGCGCCCGCGGTCGGCGCGGTGGCCGCCGAGCTGAGCCGTCGGCTCCGCGGTCGCGGCACGCACGTCTGAACCCCGGCCGAGCACAGCCGGCGTCATCCACGGACCGACGTTGGCCACGTCACGCCCACCTGCGAGTGACTGAGCAGTTGCTTAGTCATTACGATCAGCAGACCACCAAGCCCACGAATCGAAAGAAGCCGACATGCAGATCTTCGCCATCGTGGTGTCGCTGGCGATCACGTTGGTCGCGGTCGCGCTGTTCGCCAAGGCGGCCGGTGAGATCGTCCGCGTGGTCAAGCTCGGTCAGCCCATCCTGGGCCGTACCGACGGCCGGGGGTCCCGCTGGGCCAACGTGTTCAAGGAGACGTTCGGGCACACCCGGATGCTGCAGTGGACCTGGGTCGGCATCGCGCACTGGGTGGTCTTCATCGGCTTCGGCTTCCTGTTCTTCACGCTGGTCACGGCGTACGGCCAGCTCTTCGACGCCGACTTCGCGATCCCCCTGATCGGCCACTGGTACCCCTTCGAGTGGGTGACCGAGCTGATCGCCTGGACGATGCTGGTTGCGATCGCGGCGCTCACGCTCTACCGCGTCGCGCGCCGACCCTCCGCCAAGGGGCGTGGCAGCCGCTTCTGGGGCTCGACGATGTGGCAGGGCTACTTCGTCGAGTTCGTGGTGGCCGCGGTCGGCACCTGCATCGTCACGCTGCGCGGCCTGGAGTACGCCCTCGGCCAGATGCACGGCGAGGACTGGGCGACGGTCGCGCACTTCCCCCTCACCTTCTGGATCGGTGAGTCGTACGCCAGCGCGACCGAGTCCGAGGTCGTCAACCTGATCTGGCTGGTCGCGTTGCTCAAGATCGTGGTCTCCATGGTCTGGGCGATCGTGCTGGGGCTGAACGCGACGATGGGTGTGGCCTGGCACCGGTTCACCGTCTGGCCCAACATCTGGTTCAAGCGCAAGGCCGACGGCCGTCCGTCCCTCGGGGGCCTGCAGCCGATCACCGTCGACGGCAAGCCGGTCGACTTCGAGAACATCGAGGACCTCGACGAGGACGCCGCGCTGGGCGTGGGCAAGGTCGAGGACTTCTCCTGGAAGGGCATGCTCGACTTCAGCACCTGCACCGAGTGCGGGCGGTGCCAGGACCAGTGTCCGGCCTGGCACACCGACAAGCCGCTCTCCCCCAAGCACGTCATCCTCAACCTGCGCGACCACGCCTACGCCAAGGCGCCGTACCTGCAGGCCGCCCACGACGCAGCTGCCCAGCAGTCCCTTCCCGACGCGGCCCGGGCCGAGGCCGAGCGCGAGCTGGTCGGGGCCACCGAGGGCGACCCGACGGTCCCCAGCGGCGGCGCGGTCATCGACCCCGACGTGCTGTGGTCGTGCGTCTCCTGCGGCGCCTGCGTGCAGCAGTGCCCGGTCGACATCGAGCACGTCGACCACATCATGGACATGCGCCGCTACCAGGTGCTGGTCGAGGCCAACTTCCCCACCGAGCTCAACCAGCTGTTCAAGGGCCTGGAGAACAAGGGGAACCCGTGGAACCAGTCGCCCACCGCGCGGATGGACTGGGCCCAGGGCCTGCCGTTCGAGGTCAAGCAGGTGGGCACCGAGGTGGAGTCGCTGGACGAGGTCGAGTGGTTGTTCTGGGTCGGGTGCGCCGGTGCCTACGAGGACCGGGCCAAGAAGACCACGCGCGCGGTGGCCGAGCTGCTGCACATGGCCGGCGTCGACTACGCCGTACTCGGCAACGGCGAGACCTGCAGCGGTGACCCGGCTCGCCGGTCCGGCAACGAGTTCGTGTTCCAGCAGCTGGCGATGCAGAACGCCGAAACGCTCACCGAGGCCAAGGCCAAGAAGGTCGTCGCCACCTGCGCGCACTGCTTCAACACGCTCAAGAACGAGTACGGCCAGCTGGGCGTCGAGCTCGAGGTCGTGCACCACACCCAGCTGCTGAACAGGCTGGTACGCGAGGGCAGGCTCACGCCGGTCGCCCCCAGCGGCAACGGCACCGCCGCCGGGAAGAAGATCACCTACCACGACCCCTGCTTCATCGGCCGGCACAACCAGGTCTACACACCGCCGCGTGACCTGCTCAACGTCATCCCCGACACCGAGTTCGCCGAGATGCCGCGCAACTCGCAGCGCTCCTTCTGCTGCGGTGCCGGCGGTGCGCGGATGTGGATGGAGGAGAAGATCGGCGAGCGCATCAACAACAACCGGATCACCGAGGCCGTGGCCACCGGGGCCGACCAGATCGCCACCGGCTGCCCGTTCTGCAAGGTGATGCTCACCGACGGTCTCACCGCGCAGCAGTCCAGCGGCGAGGCCCGCGAGGAGGTCGAGATCCTCGACGTGGCGCAGATGCTGCTGGCGTCGGTCAAGCGCGACGAGGGCGGCAGCCCGGCCACGGAGGAGACGACCGAGCCGGTCCGCTGACCGGCGAGGGGCGCGGGGGAACCGTATGCGGCTGGCGACCTGGAACGTCAACTCCGTCGGCGCCCGGCTGCCGCGGCTCCTCGAGTGGCTCGACGAGACCGGCGCCGACGTGGTGTGCCTGCAGGAGACCAAGTGCGCCGACGCGGCGTTCCCGGTCGCGCCGGTCGAGGAGCGCGGGTACGCCGTCGCGGCGCACGGCGACGGCAGGTGGAACGGCGTGGCGATCCTGTCGCGGGTCGGTCTCTCCGCGGTGGCGCGCGGGTTCGAGGGCCAGCCCGGCTTCGTGGCCGCGGCGGGCACGACGGACGACCTCGCGCTGGTCGACGTGGCTCCGGTGCCCGTGGTGGAGGCCCGCGCGGTCGGTGCGACCTGCGGACCGGTGCGCGTGTGGTCGGTCTACGTTCCCAACGGGCGCGCCCCGGACAGCCCGCACTACGCCTACAAGCTCGAGTGGCTCGCCGCCCTGCGCGACGCGCTGGCCGCCGAGGTGGCCTCCGACGTGCCGTTCCTGGTCACCGGCGACTTCAACATCGCACCCGCCGACACCGACGTGTGGGACCCGTCGGTGTTCGTACACTCGACGCACGTCACCGGCCCCGAGCGGAAGGCGCTCGCGGAGCTACGCGGGCTCGGGCTGGAGGACGTGGTTCCGCGCGCGCTGAAGTACGACACGCCGTACACCTACTGGGACTACCGGGCAGGCATGTTCCACCAGAACCTCGGCATGCGGATCGACCTCGCCTACGCCAACGCCGCCGCGGCGGCGCGGGTGCGTGATGCGTTCGTGGATCGCAACGCACGCAAGGGGAAGGGCCCGTCCGACCACGCGCCGGTGGTCGTCGACCTCGACCTGTGAGGGAAGGCGCCCAGACGCGCGTGAGGCGCCGACCCACAGGGGGGATCGGCGCCTCGCGCGACCGGTTCAGGCTCCGTGCCGGGTCAGCTCCCGGAGATGCCCTGGGTCATCTGGTTGACGAAGTCCTGGTTCTCCTTGGCCCACGCCTCGGCGCCCGCGGCCGGGTCGTCGTGCTCCTGGAGGACGGTGTTCTCCAGCGACGCCAGCGTCTTGTCGTCGATCGTGAACTTCTGCAGCGCGGAGTTCAGCTCCGGGAACTCCTCCCCGAAACCGTCGCGGCCGATGACGTGGATCTCCTCCGCGCCGCCCATGGCCCCCTCCGGGTCCTCCAGGTCCTTGATCGGGTAGGCGCTGTAAGCCCAGTGCGGGTGCCACAGCGTGACCACGATGGGCTCCTGGGCCTGGGTGGCCTTCTGCAGCGCCGACAGCATCGCCGTGGTCGACGACGTGCGCAACGTGTAGTCGTCGAGGTCGTAGGTCGGCATCGCCTCCTCACGCGTCACCCGGGTCAGACCCGCACCGGAGTCGATGCCGGTGATGGTGCCGTCGAACGTGCTCGCCATCCCCTGGAGGTCACCGATCGTCTTCGCGTCGACGTACTCGGGTACGGCGATGTTCAGGGTCGCCTTGTCGTACCAGACGCCGATGTCCTCGACCTGGTCCTGGTACTGGTTCCAGTAGTCCTCGTGCGTGGTCGGCAGCCAGGTGTCGAAGAACAGGTCGAAGTCGCCCTTCGCGACCCCCGCGAACGCCGGGCCGATGTCGACCTGCGGCAGCTCGACGGTGTAGCCCTTCTGTTCCAGCGCGTACTTCCACAGGTGGCTGACGGCGATGTCCTCGTCCCACCCGGCTGCGATGGGGACCGACAGCTCCTTGCTCTCTCCGCCGCCGCTATCGCTGGCCGAGCCGGAGTCCCCGGAGCCGCAGGCCGCCAGCAGACCCATCGCCAGCACACCAGCCGCGGCGGTTCCCACGATCCGGAATCTCTGCTTCATCATCTCTGTCTCCCTTGTGTCGAAGTCTGCGCGCGTAGGTCGTGCGGGCCGGCCGCGCTCAGGCGGCGGCCCGGGCACGCGCCCGGGCGACTGCCGAGCGCTGGGCGAAGGCACCCGTGAGGCGGTCGAGGTAGATCGCGAGGATGACCACCGCGATGCCGCCCTCGAAGCCCTTGACCAGGTCGAGCCTGGTGATGCCTTCGAAGACCTCGGCGCCGAGACCGCCGGCTCCCACCATGCCGGCGATGACCACCATCGAGAGCGCCAGCATGATC
This sequence comes from Nocardioidaceae bacterium, assembly GCA_036259355.1. Lineage (GTDB taxonomy): Bacteria > Actinomycetota > Actinomycetes > Propionibacteriales > Nocardioidaceae > JALZDI01. The sequence goes on from DATABY010000126.1 coordinate 17,427, forward strand.
ACCTGGTTGACGCCGGCCATGATCGTCGGCATCGCGAGCGGGATCTGGATGCGGCTGAGGATCTTCATCGGCGGGGCGCCGAACGCGTGGCCCGCCTCGACCATCTCCGCGTCGACCTGCCGGATCCCGAGCTCGGTGAGCCGAACGCCCGGCGGCATCGCGAACACGATCGTGGAGACGCAGCCCGGTACGACGCCGATGCTGAAGAAGAAGATCGACGGGATCAGGTACACGAATGCCGGCATCGTCTGCATGAAGTCGAGCACCGGCCGAACGACCTGCGACGCGGCGTTGCTGCGGGCGGCGAGCACGCCGAGCGGTAGCGCGATCAGCATCGCGATGGCGCTCGAGACCACGACCAGGGCGAGCGTGTCCATCGTCAGCGCCCACAGCCCCATGCTCTGGATGAGCAGCAGCGCGACGAGCGAGAACAGACCGAACGCCCACCCGCGCAGCAGCCACGCCAGGCCCGCCAGGATCGGCGCGAACGCCAGCTCCGGCACCGCGTGCAAGCCGGCGGCCAGCCCTTCGATCATGCTCTCGAGGACGCCGTCGATGAGGTCGAGCAGGAAGCCGAGGTTGTCGATGATCCAGTTCACCGCGTTCGCGAAACCCTGACCCACCGGAACGCTGGGCAGCTCCACCATGGGAACGAGGCTCATCGGGCGTCCTCCTGTCCAGGCACGGTTGAGGCGGCGACCAGCGGCTCCTGGACCGAGCCGCCGAGCGCGTTCAGCAGCGTGACCTGAGGGATCACGCCGAGCAGTCGCTTGTCGTCGTCGACGACGGCCAGCGGCACGGTGCTCTGCGCCGAGCTGGCGAAAAGGTCGGCGATCGGTGTCTCGGCGGCCACGGCCACGACGCCGTCGTCGAGGACACCGTCGAGGTGGTCGGCGCCGGCCTCGACCGCGCCGGCGACCGGGGCCTCGCGCACGACCCCGCGCAGCGTCCGGTCGCGTCCGACCACGAACAGCGCCGCCAGCTGGTTCTCCCGCATCAGCCGGTGCGCCGCGCGGGGTCCCTGCTCGGCCCCGAGTACGGCGACCGGCGTCTCCATCACCGAGGCCGCCGTCAGCACCCGCGTGCGGTCGACGTCCTGGACGAACTGCGCGACGTAGTCGTTGGCCGGGTCGTTGAGGATCTGCTCGGCGGTGCCCTGCTGCACGATCCTGCCGTCGCGCATCATCGCGATCCGGTCGCCGAGCCGCATGGCCTCGTTGAGGTCGTGGGTGATGAACACGATCGTCTTGCCCAGCCGGTGCTGCAGCTCGACGAGCTGGTCCTGCATCTCCCGCCGAATCAGCGGGTCCAGCGCGCTGAACGCCTCGTCCATCAGCAGGATCGGCGTCTCCGCCGCGAGGGCACGGGCGAGTCCCACCCGCTGCCGCATGCCACCGGAGAGCTGACCGGGCAGTGAGTCGGCCCAGCCGTCGAGCCCCACCATGCTCAGCGCGTCGTCGGCCTTGGCGCGGCGCTCCTCCTTGCCGAGGCCCTGCACCTGCAGGCCGTACGCGGCGTTCTCTCCCACGGTCCGATGCGGGAACAGCGCGAAGTGCTGGAACACCATGCTGATCTTCTCCCGGCGCAGCGCGCGCATCCGCTTGTGGCCGAGCTGGGTGATGTCCTCGCCGTCAACCTGGATCGACCCCGCGGTCGGGTCGATCAGCCCGTTGAGCATCCGGATCAGCGTCGACTTGCCGGAGCCGGACAGCCCCATCACGACGAAGATCTCACCCTCGGCGACCTCGAACGAAGCGTCGATCACGGCGGGGGTGAGGCCGTCGGCGCGCAGGTCCTCGCGCGTGGCGCCCTCGCGCAGGCGGGCCACGCCCCGGTCGGCGCGGCGCCCAAAGATCTTGTAGACATCAGTCGCCTCGATGACGGCCACAGCACTCCCAACCTGATCTGCCCCCACGCGTCCCCCGGTGACGACCGCAGGTACGACGGTAATCGGCCACGGGGCCGCAGACCCGCCGAGACGGTAACGAAGCCACAACGGCCACGGAGCGTAGCGGTGCCGCAACTCTTGGTCCGTACAAATGACGTCAGGCACAGGTAAGGTGGCCTTGTAATGGCGTCATGCTGATGTCATAGTGGTGCGCATGGACATCACGTCGTACGTCGAGGGTCTGCGGCGAGACCTCGCCGGCGCCGCCCAGGCAGGGGGCCCTGAGGTCGCCGACGCCGCCGAGCGCCTCGCGCTCGCCCTCGAACCCGCGTTCCGGATGGTGCTGCTCGAGGCGCTCTCGCACGCCACCGCCGAGATCACGGCGTCGCTGGACGGCGCCGCGGTCGACGTGCGGCTCAAGGGCCGGGAGCCACAGTTCGTGGTGACACCCGCGCCGCGCACCGGCGCCGAGCCCGCGCCCGAGAGCCCCGACCCCTCCGCCACCGAGGACGACGACGACACCGACGAGGGTCCGGCCGCCCGCATCACCCTGCGGCTGCCGGAGTCGCTGAAGCAGCGCGCCGAGGAGGCGGCCGGCAAGCGTGGCCAGTCGCTGAACACCTGGCTGGTCAACGCCGTACGCGCAGCATCGCGGGAACACGCCATCAACATCGACCTCGATCTCAGCTCGATCCCCTTCGGCCCGGGAGCGCCGGGCCGCAACCGCCGGGGACCCGGCCAGCAGATCTCGGGGTGGGTCCGCTAGCCGACCACCCGCCGCACCACATCCACCCATCGGCAGCCGCGTCGACGACGCGGGAGTCGAGCACGCCTTGAAGGAGGCGCACGATGCACCGCTTCACCACCACCACCCCGCCGCGGCTCACCGTCGAGTTCCGCGCCGGCACCGTCAGCATCGACACCGAGGACGTCGAGGAGACGACCGTCGAGCTCCGGGGCCGGCCCGACGACCAGGCCACGCAGGCGCTGATCGCGGACACGGTCGTCGAGCAGCGCGGCGACGACGTCGTCGTCCTCGTGCCGAAGCGCTCCCACGGACTGTTCGGCAGCACCCCGGAGCTGCGCGTGGACATCACCGCGCCGCACGGCAGTCGACTCAACGTCAAGAGCGCGAGTGCGGACCTGTCCGCCCGGGGCACCTACGGTGAGTCCCGGGTCGCCAGCGGGTCGGGTGACATCTCCGTCGAGCGGGTCACCGGGTCAGCGCATGTGCGCTCCGGCAGCGGCGACGTCAACCTCGGAGCAGCCGGGGCGGACCTGACCGTCGGGACCGGGTCCGGCGACATCCACGTCGGGATCGCCGACGCCGCGGTCTCCGTGCAGAGCGGCTCCGGGGACGTGGTCATCGAGTCGGTCGCCGGTGCGCTGAGGGCGCAGACCGGCTCCGGCGATATCGAGGTACGCCGCGCCGACGACGACGTGAAGGCCCAGACCGGCTCCGGCGACGTCGCGGTCCGGCGCGTGGTCCGCGGGCGGATCCGGGCCAAGGCGGCCTCCGGCGACCTGCACGTCGGGGTAGCCGACGGCATCCCGGCCTGGCTCGACGTGAAGACGCTGACCGGCGGTGTCAGCAACGACCTCGCGGCGACCGAACCCGTCGGCGCCGAGCAGGAGCATGTCCGCCTGGAGCTGAACACCGTCAGCGGAGACATCGACATCGTGCGCGCCTGAGCGTGCACCACCACCACAGGAGGCGACCATGGACCCGAGCTACGAGGAGCTGGCCTGGCTGCGTGCCCACGAGCCCGGCCTGAGGCCACCCACCCGACGCGTGTCTCCCCGCGACGTCGAGCGCGACCGCAGGCTCCGGCGGCATCTGGCCAGCACCTTGCGCCGGATGGCCCACCGCCTCGACTGCTGACCTGCGCACCGGGCGTCGCGAGTCCAGGGCTGAGCGAGCGCCGCCCGCGGGTAACTCAGATCGGCGTGCGGTGGAAGTTCTGGCTGGACCGTGACGGCGTCGGACCCCGCTGCCCCTGGTACCGCGATCCGTGCCGCGCTGAGCCGTAGGGTTCGTCGGCCGGCGAGGACAGCCGGAAGAAGCACAGCTGCCCGATCTTCATTCCGGGCCAGAGCTTGATGGGCAGCGTCGCCACGTTGGAGAGCTCGAGCGTCACGTGCCCGCGAAAGCCAGGGTCGATGAACCCGGCCGTGGAGTGGGTCAGCAGGCCGAGCCGGCCCAGCGACGACTTGCCCTCCAACCGCGCGGCCACGTCGTCGGGCAGGCTGACCTGCTCGTACGTCGAGCCGAGCACGAACTCCCCGGGGTGCAGGATGAACGGCTCGTCGCCCTCCGGCTCGACCGCGCGGGTCAGGTCCGGCTGGTCCGCCGCCGGGTCGATATGCGGGTAGCGGTGGTTCTCGAACACGCGGAAGTACCGGTCGAGGCGTACGTCGACGCTGGACGGCTGCACCATCGCAGCGTCGTACGGGTCGAGCTTGATGCGGCCGTGGTCGACCTCGGCACGGATGTCGCGGTCAGAGAGCAGCACGGCGGCAACCTACCGAAGCCGCGACGGGGCGTCGACGCGGGCTCGCGGGGGCCGCGCGCCGAGCGCCGCCGGTCAGGCGCGGTGCGTGCCGCCGTCGGGGTCCCTCGTCGTGTCGGTGGTGGTCGTGTCGGTCGTGGCCGTGTCGGTCGTGGCCGTGTCCGTGGTTTCGCTTCGCGACGACCGGTTCACGTCGGGGTCGAGCTCGTCGGCGCGCCTGACCTGCTCGTCGTACTCGGTGCGCTCGCTCGTGGCGCGGTGCTTGTGCTCGCCCGCCGCCGACTCGAGGCGGGCGGCCTCACGCTGCCTGGCCTCCGCGTCGGCCCGAACCTCGCGAGCCCGAGCCTCGGTCTGCGCCGCCTCGGTCTCGCGCTCCCGCACCGTCTGCGACTTGACCGCAGCATCCTCGCGCAAGCCGTGCGCCTCGGTGCGGCGCTTCTCGATCTTGCGTGCCTTGTTCTTCTTCATCATCGCGGCGATCACTGCTGCCGCGATGAGCAAGATGACTACAGCGACGACGATCCAGATGATGGTGCTGGTCGACATGAGGGCCTCCTTCGCCATCGGCGCTCAGTGGCGCACTAGGAGGGAAGTGCCCGAACGTCCCATGGTGAAACACCGCCGGGACCATATGGCTAGTATTGGGTCCGCTCGTCCCGGTGCTGCCGGGGTGCTGCGCGGGTGTAGTTCAATGGCAGAACATCAGCTTCCCAAGCTGACAGTGGGGGTTCGATTCCCCTCACCCGCTCCATCGGGGTTCTCCGTCCGCTGCACTGATTCCGCCCGTCGGGGACCATGCGCCTACCTGAGCTCGGTGTCGGACCTGGGCGACGCTCGCGCCCGGACTATCGTCTGGGCGACGTGCCGGACGCATACGGGTGGTGTGGACGAGGATGGATCTTCCGCTGGTCCGGCGCAGTGCCGTGCGACTCGTGGTTCTTGATCGTCACGGTCGCGTGCTCTTGCTCCGGATCCGCGAACCGCTGCATCCGGAGCAGGGGATCGTGTGGGAGCTGCCCGGCGGCGGGATCGACGCCGACGAGACGTACCTGGACGCCGCGCTGCGGGAACTGCGTGAAGAGACCGGACTCACCGTGGCGCGCGATGCCATCGGCCCGCCCACGTGGCGCCGCCGGGTCACCTTCCAGCATGCGGGTGCACGCAGGCTGCAGGAAGAGGTGGTGGTGGCCGTCCGGCTGCGTGGTCCCGGCACAGCCGTGGACGAGACGCAGCAGCTACCCGACGAGTTGGAGACCTACCTGGGCTACCACTGGTGGACAGTCACCGAGGTGGAGCGGAGCCACGAGCGGTTCTTCCCCGGCCGCCTGCCTGACCTCCTGCGGCGGTTCCTCAGCGGCGAGCAGATCGAGGAACCCTTCGAGTACTTCTCCTGAAGCACCGGCCGAGCTGCTTCCTTCGGCCGGAGGTGCACGTCTACGGCGGCCTCGTGGCCCCGGACGCGGCGGCGGCGCCCGCCGGCAGTTCGCCGTGGGCGCCGTCCGCCGGCGATGCGCTGGCTACTTCGTCGAGCCGGCCGAGTCCAGGTACTGCTTCAGCGCCTTGCGGCTGAGCTGCGAGACGCTGACGCCCTCCCGGTCGGCCACTTCCTTGGCCCGCTTGCGCACTGCAGGGATGACACGGAACGCGATCTGCACCGAGTTGTTGCCCTGGCCACCCAGAGCGGGACGGCCGGCCTTCTTGCCGGTGGTCTGACCACCCGCGGCCGACGTGTCTCCGGCGGTGTCCTGATCTGCCATGGTGCTCTCCTTCGTCGAGTGCTCTGATGGTCGCCGCCATGGGTGGGCGCACGTTCCATCCTCGCCAGAGATTCTGTCAGACAAAACCTATTTTGTCAAACAAAATTCCGGGAGTGCTGCCTCTCAGCCTGACCGGTGGGACACCCCGTCACCGACGCCGGCTCGGCCGCCGCCGGTCGGCGCCCCGCGGCGGGATACGGGACGGGTCACCACGGCGAGGGTGGCGTCGTCCGTGAGCCGCGGCGAGCCGAAGTCGTGCACCTGCTGCATCAACCGGTCGGCGACGGTGTCGCCGTCGAGCCCGTAGGTGGCCTCCACGGACCGCTCCAGGCGCTGCTGCCCGAACTCCTCACCCGCGACGTTGCGAGCCTCGGTGATCCCGTCGGTGTAGACGACGAGCACCTCGTCCTCCTCGAGCCACGTCTCGGCCGTCTCCCAACGGGCCTCGGGCAGGACGTTGAACAACGGGCCGGTGGGCGACAGCTCGCGGATGCCTCTCGGCCCGAGCACGAGCGCAGGTGGATGACCGGCATTGGCGAAGCGACACCGTCCGGTGGCGGGAACGAGCTCCAGGATCACGATGGTGGCGAACCATTCGCCGGTGTCGCCGATCTGGCCGGCGACCCAGTGCAGCGCGTCGGCCGGATCGAGCTCGAGATGCAGAGCCGGCACCAGGAGGTGCTTGAGCCACAGAGCGCGCAGGCCGGCCTCCGGTCCGTGCCCGGACACGTCCACGAGCACCAGGCCTACCCGGTCGTCGACCAGCCTGATCACCTCGATCCAGTCCCCGGCGAGCACGCCTTCGGCCGGCTCGAGGCGACCCGCGATGCTGATGCCGGCCGGGAGCTCGACCGCCGGGCTGGCCAGCTCCGAGCGCAGGCTCGCGACCAGCGGGGCGTCTTGCTCCAGGGCCTCCATCGCACGGCGGTTCTCCTCGAGCTCACCGATGATGCGCCGCCGCATCACCTCCGCATCGTGGCCGAGGCGGCGGAACTCCACCGGACCGGAACCCGCGATCCGCTCGGTCAGGTGGCCGGCAGCGACCCGCCGCAGCTGCACGGACAGGTCGGCGACGGGATGCGTCAGCCACCGCCTGATCAGCCATCCGGACCACAGGACGAGCAGGATGCCGAACACCGACGTGGCCAGCAGCAGCCGGTCCAGCCGCCGGCCGGCGTCGAGCGCCCGTTCCTGACTCGTCCTCAGCTGTACGTCGAGCGCGGTGCCCAGCGCACCCGCATCCCGGCGCATGGCATTGAAGAGTGGTTCGTCGAGCGTGGACACCAACCGAGACGCGCGCTGCGTCCTTCCCGCCCGCGTCGCGGCGATGACGGGCTCGGCTACGCGCCGGTGCCAGGCCGTCGCCGTCGCCGTCGCCGCTCCGAGAAGCTCGAGCAGCGTGGGCTGACCTCGAAGCCGTCGGCGCAGGTTGGTGATCGAGCGGCCCTCATCCTGCTGCCTGTCCCGGTAGGTGTCGAGCAGCCGGTCCTCGCCGGTCAGGGCGAAACCGCGGACGGAGTTCTGCTGGTCGGCCAAGCCGGAAACCAGCCTCTCAGGGATCTCTTCGATCCCCCTCAGCTGTGCGGCCACCCGCTGCTGGCTCTCCAGCCGCGCGTAGTACGCCGCGCCGACGACCGCGTCTCCGATCAGCAGCGCGGCCAGCACCATCAGAAGGAGGAGTACCCGCCAGCGCAGCGGCAGTGGCCGTACCCACCGTCCGCCCATCTGTCAAGCCTACTCCGGTGACGCAGCGGCGGATCTGTCGTGCGGCTGCCTCATCCGACCCTGATCCGCCCCGTCATGTCGCCGTGATAGACGCAGCGGTACCGGAATCCACGGCGAACCCGGCGGACGTGCCGCTCCCCCGGGTTGAGCACCACGTTCCAACGCCTGGTGGTCACCGTGTGGTCGTCCTCGCCCCGGTTGACCCAGACGACACGGGTGCCCTTGGCCACGGTCTTCACCCGTGGCTTGAAGTAGTCGTCGCGCACGGCGATGGTCGTGCGCGCCGCCGAGGCCGGCAGCGCGGCGAGCATCACCGCGGCCGAGGCCAGCGCAGTCGCTCGAAGCAGCATCATGTAGGGGTTCCCTCCGCGAGAGCGCGCGAGCGCTCGGTGTCCGTGGTGTGCCCCGAGCAGGGCAGCGCGGAGATTCCCAGATCATGCTGCTGCCAAACCCACGAGCGGACGCTTCAGTCGGTTTCGCCGGGGCCCGGGCTCGCATCTCCGGGCCCGGATCCCTCAACCGGCCGTGCGTGGGGCGACCGCGTTCTCCAGCGTGTCGAAGATGGGGCAGACCGTCCCGACGTGTGTGAGCTCGAGCACTCGCCGCACCGGCCCGGTCGGCCCGGTGAGACAGATCGATCCCGGGGTCCAGGCCGTACGCCGCAGGGCCTGGACGAGCTGTCCGATTCCGGAGCAGTCCATGAAGGCGACGTCGGTGAGGTCCACGACGACCTTGTCGCACTCCTGGTCGATCGCCGCGTCGAGCTCTTCCCGGAACTTCGTGGCGGACGCCTCGTCGATCTCACCCGACAGGGCCAGAACGGTGCAGCGACCCTTCCGGTACCGGCGACCGGCCAGTCCGGTGCCCCGTGGCTGACCCACCGCGGACTCGAGCGACGTGCTGTGCTGTGGTGCGATCACCGGTTCTCCCCTGGCAGCGATAACTCAGGGGTACTGCTCGGGCGGGCGGGTGTCCATGACCCGCCGGTGCCATCGCGTGGCCGCGCTCCGATGGCGATGGCAGGGAATGCCGGCATTCGTGGTGGTTACGCCCCGTGACCGTGCGGGCGTTGCCTCGCCACGCTCACCTATCCGATGGGTCACGTACGGCTCAGGCCTGAAGGTGCCTGGCCGATTGGTCCGGAGCATGCACCACACAGCGGCCTTGCCATGCCGTGGACCAGGAGGAGAGCTAGATGCACGTCACCGGCGAGCACGCGGCGCCCCCCGCCTCGTTCCGTCCGGCCAGCCGGCTCGAACGGCGGTTGCTGGCCGTGCTCGTGCTGGCCGCCGCCGTCCACGCCGCCAGCACGGTGTTGCGGACGCCCGGCCAGGAGGTGCTCTGGGCCGACGTGCTGTATGCGCTGGCCTACATCGGCGCGGGGACGCTGTGCGTGCTCCGCGCGAGGCGTCAGCGTGGACAGCGTTGGGCGTGGGCGGCCCTCGCGACCGGTCTGTTCGCGAACTGCGCGGGCGACATCTACTACTCGCTGTTCTTCTTGAACGAGGCCACGCCGGCGTACCCGTCCCCGGCCAACTGGCTGTGGCTGGCGTTCTATCCGGCCACCTACCTGGCACTCGTGCTCTTCCTGCGGGGCACCGTCAAGCGCTTCGTGGTGACGATGTGGCTGGACGCGCTGATCAGCGCGCTGGCCGTGGCGGCGGTCGCCTACGCCGTGGCCTTCGAGCACCTGCTCGACGTGTCGGGCGGTTCGATCGCCGTCGTACTCACCAACATGGCCTACCCGGTCGGCGACCTGTTGCTGCTGGTACTCGTCGCGGTGGCGGCGATCTTCGGAGGCCTGGTCGACCGGCTGTGGGCCCTGCTGGGCCTCGGCTTCCTCTCGTTCGCCGTCGCGGACACCTGGTTCGCGGTCCAGGCCAGCACCGGCCGGTTCCTGACCGGCACGCCGACGGAGTCGCTGTGGACACTGACCGCCGTGCTCATCGCCATCGCAGCGGTGGCCCGGCCCCAGGAACCGACGCCCCCCGAGGCCCGGCCGTGGTGGCACGTGATGATCCTCCCCGTCGTCTTCGCGAGTGGGAGCCTGGCGCTGCTCGTCTACGGTCAGGACGGCGCAGTGCCGCGAGTCTCGGTCGTCCTGGCGCTCGCCTCACTGGTCGTCGGGGTTGTGCGCGCCAACGTCAACTACTGGGAGGCCACCCGGCTGCTCGAGACGCGACAGCAGGCCCTCACCGACGACCTGACCGGGCTGCGCAACCGACGCGGGTTCATCCTCGGGCTCGACAGCATCCTGCGGGAGCCCGGTGAGGACCGTCCGGTCGCTGTGCTCCTGATAGACCTCGACCGGTTCAAGGAGATCAACGACGCGCTCGGGCACTCGGTCGGTGACCAGCTCCTGACCTTGGTGGGGCCACGGATGCACGCCTGCCTGCGCGAGGAGGACCTCCTGGCCCGGCTCGGCGGGGACGAGTTCGCCATCGCGCTGTCGAGCGATGCCGACGCGAAGTCCGCCCCCGCGGTCGCGGAGCGCATCGCCCGGGCGCTCACCACTCCCTTCGAGCTCGACGACATCACGCTGCACATCGGCGCCAGCATCGGGATCGCGCTCTGTCCGGACCACGGCACGGACGGTCCCACGCTGCTGCAGCGGGCCGACGTCGCCATGTACGACGCCAAAGGCTCAGGTGGCGGCTACCGGCTGTACGACCCCAAGCGCGACTCGCACAGTCGGGACCGCCTGCAGACGATCGAGCAGCTACGGGCCGCGATCACTCGGGAGGAGCTGGTGGTGCACTACCAGCCGAAGGTCGACCTGCTCTCGGGCCAGGTGCCAGGGGTGGAGGCGCTGGTGCGCTGGCGGCATCCCCAGCGTGGCCTGCTGCTGCCCGAGGAGTTCCTGCCGCTGGCCGAGCAGAGCGGGCTGATGCGCCCGCTGACCGACCACGTCCTCGACACCGCGCTCGCTCAGCTGCGCACCTGGCGTGCGCACGGATGGGACCTCGGCGTCGCCGTCAACGTGTCGGCCTCCAACCTCCTCGACGTCGCGTTGCCGTTGCAGGTCGCCGCCAAGCTCTCGGAGTACGGCGTCCCCGCTGACCGCCTGTCGCTGGAGATCACCGAGACCACGATCATGGCCGACCCCGTACGCGCGCGCCAGGTGGTGAAGAACCTCCACGACCACGGCGTGCTGGTCTCGGTCGACGACTTCGGCACCGGCTACTCGTCACTGGCCTATCTACGTCACCTGGCGGTCCGCGAGCTCAAGCTCGACCGGGACTTCGTCAAGGACGTCTGCCTCGACACTCGGTCCTCCGCGATCGTGCGCTCGACCGTGGACCTCGCCCACTCGCTGGGGTTGCACATGGTCGCCGAGGGTGTCGAGGACGCGGAGTCGGCGCGCAAGCTCACGGAGTACGGCTGCGACATCGCCCAGGGCCATCACTACAGTCGGCCGGTGTCGGCGGCAGACCTGACCGAGTGGCTGCTGGACCGCCACGACGACCAGCCACTCCCCGCCGCGGGCTAGACCCGCCCGGACCGAGCACACGGATGCTCGTCAGCAACTCTTCGCAGCCAGCACCGTCTACGCCGTGAAGTCGACGGCCGGCTCCCACGTGTCTCGGGCTGCGCCTTTCTGGACGACTGGCAGGCGCTCAGTGCGAGCGCCAGGCCTCCTCGTCCTGGGTGCGCCTGACAACCTCGCCCGGCAGGTCCCCGCTGGCGAGATGGGCGATCGTGACGCACTCGAACACCTCGCGCAGGCTGCTGCGCGCAGCGATCCACACCGGCTGCAGCACCGAGGCGGCGTCGTTGTAGGTCACCGACTCCGGCCGCAGCCCGTAGACACTCACCAGCGGCCCGTCCACCGCCCTGATCACGTCGGCGACGGTCACATCCGACGCCGCTGCCGCCAGCCGCCACCCGCCCGACTGGCCGCGCTGGCTCACCACCAGACCGGCACGGCGCAGGTCGGCGAGGATGGACTGGAGGAACCCGTGCGGGATGTCCTGCCGCCTGCCGAGCTCCTCGGCGGTGACCGGCCCCTCGTCGCTGCGGCCCGCGATCTCGATGAGCGCGCGCAACGCATAGTCCGACTTGGCACTGACCCGCATGTCGCCAGAGTGTGTCAGACCAGAACAGGTCGCTTTAGACGGTGACGCCGCCGGCTTCCCCGGCCTCCCCGGCCGGGGCGGCGGCCTCACGGCGTC
>DATABY010000127.1:0-6292 GCA_036259355.1 Nocardioidaceae bacterium
CCCACCCGGAGGTCGACGAGGCCATCCGTCGCCAGCTCGACGACGGGATCACGTTCTCGCTGATGCACCCCCTGGAGGTGGAGGTGTCCGAGCTGCTGGCCGAGGTGGCGCCGGACTTGCCGAACCGCACCGCTTCGGCGCACGGCACCACCTCGGCGAGCAGCTCGGACACCTCCACCTCCAGGGGGTGCATGAGCGAGAACGTGATCCCGTCGTCGAGCTGGCGCCGGATGGCGTCGTCGACCTCGGGGTTCGCGTACCCGAGCGAGACGGGCCCGACGCCCATCGAGTAGTCGAGGTACTCGTTGCCGTCGACGTCCCACAGACGGGCGCCGCGAGCGCGGGCCGCGTACTTCGGGGCCACTCCGTCGACGTACTGGGTGGGGCCCTTGGCGAGGACCTGGGTGGTGGGCGGCATCAGACCCACCGCCCGCGAGTGCCATTCGTCGGATCGGGTGATGTCTGGGAGGGCGGGCTGGTTCATCGTTTCTGGGTTCCCGGGTCGGCGCCGATCTCGTCCAGCTGCTCGTGCAGGGCCGGGGAGGCGCCCGAGCCGACTCCGGGCTCGTCCGCAGCGGCGCGGCGCGCTCCCGCATCGAGGGGCGGGTCCGCCCGGGCGCCTCTCCGGCCCTGCACGAGCAGCTGGACGAGATCGGCGCCGACCTCGACGACGGTTCACTGATCCTGGCCCGCACCGTCTCGGCGGAGGGCCGCTCCCGGGCCATGGTGGGCGGGGCGTCGGTGCCGATGGGCCGCCTCGGCGGGGTGGCCGACGCGCTGGTGGCCGTGCACGGGCAGTCCGACCAGCACCGGCTGCTGCAGCCGGCCCGGCAGCGCGACGCCCTCGACCGGTACGGCGGGGACGCGCTCGTCGCGCTGCGCGACCGGTTCCGCGCCGGCTACCGCGCCTTGCGGGAGGCCGAGCGCCGGCTCGGCGAGGTCACCGCGACCGTGCGCGAACGCGCGCGCGAGGCCGACGTGCTCCGGATCGGGCTGGAGGAGCTGGAGCAGACCGCGCCGCAGCCGGGGGAGGACGCCGAGCTGCTGGCCGAGGAGGAGCGGCTGGGCCATGCCGACGCGCTGCGGATGGCCTCGCTCGAGGCCCGGCTGGGGCTCGTGGGTGACGACGAGACGCTCGGCGCGGACGCCGTGGCCATGCTGGACCGTGCCCGGCGCGCGTTGGAGGGCGTGCGCGACCACGACCGCGACCTGGCGGCGCTGCACGACCGCGTTGCCGAGGCCACCTACCTGGTCGGCGACCTGGGCTCCGACGTCGCCGCCTACGCCGCCTCGGTCGAGTCCGACCCCGCCCGGCTCGCGTGGGTGCAGGAACGGCGGGCGGTTCTCACCGGGCTGAAACGCAAGTACGGCGACACGGTCGACGAGGTCCTGCAGTGGGGCGAGCAGGCGGCCAAGCGCCTCCTCGAGCTCGACAGCACCGACGAGCGGATCGAGGAGCTGCGGGCGGAGGTCGAGCGCCTGCACGACGACCTCGGCCACCTCGGCGCCGAGCTGTCGACGGCGCGCCAGGACGCCGCCACCCGGCTGGCCGCGGCGGTCACCGAGGAGCTGAGCGCGCTGGCCATGCCGCACGCCCGCTTCGCCGTCCGCGTCGGCCAGCGCGCGGCCGCCGACGGCCTGGTGGTCGGTGACCGGCGCCTCGCGTTCGGCGCCGACGGCGTCGACGAGGTCGAGATGCTGCTGGCCGCCAACGCCTCCTCCGAACCACGTCCCCTGGACAAGGGCGCCTCCGGCGGCGAGCTCTCCCGGGTGATGCTCGCGCTCGAGGTGGTGCTGGCCGGCCGCAACCCGGTGCCGACGCTGGTCTTCGACGAGGTCGACGCCGGCGTCGGCGGCAAGGCCGCGGTGGAGCTGGGCCGGCGGCTGGCCCGGCTGGCGCGGGAGGCGCAGGTCGTCGTCGTGACGCACCTGCCGCAGGTCGCGGCGTTCGCCGACCGGCACTACGTGGTGGCCAAGAGCGACGACGGGAGCGTCACCTCCAGCGGGCTGCGCGCCGTCGACGACGACGCCCGGGTGCGCGAGCTCTCCCGGATGCTCGCCGGCCTGGAGGGCTCGGAGTCCGCGCAGGCGCACGCCGAGGAGCTGCTCGCGGTGGCGGCGCGCGAACGCACCTCCTCTTAACCGCGCCACGCGGGTTCGCCTCCGCGGCACCGGCGGGCGTGCGTGTCACGATGACCCGCGATGAAGATCCCCGTAGCCAAGCGCAACAGCCAGGCGGCGGCGTCCGGCATCACCGGCCGCGCGCGTCTCGGCCGGAGGACGCGGTCACTGGTGCGGCGCCTGCGGCCCGGTGACATCGCGGTCATCGACCACGTCGACCTGGACCAGCCGACCGCGCAGGCGCTGGTCGATGCCCGGGTCGCGGCGGTCGTCAACGTCGCCCCGTCGACCTCGGGCCGCTACCCCAACCACGGCCCGCAGGTGATCGTCGACGCGGGCATCCCGCTGGTCGACGACGCCAAGGGTCCGGTGTTCGCGAAGCTGCACGACGGCGACCAGGTGTGGATCGCCGACGGCATCGTCTATCGCGGTGCTGACCAGGTGGGCGCCGGGACCGTGCTCGACCACGATCAGGTGGTGGCGGCGGCCGAGTCGGCCCGCACCGGGATGGCCTCGCAGCTGGAGACGTTCAGCGCCAACGCGATGGAGTTCATCCGCCGTGAGGGCGAGCTGCTCCTCGAGGGCACCGACGTGCCCGACGTACGCACCGACTTCACCGACCGTCCGGTCGTCGTCGTGCAGAGATGCTTCGACTACGCGGCCGACCTGCGCCGCCTCAGGCAGTTCATCAAGGAACGCCGTCCGCTCCTCGTGGGGGTCGACGACGGCGCCGACGTGCTGCTGGCCGCGGGGCACCGGCCGGACGTGATCGTCGGCGACGTCGAGGCGGTCAGCGACCGGGCGCTGCGCTGCGGCGCGGAGGTCGTGGCCAGGGTGCCGCGCGAAGGCGTTCCCGCGGGGCTGGACCGCCTGGAGCGGCTCGGCGTCAGCGTCACGATGTTCCGCACCTCCGCCACCAGCGAGGACGCCGCGATGCTGCTGGCGGACAGTGGCGGCGCCCTGCTCGTGGTCACCGTGGGCAGCCACACCAGCCTGGAGGAGTACCTCGACCGAGGCCGCTCCGGGATGGCGAGCAGCTTCCTCACCCGGCTTCGGGTGGGCCCGAGGCTGCTCGACGCCCGGGCGGTGGAGCGCCTGTACCGCTCCCCGGTCCGCACCTGGCAGCTGCTGCTGCTCGCGCTGTTCGGGCTGTTGGCGGTCGCGCTGGCGGTGGCGGCCACGCCCGTGGGCCAGGACTGGTGGCGGGCGGTGAGCTCGGCCGTCGCGGACCTGTGGGCGTGGGTGCAGGCCCGGGGGTGGTTCGCATGACGCGGCTGCGCTACGCGGTCGTGCTGGTGTCGGTGGTGCTGTTCACGCTCGCCCTCGGCATCGCGCTCGGTGGCGGCCCGCTGCAGGGGCAGGTCCGCGGCACCCTGCAGAGCCAGGTCGAGGCGGTGACCGACGGAGCCGGGCAGCGGTCCCTGGTCAGCCGGAACCGCGCCCTGGCCCGTACGGCGAGGTTCGACCGCGGCTTCGCGGAGGCCGTCTCACCGCAGCTGCTCGAGGACCGGCTGACCGAGCGTTCCGTGGTCGTCCTGTCCCTGCCCGGCGTACCGGCAGCGGTCACCGAGGCGGTGGCGGCCGACATCGACACCGCGGGCGGCACCGTGACCACGTCCCTGCAGGTCGGACGCGACCTGGTCGACCCGACCGCGCGTCCGCTGGTCGACGAGCTCAGCAAGCGGCTGCTCGCCGACCTCGACGACCGCGACGTGCCCGACGACGCGTCGGTGTACACCCGCGCCGGTGTGGTGGCCGCACGGGCTCTGCTGACGACCGCCGACGCCGGCAACCCGATGGACGACGCGGCGCGCAGCGTCTTCAACACGTTGACGACCGCCCGGCTGCTGCACGGGCCCGAACCGCAGCAGCGCGCGAGCACCGCCGTCGTGCTCCTCCCCGAGGCGCGACGGCGTCCGGGCGCCACCAGCGGCGGCCGGAGCCTGATCCTCACCGAGCTGGTCACCGCCTTCGACGAGGCCGGTGACGGCGTGGTCGTCGGTGGACCGCCCTCCGCGGCACAGCCCCGCGGGTTGCTGGCCGCGCTCCGCAGGACCGCTCCCGCGGCCGAGCAGGTCTCCACCGTCGACTCGACCGGCGTGCGCGCCGGCCAGGTCGTCGCCGTGCTGGCGCTGGCCGAGCAGGCCGAGGGCAGCACCGGGCACTACGGCGTCGCTCCGGGCGCCGACGCGGTGCTGCCGGCGGACGCGCTGACCGAGTGACCCGCCATGGGCCATTCCCGGCGTGCCCGGCGGCGCGGCGGTCCGTTCGCCGGCCACGGGTTGATAGGCTGAAACCCCGTGGACGGGCGGAGGCTCTCCGCCGCACTCGATGACCCACGGGAGACGTGTTGCCAGGCGCAGCCCACACCAGACATCTGTTCGTCACCGGCGGGGTCGCTTCCTCGCTCGGCAAGGGGCTGACGGCGTCCAGCCTCGGCAGCCTGCTGAAGGCTCGAGGACTGCGGGTCACCATGCAGAAGCTCGACCCCTATCTCAACGTCGACCCCGGCACGATGAACCCGTTCCAGCACGGCGAGGTGTTCGTCACCAACGACGGCGCAGAGACCGACCTCGACATCGGGCACTACGAGCGGTTCCTCGACGTCGACCTGGGCAGCCACGCCAACGTCACGACCGGGCAGGTCTACTCCGAGGTGATCGCCAAGGAGCGGCGCGGCGACTACCTCGGTGACACGGTGCAGGTGATCCCCCACATCACCAACGAGATCAAGGAGCGCATCCGGGCCATGGCCGGTGACGACGTGGACATCGTGATCACCGAGATCGGTGGCACGGTCGGCGACATCGAGTCGCTGCCGTTCCTCGAGGCGGCCCGCCAGGTGCGGCACGACGTCGGCCGCGACAACTGCTTCTTCCTGCACGTGTCGCTGGTGCCCTACATCGGCCCCTCCGGTGAGCTCAAGACCAAGCCGACGCAGCACTCGGTGGCCGCCCTGCGCTCGATCGGTATCCAGCCCGACGCTGTGGTGTGCCGCTCGGACCGGGAGATCCCGGAGGGGGTCAAGCGCAAGATCTCGCTGATGTGCGACGTCGACGAGGAGGCGGTGGTGGCCGCCGTCGACTCGCCCTCGATCTACGACATCCCCAAGGTGCTGCACTCCGAGGGGCTGGACGCCTACGTCGTACGCCGCCTGTCCATGCCGTTCCGCGACGTCGACTGGCGCCGCTGGGACGACCTGCTGCGCCGCGTGCACGAGCCGGCCGAGGAGGTCACGGTCGCCCTCGTCGGCAAGTACATCGACCTGCCCGACGCCTACCTGTCGGTGGCCGAGGCGCTGCGCGCCGGCGGGTTCCACAACGACGCCAAGGTGCACCTGCGCTGGGTCGCCTCCGACGACTGCCGCACCCCGGAGGGCGCCCACAAGCAGCTCGCCGACGTCGACGCGGTGTGCGTCCCCGGAGGCTTCGGCATCCGCGGCATCGAGGGCAAGCTGGACGCGCTGACCTACGCGCGCGAACGGCACATCCCCGTCCTCGGCCTGTGCCTGGGCATGCAGTGCATGGTCATCGAGTACGCCCGCACCGTCCTGGGCCTGTCCGCGGCGTCCTCCACCGAGTTCGACCCGGGCACCTCCGACCCGGTCATCGCGACGATGGCCGAGCAGAAGGAGATCGTCTCCGGTGAGGGCGATCTCGGCGGCACCATGCGGCTGGGTCTCTACCCCGCCCGGCTCACCGAGGGCAGCCTGGTCGCCGGGCTCTACGGCCGTCCCCACGCCGAGGAGCGGCACCGGCACCGCTACGAGGTCAACAACGGCTACCGCTCCACGCTCGAGGAGCAGGGGATGGTCTTCTCCGGCACCTCGCCCGACTCGCGTCTCGTCGAGTACGTCGAGCTGCCCCGGGATCGGCATCCGTTCTACGTGGGGACCCAGGCCCATCCGGAGCTGCGTTCGCGACCGACCCGGGCGCACCCGCTGTTCGTCGGCCTGGTCGCGGCAGCCATCGAGCGCCAGCGCGAGCTGCGGCTCCCGGTCGACGAGTCCGGGCTGCGCCGCTCCACCGCCGAGCACGAGGAGAACGTCGGCGCCACGGTGTGACCGGAGCCGGAGCGCAGAGCGCAGCGACGGGCGAGAGGTGCGAGGGAACCCGGGAGCACTGTGACGCGGGTCGCACCGTGCGGCGTCTACACTCGGCCCCGGGGGGGG
>DATABY010000128.1:0-10698 GCA_036259355.1 Nocardioidaceae bacterium
TAAGGCGGCCCGAACATGCGTGTGGGCCGCCTTAGCACCACCGCCCCCGTGCCAACCGTCGCGACAGTGGCTCGATGGAACCGGTCTATCCCTCACATAACGCCTCCACCCAGTGACCAACGGTGCACAATATCTCCATGACCATCACGCCAGAGGCCCCACCACCTGGGCACGTCGCGGCCACGAGCCTCGCCGTCCTGGTGAGCGGTGTCGTCTCGGCGCTGGTCATCGTGAACGACGGCTGGCGTAGCCCGAGTGTCGCAGGACTCGTTATCGGCTGTCTCCTGCTGCTCTACCACGTGCGACCCATGCTCAGCGTCGCCAAGACCGGCAACGTCGAGGTGCTGACCTTCGACGATGTGTTGTACGTCCCCATGCTGGCGATGCTCGCGCCGTTTGAGATCTTCGCGATCACAGCTCTTGCCTCGATCACCGGCGCGTTGATCGTGCACAGGCCGGTTGTCAAGTCTGTGTTCAACCTGGGAGCACACCTGCTGGCCTGTGCCCTAGCCATCATGCTGGCGAAACTCGTGGGCGTCACGCCGTCGGTTCAACCCGACCTTCGCGATGTCATCGGGGCCATGCTCGGCGCCTTGGCGTACACCGCCGCCACAGCGCTACTCGTCCGAGCCATGGTGTCGTACGCCACACGCACCGACTATCTGAAATCCCTTCGGGACGTGTTCGATCGCGTCCGCCCGTGGGGTGGCGCCATTGTGCTCGGGGGCGTCGCAACCCTGGCAGTCGGAACAAGCCCATGGGCTGCCGTTCTCGGCGTGATCATGGTTGCCTTCGTACAGAGTGCTTATGCGGCGGTTTTCCGGGAGATATCTGCGCGCATGGCCGCCGAGCGGCTACAGCGCGCAACAGGATCGCTGCGCGCCCAGCAGACGTCGGAGGCGGTTGTCGATGACCTGGTCCGCGCCGCTCGCGACCTGACCGCTGCTGAGAAGGTCACCGTGCTGGAGGGAGATGAGCACTGCCCCAACCACGCACTCACCGTGCGACTCGGATCTGAGCGAGTGCTCTGCGTAGAAGGTCGACACGGCTCTGGGCCCTGGACGGCCGATGACAGGGCCATGTTGAAAACCCTTGCTGGCGTGGCCGGCGATGTACTTAGAACGACCGAGCTGATCGCGCAGCTCCGCACGATCACGTACTCGCAGAGCGAGGGGGTGATCGCGGTCGACCTCAACGCGCGAGTGACGTTCGCGAACCCGGCCGCGGTGAAGATGACCGGCCACGAGTTCGAGGACCAGCTGCTCGGGCAGCGCATCGACGATGTCTGCGCGCTCAAGCAGGGGACCCGCCCCACCGACTTCGCCAAGATGGTCGCCGACGAGGCCGTGGAGCGCGACGTCGACGCGATCCTGCTGTGCCCGGGAGTCAGCAGCATCGACGTGGCCTACAGCCTCACGCCGCTGCGCACCGGCGACAGCCACCAGACCCACACCGGCGCCGTACTCGTGCTGCGCGACATCACCGAGCGGCGGGCGCTGCAGAACGCGATGGCGCACCGGGCGCTGCACGACGAGCTCACCGGGCTGCCCAACCGCCGGCTGCTCACCGACCGCCTCGACCACGCGCTCGCGCGGCTGGTCAAGTCCGGCGGCGAGCACGGTGTGCTGTTCGTCGACCTCGACCGTTTCAAGCTCGTCAACGACTCCTACGGCCACCTGGTCGGCGACCGCCTGCTCATCCAGGTGGCGCACCGCCTGCGCCGCAGCGTCTCCGCGGCCGACACCGTGGCGCGCTTCTCCGGCGACGAGTTCGTGATGCTGGTCGAGGACGTCCCCGGTGTCGAGCAGCTCGAGCAGATCGCGCAGCGGGTGCACCGGTCGCTGGAGGCGCCCTTCGACCTCGGTGAGGTGGTCATCCACGTCTCTGCCTCCGTCGGGGTGGCCGCTGCGCAGGCCAGCCAGGCCCGCGAGGACGTGCTCGCCGCCGCGGACACCGCGGCGTACGCCGCCAAGGCCGCGGGCGGCAACTGCGTGCGGATGGCCTCCGACGACCTGATCGAGAACGCCCGGGAACGCCTCGACCTCGAGGGCCAGCTGCGCAAGGCGATCGAGGACGAGCAGCTCTCGGTGCACTTCCAGCCGATCGTGAGCACCGACGAGGGCCGGGTCGTGGGCGTCGAGGCGCTGGTGCGCTGGCACAACCAGCAGCGCGGCGTGGTGATGCCTAACCAGTTCATCCCGCTGGCCGAGGAGACCGGCCTGATCGTGCCGCTCGGCAGGTGGGTCCTCAAGGAGTCGTGCCGCGCCGTGCAGGCATGGACCCGGGCACACCCCGAGCGCGAGCCGCTCAACGTCTCGGTCAACCTGTCGGCGGTGCAGTTCTCCTCCCCCGCCCTGGCCGACGAGGTGGCCGCCTGCCTCGCGCAGACCGGGCTCGCGCCCTCGCAGCTCTGCCTGGAGATCACCGAGTCCGCGCTGATGGCCGACACCGCGACCACCCTGCGGACGCTGCACGCGCTGCGCGAGCTCGGCGTGCGTGTGGCGATCGACGACTTCGGCACCGGCTACTCGTCGTTGTCCTACCTCAAGCACCTGCCGGTCGACGTGGTGAAGCTTGACGGATCGTTCACCGCCGGGCTCGACCAGGGAGACCCGGTCGACGCCGAGATCGTGGGTGCGGTGCTGCGGCTGTCGTACGCGCTGGGCATGGAGACGGTCGCCGAAGGCGTGGAGACCGAGGCCCAGCGGCAGCGCCTGGGTGAGATGGGCTGCCCGCTGATGCAGGGCTACCTGACCTCCCGGCCGCTGCAGCCGGAGGCCTTCCTCGAGTTCTGGACGCAGCGGACGGCGATCACGTCGGCTCCGGTGCCCGAGCCGGGCCTGGCACAGCGGTAGTCGCGTCGTCGAGTGGCGCGAAGCGGTTGAGTTCGAGGCCTCGACATCAACCAGAACGCGCCACTCGAGTCACCACCAGGGCCACCGGAACGCGCCAACCAGGGCGGGCGAGCACGGGCCGCCGGTGGACGTCAGAGGTAGAGCCCGGTCTGGCCGTCCGGCAGCCGCTCGGAGGCCACCGCGTGCAGGTCGCGCTCCCTCAGCAGCACGTAGTCGTGTCCACCCACTTCGACCTCGGCCTTCTCGTCGGGATCGAACAGCACCCGGTCCCCCACCTCCACGGTCCGGACGTTGGCACCGACCGCGGTCACCCGCGCCCAGGCGAGCCGACGACCCATCTGCGCGGTCGCCGGAATCACGATGCCGGCCGAGGACCGCCGCTCGCCGTGCTCGGCGTCCAGGCTCACGAGGACCCGGTCGTGCAGCATCCGGATCGGCAGCTTCTCGTCGCCGAGGCCCGCTGGCGGAGAGGTCAATCCGGTCAGCCCGCTAGTTCGTGAGCTTGCGGACGACCACGAAGAACGCCACCACGCCGATCGCGGCGCCGGCGACGGCAGCGACCTTCTCGGTGCGCACCCGTCCCTGCGCGTCGACGAAGTGGGACTTCGTCTCCTCGATCTGACGCTGCACGATCGTCTTGGGCTTGATCCGGAAGAGGAGCTCGTCGAGGGTGTCGGCCAGACGGTCACGCGTCTGTTCGATGTCGTACTCGAGATCCTGCGGCGACCGGCCGGCTGCTTGCACGTCGGCGCGGTGCCTGGCCGACGTCTGGACCTGGCTCAAGACATCCTCCTCGGGAGCGGGCACGTTCAGCGCACGAGGTTACCGGTGCGTCCCGACCGCACGGCAACCGACGTGCGGTGGGGCCGTGCTCAGCGTGGCCAGCGCGGTGTGCGGCGGGTTCGGAAGGGCGGTACGTCAGGCCCGTGGACGGACACTGCGGGGGTCGAACCCGAACGGCAGCTCCAGCCGGTGCGCGCGCATGGTCGCCTCGTCGGTGAGTACGTCGGGCGTGGGGCCGTCGGCCACGATCACGCCGTCCGACAGCACGACGGAGCGAGGGCACAGCTCCAAGGCGTACGGCAGGTCGTGCGTCACCATCAGCACAGTCACGTCGAGGCCGAGGAGGATGTCGGCGAGCTCCCGTCGCGAGGCCGGGTCGAGGTTCGACGACGGCTCGTCGAGCACGAGAATCTCCGGCCGCATCGCGAGCACCGTGGCCACCGCCACCCGACGCCGCTGCCCGAACGACAGGTGGTGCGGTGGGCGGTCGGCGAAGGCGCCCATCCCCACGCGGTCGAGCGCATCGACGACACGCCGCTCGAGCTCGGCCCCGCGGACGCCGAGGTTTGCCGGGCCGAAGGCGACGTCGTCGCGGACCGTGGGCATGAACAGCTGGTCGTCGGGGTCCTGGAACACGATCCCGACCCGCCGGCGGATCTCCTGCAGGTTCGGTCTGCCCACCTCCAGGCCGCACACGGAGACCTTGCCGCGTCCGGGTGTGAGGATGCCGTTGAGATGCAGCACCAACGTGGTCTTGCCCGCGCCGTTCGGTCCGAGGAGCGCGAGCCGTTCGCCGCGGTGCACGTGCAGGTCGACGCCGTACAGCGCCTGATGCCCGTCGGCGTAGGCGTAGGCGAGCCCCTGCACGTCCAGCACCGGCGTACTCACGTCGCCACCCAGGCCGCGGCGAGGGTCAGCAATGCCAGCAGCGGGAGGACGGCGGCAACCATCCAGTCAGCTCGGGTGGCGCCCGGCTGGGCGAAGCCGGGCAGGGTGCCGGTGTAGCCGCGAGCCAGCATGGCCAGGTGCACCCGCTCCCCGCGCTCGTAGGAACGGATGAACAGCGCGCCACCGGACCGGGCCAGCACCGGCCACGCCCGCGGCCCTCGCGCCTGGAAGCCCCGCGACTCGCGAGCCGTGCGCATCCGCGCCAGCTCGGCCGTCGACACGTCGAGGTAGCGGATCATGAAGCCCATGATCTCCACCAGCTGCCGCGGCATCCGCAGCCGCTCCAGGCCGGCGAGGATGTCGCGGGCCTCCGTCGTCGCGGCCAGCAGCAGCGAGGCGACCACGCCGAGAGTTCCCTTGCACAGCAGGGCGATCGCCGCGTCCAGGCCGCGCTCGGAGACGGCGATCCCCCACACCTGCGTCTGTGCTCCCGCGGACACGAACGGCAGCAGCAGCGCGAACACCACGAACGGCGTCTCCACCACCATGCGCTTGAGGAGGAACGGCGGCGGGACGCGGGAGGCGGCGACCGCCAGGGCCAACGCCAGCGCGTAGACGGCGAACGCCGGGTAGGCGGCCGACGGGGTGGCCACCACACACAGCACGAACGCGAGCAGCGCCATGACCTTGCAGTGCGCCGGAAGGCGGTGCACGACCGAGTGGCCGTGGTAGTGCAGCCGGTGGCCGTGCTCAGCTCCCACGGCCCGCGGCGTTCTTGCGGCGTACGGCGAGGGTGAGACCCGCGGTGAGCGTCAGCACGACGAGTACGCCCACCACACCGGCCACGCCACCCGACACCAGGCCGTTGTCGATGGCACCGATGCCGTAGTCGGCCAACGGGGAATCAGCGAGGTCGTGCTCCTTCTCGGCCTGCGCCATGCCCTGGTCGTCGGCGACGCGCTCGAGCCCGTCCGGGCTGCTGGAGGCGAACGAGCTGACCACGCCGGCGAGCAGCAGCGCCACGACGGCGAACGCGACGTAGAACCGTCGGCGGTTCGGCCGGGTCGGGCGGCTCATCGGGCCTCCTGCGGAGCGGTCGCCGTGCGTACGTCGAGCGGGCGGCTGCGCAGCGCCCGGTGCGCGCCGAAGACGAGGTCGGGCCGCACCGCGGTGATGCTGGCGACGGTCAGGCCGGTGATCACGGCCTCGCCGATGCCGATCAGCGAGTGCCAGCCGAGCATGGCGGTGAGCAGGCCGTCGAGCGGGATCGGCGCGGTGCCGCCCACGGCGTACAGGCCGGTGAACGCCGCCGCGGTGACCGGCACCGAGACGAACGCGGCCACGGCCGCTGCCGGCGCCACCCATGTGGTCGTGTTGGGCAGCATGCGTTGGAGGGCGCGGAACATCAGCCAGCCGGCGCCGACCGCCACGAGCGAGAGCAGCGTCACGTTGGTACCCAGTGCGGTGATCCCGCCGTCGGCGAACAGCAGCGCTTGCACGATCAGCACCACGCTGACGCACAGCACTCCTGTCCACGGCCCGACGAGCACCGCCGCCAGCGCTCCCCCGAGCAGGTGTCCGCTGGTGCCCGCACCCACCGGGAAGTTGAGCATCTGCACCGCGAACACGAACGCGGCGACCAGGCCGGCCATCGGCGCGGTGCGCTCGTCGAGCTCGCGGCGAGCGCCGCGCAGGGCGACACCGACACCGGCCGCAGCCACGCCGGCGGTGGCCAGGGAGGTCGTCGCATCGAGGAAGCCGTCGGGCACGTGCATCGGTGAGCTCCCTCAGTGGTGAGATGGTGCGGTCAGCCCGGTCGAGTCCCCCGTACTCGACCGAGCACGTATTGCCCAGCATAGTTAGTTGCAAATCATTCGCAATAAGGACCTTGCCGCGGGTGGCGGAGGGGCGTCGTAGGGCCGGGCGGCAACCGGCCGCGGGGCCCGGCACCCACGGCAGGCACAAGACGAACGGAGACATCGGCGTGACGGATCAGCGGCTCGAACCCGGCGACAAGGCGCCCGACTTCAGCCTTCCCGACGACACCGGCAGCACCGTGTCACTCGGCGACTTCGCCGGCCGCAAGGTGGTCGTGTACTTCTACCCGGCCGCGATGACGCCGGGGTGCACCACGCAGGCCTGCGACTTCAGCGACAGCCTCGACTCGCTGCAGGCGGCCGGACTGTCGGTCGTGGGCATCTCCCCCGACCAGCCCCAGAAGCTGGCGAAGTTCCGCGACAATGACGGGCTCACGATCACGCTGCTCTCCGACGAGGACCGGTCGGTGATGCAGGCCTACGGCGCGTTCGGCGAGAAGAAGATGTACGGCAAGACCGTCGAGGGCGTGATCCGGTCGACGTTCGTCGTGGACGAGGAGGGCAAGGTCGAGCGCGCGATGTACAACGTCAAGGCCACCGGCCACGTCGCCAAGCTGCGCCGCGAGATGGGCATCTCGCCGTAACCTCCGAGGAGATGCGTCCATGTTCCCGCTGCGCCCTTCGGACGCTACGGCGGCCTCTAGGATGGGGGCGCCCAAGCGGCCGTAGCCCAATTCGGTAGAGGCGTACGGTTTAGGTCCGTATTGTTGTGAGTTCGAGTCTCACCGGCCGCACATCGGCACCACTCAGGTGCGAGCGAGCTCCTGCGCGACCGCCGGTGCGATGGCGCGCAGCGACTTGCCGCGATGGCTGAGCTCGTCCTTGAGGGTCATGTCCATCTCCGCGGTCGTGATGTCGTAGCCGTCAGGCACGAACACCACGTCGTAGCCGAAACCGCCCTCGCCGCGCATCTGCCGGATGATGCGTCCGGACATCACCCCGGAGCGCACTACCGGAGACGAGTCGGGTGCGCAGAACGCCACGGAGCAACGGAACTGCGCGGTGCGCCGCTCGTCGGGGACGTCGCGCAGCTGCGCCAGCAGCAGCTCGTTGTTGCGTCGGTCGTCCTTCTCGACCCCCGACCACCGGGCCGACAACACGCCGGGCATGCCGTTGAGCGCGTCGACGCACAGGCCGCTGTCGTCGGCGAGCGACGGCAGGCCGGTCGCGGCCAGCGCAGCCCGCGCCTTGATCAGCGCGTTGCCGTCGAAGGTGCACTCGGTCTCGCGCGGCTCGGCGTACGACGCCACCGCGTCCAGGCCCAGCACCTCGACGCCGGGTACCAATGGGTCGAGGATACGCCGCAGCTCGACCAGCTTCTTGGCGTTGCGCGAGGCCAGCACGACGCGGGTCACGACCCCAGTGCCTCCTGCTGCAGCCGGGTCAGCTCGGCGCAGCCGTCCGCGGCCACGTCCAGCAACGCGTTGAGCTCGGCCCGGTCGAACGGCGTCCCCTCGGCGGTCCCCTGCACCTCGACGAAGTGGCCGTCGCCGGTCATCACGACGTTCATGTCGGTGCCGGCGCGCACGTCCTCCTCGTAGGCGAGGTCCAGCATCGGGCTGCCCTCGATGATGCCGACCGACACCGCCGCCACCGACCCGGTCAGCGGCTCGCCTTTGAGCAGCCCCTCCTTGCGCAGGTGGGTCACGGCGTCGGCGAGGGCGACGTAAGCGCCGGTGATCGCCGCGGTGCGGGTGCCGCCGTCGGCCTGCAGGACGTCGCAGTCGAGCACGATGGTGTTCTCGCCCATCGCCTTGTAGTCGATGATCGCGCGCAGCGACCGGCCGACGAGCCGCGAGATCTCGTGCGTGCGCCCACCGACCCGGCCCTTGACCGACTCGCGGTCGGAGCGCGTGTGCGTGGAGCTCGGCAGCATGGCGTACTCCGCGGTCACCCAGCCCAGACCGCTGTCCTTGCGCCAGCGGGGCACGCCGGGAGAGGCGCTGGCGGCGCACAGCACCCGGGTCTTGCCGAACTCCACGAGCACCGAGCCGGCGGCGTGGTCGAGCCAGTTGCGGCTGAGACGGATCGGGCGAAGGTCGGAGGGCTGTCGTCCGTCGGCACGAGTCATGCCGGGCACCCTACCCAGGAGCACCGACCGAAAGGTGCCGCGCCCGGAGCGGTCGGAGCCACGTCGGCACTCGGTCGGAGCTACAGGGAGTACATCGCTCCGGGCCGGGCGACCTCGAGCTCACCGGTGTAGGTTTCCTCGGCCTCCCGGAACACCTGCTTGGTGTCGATCGCCGGCGGGATGTGGGTCAGCACCATCCGCCCGACATCCGCACTCGTGGCGTGCTCGCCGGCCTGCTTGCCGGTCAGGTGCAGACCGGGGGGAAGCTCGATCCCCTCGACGGATGACGCCTCGCACAGGAACAGGTCGGCGCGGTCGGCGAGCTCGACCAGGGCCCGGCACTCGCCGGTGTCGCCGCTGTAGACCAGAGAGCGGCCCCCGGCCTCCAGCCGCATCGCGTAGGCGGGAACCGGATGCTCCACCATGGTCGTGCGGATCTGGAACGGACCCAGCGAGAAGGTGCCGGTCGGGAACGCGCGGAAGTCGAACTCCTCGTGCATCCCGGGGTCGAGCGGCAGGTCGTAGGCCCGCGCCATCCGGTCGGCGGTGCCGGCGGGCCCGTAGACCGGGATGCGCGGCCAGGGAGCGTCGAGGGCGTACTTGCGCACGACGTAGTAACCGCACAGGTCGATGCAGTGGTCGGCGTGGAGGTGGCTGAGGAGTACGGCGTCGACCTTGTCGAGGTCGACGTGGCGCTGCAGCGGCCCGAGGGCGCCGTTGCCGAGGTCGAGCAGCAGCCGGTAGACGCCACCGGCGTGCTCCTGCTCGACGAGGTAGCAGGAGGCGGGGGAATCGGGCCCTGGGTAGGACCCGGACATGCCGATGATCGTGAGCTTCACAGGCGCATCCACGCAAACTGGTCGACGGCGTCGAGCTCGGGACCGAGGAAGCGTCGGCCGACCTCACGGAACTCCTGCGGCTGGCCGGTGGTGAGGAAGCGGTGCACCGGCGCGGGCAGCCCGTCGTCGCGCTCGAGGCCGTGCCGGACGAGCAGCCCGTAGACGTCCTTGGCCGTCTCCTCCGCGCTGGACACCAGCGTCACCTCGTCGCCCATCACGTAGGAGATGGCGCCGGTGAGCAGCGGGTAGTGGGTGCAGCCGAGGATCAGCGTGTCGACCCCGACGCCGAGCAGCGGGTCGAGGTACTCGTGAGCCACGGCGAGCAGGTCCGGACCGCTGGTCACACCGCGCTCGACGAACTCCACGAACCGCGGGCACGCCTGGGTGCGCAGCTTGACCTGCGGTGCCGCGGCGAACGCATCGTCGTAGGCCATCGAGGTGGCCGTCGCCTCGGTGCAGATCACGCCGACCTGACCGGTGCGGGTCGCCGCGACCGCCCGTCGGGTCGCGGGCAGGATCACCTCGACGACCGGGACGGGGTAGCGCTCGCGAGCGTCGCGCAGCACCGCCGCGCTGGCGGAGTTGCAGGCGATCACCAGGGCCTTGACGCCCTGGTCGACGAGGTGGTCGAGGCACTCCAGGGCGTACTCGCGGACCTCGCCGATCGGCTTCGGCCCGTACGGCTGCCGAGCGGTGTCACCGAGGTAGAGCACGGGTTCGTGCGGCAGCTGGTCCAGCACCGATCGGGCCACGGTGAGTCCACCGAAGCCCGAGTCGAAGATACCGATAGGTGCGTCTGCCACGGACAGAAAGCCTACGTGGCGTCACCCCCACGACCCGCGGTCTGCGACCTACACCACACGTGACGGGTCTTACCCACTTCCGGCGTGTCGTTCGCCTCGGACCAGCCGCGATGCCTCGTCAGGCCCAGAGCTGGCCCTCGAGGCGGTCCTCGGCCTCGTCGATCGTGCCCTCGTAGGCACCGGTGGAGAGGTACTTCCACCCGCCGTCGGCGACGACGAACACGATGTCGGCGCGTTCTCCGGCCTTCACCGACTTGGCGGCCTGGCCGAGCGCGGCATGCAGGATCGCGCCGGTCGAGACGCCGGCGAAGATGCCCTCCAGCTCGAGCAGCTCGCGAACCCGGCGTACGGCGTCGCGCGGCCCGACGGAGAAGCGGCCGTCGATCAGCGAGTCGTCGTACAGCTCCGGGACGAAGCCCTCCTCGAGGTTGCGCAACCCGTAGACCAGCTCGCCGTACCGGGGCTCGGCGGCGATGACCCGCACGTCGGGCTTGTGCTCGCGGAAGAACCGCCCGGCACCCATCAGCGTGCCGGTGGTGCCGAGGCCGGCGACGAAGTGCGTCACGGTCGGCAGGTCGTGCA
>DATABY010000129.1:0-2400 GCA_036259355.1 Nocardioidaceae bacterium
CCGGAAGCGCTACCGAGACGCATGAAGTCACGAAGGGTCGGTGCTGGTGGGTCCGTGCTCCCCAACCTGCGTCATCCCGCCGCCAGTGACAAAGCCGCTCTCAGCGTGCGCCCAATTCGCAGACAGTTGGCATAGCGGTGCCGTTCTCGGCGATCGGGTGCCTCGCTGCCAGATGATCGGGCGGGCGCTGATGTCTCCGAGGTGGCGACCGATGCCGGAGTGTCACGTCGACGCTGCGCGCCTGGTGGTGGCGTGGTGACCGGCGACCGCCAAAGTGTCACGGCCGCTTGGTGGTTCTGCGTAGGGTAAGCAGGTGCTTCCGACCCCCGGTGAACCCGATCCTGTCGCTCCTTCACCAGAGGCGGCGAGTGTCGAAGAGCGCCTGCGACGACTCGAAGTCGTTACGGACGTGGCCCTGTCGCGGCTCGACGTGGACGAACTTCTGCAAGAACTCCTCGAGCGGGTCCGGGACCTGCTGTCGACGGATACAGCGGCCGTGCTGCTGTTGGACGACTCGGAGCAGTTCTTGGTGGCCACCGCTGCCCGGGGCCTCGAAGAGGAGGTCCGGCAAGGCTCGCGGATTGCCGTGGGACGCGGTTTCGCGGGCCGGGTCGCCGCGGAGCGTCGGGCTGTGGTCATCGACGAGGTGAGCCCGGCCACGGTGGTCAACCCCGTCCTCATGATGAAGGGCGTACAGTCCATGCTCGGCGTGCCGTTGCTGGATGGCGACGTGCTGCTCGGGGTCCTACACGTGGGAACCCTGCGGTCACGCAGCTTCACACCCGACGACATTGTGCTCCTGGAACAGGTCGCAGACCGGGCGGCGCTGGCGATACGGGTTGGCCGGGGGCGCTCGGACCGCGTGGCCGCGGCCGCGCTGCAACGCAGTCTTTCACCGGCGCGGCTGCCGTCCTTCGACGAGTTCGACGTTGCCGCGCGCTATGTGCCGGGCAGCCAGTTCGGCGTGGGCGGTGACTGGTACGACGTCTTTGGCCTCCCCGGAGGAATGCTCGGGGTCACTATCGGCGATGTGATGGGACACGGGCTCCGCGCAGCGACCATCATGGAGCGGCTGCGTACCGTCCTACGCGCCTATGCACTGGAAGACGACGACCCCGCCAGAGTGCTCGAGCGGCTCGACCACAATATTCAGCACTTCGAGCCCGGGCAGACAGCCACCGTCATCTACGCGGTGTTGGATCCCCGGAACGGCACCGCGCGAGTATCGTCGGCGGGGCACCTCCCGCCGATTCTCGCCCGGCCCGGCACCCCCGCGGAGCAAACCGACCCTTTCGCAGACGTCCTCTTGGGCGCTCAGCCCGGTGCGCGCCGCCACGAGACCTTGCTGACCGTACCGCCCGGGGCGCGGCTGTGCCTGTTCACCGACGGACTCGTCGAACGACGCGGCTCCGACCTCGATACTGGGCTGGCCCGACTACGAGAGGTGTTGGCCCGCCCCTTCGCCTCGTCGGAGCACGCCTGCGCCGAGGTGATGGCCATGCTCATAGGTGACACCGGCGCGGAGGACGACGTCGCCTTGCTGATCCTCACACGCGCCGACAGTTAGTATGGTCCGGTCCGCGGGCTCGGGATGACCACGCCCCAGCGATTCCGCCGCCCTGCCTGCGATATGCGCCTTGAAGCTGCGGCACGTTGTCAAGCACAGGGACCCGTGTCCCATGTATGTGGCTGAGGTGGCGCCAGATGCGACCTCGCGAGGTGCGTCATTTCGCCGCGTCGGCGCGTCCAGACGACCGACCAGCCCAAGGTCGTAGGCGCGCGCTGGCTGGTAGAAAGGGCCGATGAGTACCCGGTGGCAGCGCATCGCCCGGCAACAAGGTGGCGAGGACTACGCGGCGGTCTACGCTGACCGGTTCCGCACCATGGCGGCCGACGGCGGTGATGTCCACGGAGAGGCCGACTTCGTCACGGGGCTGACCGCCGCCCCGGCACGAGTCCTCGATGCGGGATGCGGCACCGGCCGTGTGGCTGCCCGTCTCGAGCAGCTGGGCTACGACGTCGTCGGATGCGATGTGGATCCGGAGATGATCGCGGTGGCTCGCCAGGAGTGGCCGGCGTTGGATTGGCGGATAGCCGACCTGGCGCAGCTGCGGCTCAACGAGCAGTTCGACGTCGTGCTGCTCGCCGGGAACGTCGTGCCCCTCCTCGAGCCCGGCACCCTCACCGAAACCGCCTCGTCACTGGCGCCCCATGTGGCGGCCAACGGACATCTGGTGGCTGGATTCGGTCTGGATGCCGCCCACCTCCCGGATGGCTGTCCGCCGCTCGCCCTCGACACGTTCGACGCGGCCATGGCCGACGTGAGAATGCGCGCCCGGCAGCGCTGGGCCACCTGGGACCGGCAGCCCTTCCAGGATGATGGCTACGTCGTCGTGGTCT
>DATABY010000130.1:0-1644 GCA_036259355.1 Nocardioidaceae bacterium
AACGCCTGGGCCGAGCTGCCCGATGTCACTCCCGAGGCGGCATGGTGGGTCCGGAAAGCGGGCCCGGAGCACATCGATGAGCACCTGCCGCGGCTCGAGGAGTGGGTCACGCTCCAGGAGGCCGGCGGCCGCACCTGACCACCGCCAGGACTGACCGATGCGTCGATCATCAGTCGCGCCGAGGACATCGGGGTCGCCGGCACGGTACGATTCGGTGGCATCGGGCCCATCACGCGGCGGGGCGTAGATCAGTCTGGTAGATCGCCTGCTTTGGGAGCATCGCGGCATAGGCGCTGTGCGACCGATCGAGCCACGCTCCGCGCCGAGGAGCGACTACGACCGAGTTATGCGCGCTTCGCTCAGACGACTTTGCGCAGCAATGTCGTCGTCGTCGGACCGACTCGCGCTGATCGGCGTGCGATCGTCCCTAAACCTGCGGCCCTGCATCATCGCGCTGCCAGAGGCCGCCCGGTGCGGATCGAAGCGACTACGTCAAGGATCGCTTGAGTCGTCGCATCTGCGCCCTTCTCGTCCGTAACCATCGCTGGATGGTCGACGCCGTCGACTACGCGGTGGACGCTGTCAGTGGACAAGGTGGACAGCGCGTCCTGCTGCGCCGACCAGTCGGCGTCACTTCCGGTGCCGGCAGTCAGGACGACCAAGGGCCGGTCCCCGAAGTCACGCAGAGATCCCGCTTCTTGGGTCGAGGAGTTCGCCTGGACGTACTCGTCGATCGTGCTACGGAGATGGCTTGCCGTCGGCACCCCGACCAGGCGGCCCAATCCCACGCGGCCTAAGCTCGACACCCACGCGGAGACACGGCGCGTCAGGTCGTCGGAGCCCGCGTCGCTAGGCGGTGTTGCGTTCGTCCTCGCGCCCGATGCCGGTGCGGTGGAGTCCACCAGCACCAATCCGGCGACCTCGTCGGGGTAGCGGGCGGCGAAGGTGAGCGCGTAAAGGCCGCCAAAGGAGTGGCCGGCCAGGACATACGGTCCCGGAACGTTTCCGCGGCGCAGCAAGGTGTGCAGGTCGGTGGCTATGTGCTTGGCGTCCTGGGGAATGTCGGCCGGGTCGCTCCACCCGCGGCCCGCACGGTCGTAGACGCAGACCTGGGTGTCAGCGGCGACGGCTTCAGCTATCAGCGCAAAGTCCGAGGACACGCCGCCAGCAGCTGGTTCGAGGAGGATGGTGGGGCTGCCAGAGCCGGTGCAGCTCAGGTGCAGGCGGTGCCCGCCGACGTCGATCAACTGACCCGGCATGGGATTGGCCTTGGCATCGGCCGCTTCCCGCACGGTTTGGTAGCCGCCGCCGACAGAAGCGAGAGCCAGGACGGCGAGCAAGGGGCAGAGCAGCCAGCGCCGGCTCGCGCTGTGAAGCTGCCGACGGGCCCCGACGACCATCCAGATCACCAGCGCCAGCAAAACGGGCGGCCACACCCAGCTGAGGACCCCGTGCACCGAGGAGCCGAACGCCACCAGGAGGAGGCCGCTCAGTGCCATGAACACTGCAGGAGCGGCAGCCCATGGCTGTGGCTGATCGGTAAACCGCACCGAAACCACGACCAGCGTCGCCCAGCCCAGTGCCCACCCGCACAGGACTGCGCCGGTGACCCCGGCCTCCGTTGGCGGGATGAACGGGGCAGCG
>DATABY010000131.1:0-32260 GCA_036259355.1 Nocardioidaceae bacterium
ACGAACCTAGCGTCGCAGGGGACCCCCGCGCTGAACCGGGTTCGCAGCGGGGGCGCCCGGTCGGGTTACTTGACGGTGATGGCCTTGGTGTCCACGAAGGTCTCGGAGCCGTCCTCGGCCGACTGCTGGTAGGCCTTCAGCGTGTACTCACCCGGGGCGACGTTCCGGACCCGGAACGAGTACGGCGAGAAGGCCATGCCTTCGGCCGCCGTCGCGAAGCCCTCCTTGACGACCCGGCGGCCGTCGAGCAGCTGCCACGACACCGTGGCCTCGAAGGCGTTCGCGACGCCCTCGACCCGGAACGTCCGGCCCACCGTCGCCCCCTCGAACGGCGTGGTGACCCAGGTCAGCGCCTGCACCAGGAGCTGGTCGGCCCGGGCGACCGGTGCGGAGACCGGCGAGCCGGAGATCTCCGAGACCTGCTCGCCGTCCACCAGGATCCGTACGGGGTCGGTCGACTGCAGGGCCGCCTGCACGGTGTAGACGAGCTGCTGGACCATCAGGTCGGCCGTCTGCCGGGGCACGGACGTGGCCAGCGCCTCGCCGGACAGGTCGACGGTGATCTGGCCCGCCGCCTGTTCGACCGAGCGCGCCCGGCTTCCTGCCGCCCACGGGGACGTGTAGTCGTCGTCGGCGGCGCGCTGACCCAGCATCTGGTTCAGTGCGGCGACCGCCCTCGGGTCACTGGTCCGGACGGCGTGGAACTCGCGGAACAGCCGCTGGCCGTTGGTGGTGCCGCCGAGGTAGTAGACCGGCACGGTCATCTCCTGCACGACCGGCGCCGGCGGCGCGGTCTGCTTCTGCGCCTCGGGGGTCTCGTTGGGCTCCTGGGTCGACGGAGTCGGTGTGGGCGTCGGCTCCGCGTTGCCCGGCAACGGCGACAGCGTCGGAGTCGGCGCCTCGGACGGCGCAGGCGCAGTCGGTGAGTCGGTGGTGGCGGGTGCGACCGCCGGGCCCGGTGCGGCCGTCGGCTCGACCAGGTTCCCCGAGACCACCACGGCACCGGCCACGGCCGCCGCCGTCGCGAGACCGGCGGCACCGGTGACCATCCACCTGCGCCGCGACCCTCGCGCCGCGAGGGCGGTCCGCCGCCGAATCTCGCGCAGGCCGTCGCCCGCGGGCTCGACCTGCTCGGCGTCGCGCCGCAACGCCTCCCGTACCCGGTCCTCGAACTCGTCCCCGCCCCGGCCCGGACCCGTGAACTGCTTCACCATGACTGCTTCTCCACGTTCTCGATGTGCCGGCGCAGCGCGGCCATCCCGCGCGACGTGTGACTCTTGACGGCTCCGCGGCTCACGCCCATGGCGAGCGCGGTGTCGGCCTCGGGGAGGTCGGCGTAGTAGCGCAGCACGATGGCCTCACGCTGCCGGTCCGGCAGCGTGCGGAGGGCGGCCACGATCGCGTGGTGCTGCTCGGTGAGCAGCGCCTGGTGCTCGGCGCTGGGGGCGTACGCCGGCGGTGCCGGCGCGTGCTTCTCGCGGACGGCGCGACGCCGCAGCGCCGAGCGGGAGCGGTTCAGGACCGTCTGCCGTAGGTACGCCACCGCCTTGTCGGCCTCCCGCAGGCGCTTCCAGCGGCCGTGCATCGCGACGAACGCGTCCTGGACGACCTCCTCGGCCTCGCCGGGATCACGCAGCAGCAACGCCGACAACCGGACCAGCGAGCGGTAGTGCGCGGCATACAACGACGTCACCGCCTCGTCGGCGTTCCACGTACTCGGTGACGACATCGCGGTGCCCTTCGGCTCGGCCGTGCCGGCGGACCCGCCGGCCTCCCACAGGTGAACTGTCACACGCATACGACGCGCGGCAGCCCGATTCGGTTTACATGACACGATGTGACCCACGCGACACCGACACGGCCCAGCAGGGCCACACGACCGTGGAGGAGCCCCGATGACGCGTGACCCCGACTGCCTGTTCTGCAAGATCGTCGCCGGAGAGGCCGGCGCGGAGATCACCGCGGACAACGACCGGGCCGTCGCCTTCCGTGACATCAACCCGCAGGCGCCGACTCACCTGCTCGTCGTGCCACGCGACCACCACGCCGACGTCGGCGACCTCGCGGCCGCGGACCCCACCGCGCTGGGGGCGGTGCTGCGGCTGGCCGCCCAGGTCGCGGAGGCGGACGGCCTGGACGCCCACCGAATCGTGTTCAACACGGGTGCCGAGGCGGGGCAGAGCGTGTTCCACTGCCACGCGCACGTTCTCGGAGGCCGCTCCCTGGCCTGGCCGCCCGGGTGAGACCCGGCGGCGGTGCCCGGTAAACGCGGCGCGCCCGGCTGGGCCGCTCGACTAGCATGGGTAGGGCAGCAGCAACCGACAGACGGGAGGCCGGCCGTTTCGGCCGCCGATGGCAGAGACAGCGATTCCGCAGATCCAGGTCGTGATCCCGGCAAGCGTGCCGATGGTGGCCCTCCTCGGGCCCAACGACGAGTTCCTCCGGATCATCGAGCGCGACTTCGACGCGGGTGTGCACGTGCGCGGCAACCAGGTCACGCTCTCGGGGACCGGTGAGGAGATCCGCGCGGTCGAGAAGCTGCTCGAGGAGCTCGTCGCGATGGTCCGCACCGGCCAGGGGCTGAGCGCGGAGATGGTGGAGCACACGATCCGGATGCTCCGGCTGGAGAGCGCCGAGCGTCCCGCCGACGTACTCACCCACAACATCCTCTCCAACCGCGGCCGCACGATTCGTCCCAAGACCCTGAACCAGAAGCGGTACGTCGACGCGATCGACAAGCACACCGTGGTCTTCGGCATCGGGCCCGCCGGCACCGGCAAGACCTACCTGGCGATGGCCAAGGCGGTGCAGGCGCTGCAGGCCAAGGACATCAACCGCATCATCCTGACCCGGCCGGCCATCGAGGCGGGCGAGCGCCTGGGCTTCCTGCCGGGAACGCTGTCGGAGAAGATCGACCCCTACCTGCGGCCGCTCTACGACGCGCTGCACGACATGATCGACCCGGAGTCGATTCCCAAGCTGCTCACCGCGGGCACCATCGAGGTGGCGCCGTTGGCCTACATGCGCGGGCGGACGCTCAACGACGCGTTCATCGTGCTCGACGAGGCGCAGAACACCTCGCCGGAGCAGATGAAGATGTTCCTCACCCGGCTCGGCTTCGGCTCGAAGATGGTGGTGACCGGCGACGTCACCCAGGTCGACCTGCCTACCGGCACGCACAGCGGCCTGCGCGTGGTGCAGGAGATCCTCACCGGGCTGCACGACGTGCACTTCTCCTGGCTGACCAGTCACGACGTCGTGCGCCACAAGCTGGTCGGACGGATCGTCGCCGCCTACGACGCCTACGAGGCCGACCGGCCCGACTCCCGGACCGACGGTCAGCGGGCGCGACGCTGAACGGAGCGGCGATGAGCATCGAGGTGCTGAACGAGTCCGGGTCGGAGGCCGATGTCGCGCAGCTGGGCCGGCTGGTGCGCTACGTGCTCGACAGCATGCGCATCCATCCACAGGCCGAGCTGTGCCTGAAGCTCGTCGACCCCGACACCATCGCGAGCTACAACGAGAAGTGGATGCAGAAGCAGGGGCCGACCGACGTTCTCGCGTTCCCGATGGACGAGCTGCGCCCGGGGGCGGACGGCGAGGAGTACGAGGAGGGCACGGTCGGCGACATCCTGCTGTGCCCGCAGGTCGCCGCCGAGCAGGCACCGGCCAACGGACAGACCCCGCAGCAGGAGGTCGACCTGCTCACCATCCACGGGACCCTGCACCTGCTGGGCTACGACCACGCCGAGCCGGACGAGCGGCGCGAGATGTTCGCGCTGCAGGCGCGGTTGCTGGCCGAGTGGCAGGACCCGCGGCGTGCGCACCGGTTCGGGGAGGGGCCGGATGACCGTTGACGCGGTGATCCTGCTCGTGGTCGCGACCGTCCTGGTCTTCGTCGCCGGTCTGTTCGCCAGCGCGGAGGCCGCCGTCTCGTCGATCTCGCGGGTCCGCGCCGACGAGCTCGCCGAGGAGGGACGGTCCGGCTCGTCGCGCCTGGTGCGCATCGCCACGGATCCGCCTCGCTACCTGAACTCCGCGCTGCTGCTGCGGCTCGCTGCCGAGATCGCGGCAATCGTCCTGGTGACGATTGCGGTGCTCGACACGATCGGACCCCGCTGGCTGGAGCTGGTCGTGGCGATCGTGGGCATGCTGCTGGTGTCGTACGTCGTGATCGGCGTCGCCCCCCGCACCCTCGGGCGCCAGCACAGCGAGCGGGTGGCGCTGCTGTCCGCCGGCCCGATCCACCTGCTCAGCACGGCGCTGGGCCCGCTTCCCCGGGTGCTGATCGTGATCGGCAACGCGCTCACGCCGGGCAAGGGCTTCGCCGAAGGACCCTTCGCCAGCGAGGCCGAGCTGCGCGAGATGGTCGACCTGGCGGAGAAGAGCTCGCTGATCGAGTCCGGCGAGAGCCGCATGATCCAGCAGATCTTCGAGCTCGGTGACACGATGGTGCGCGAGGTGATGGTTCCGCGCACCGACATGATCTTCATCGAGCGGCACAAGACGCTGCGGCAGATGATGTCGCTCGGCCTCCGCAGTGGTTTCTCCCGTATCCCGGTGGTCGGCGAGAACCTCGACGACATCGTCGGCGTGGTGTACCTCAAGGACGTCACCAAACGCGTCTTCGACAACCGTGACGCCGAGACCACGGAGCGCGTCGAGTCGGTGATGCGACCCGCCATGTTCGTGCCGGACACCAAACCGGTCGACGAGCTGCTCCGCGAGATGCAGGCCGAGCGCATGCACGTCGCCCTCGTGGTCGACGAGTACGGCGGGACGTCCGGACTGGTCACCATCGAGGACATCCTCGAGGAGATCGTCGGCGAGATCAGCGACGAGTACGACCAGACGTCGACCGACGTGGAGCACCTCACGAACGGCGCCGTCCGGGTGCCGTCGCGGCTGTCGCTGGACGATCTCGGCGAGGTGTTCGACGTCGAGCTGGAGGACGACGACGTCGACTCCGTCGGTGGCCTCATGGCCAAGCACCTCGGCCGTGTCCCGATCCCGGGCGCCGAGATCCAGGTCGACTCGCTGCGGCTGGTCGCCGAGGCTCCGACCGGTCGGCGCAACCGGCTGGGCACGGTGATCGTGTCCGTGGCCACGCCACCGGAGGAGCCGGAGGTCGAGCCGGCGACCGGCGCCGAGGGCTCCCCGTAGGCCGGAGCGTCAGGCGGGCCGCCGGCACTAACCTTTGGCCCTATGGCCGAGACACCGACCGATCCCGAGAACGCCAAGATTGTCACGCTCGCGCGCTCGACGCGGGCGCGGAGCCAGGCGGCGGAAGGAGCCGCGGTGCGGGACACCGACGGCCGCACCTACGCCGCGTCCACGGTCGCGCTGCCGAGCCTGCGGCTCTCCGCGCTGCAGCTGGCGGTCGCGATGGCGGTGTCGAGCGGCGTCGGCGGCCTGGAGGCCGCCGCGGTGGTGACGGAGGCGGACGCGCTCGACGGCGCCGGAGTCGACGCCGTGCGCGACCTCGGGGGTGCCGGCCTGCCGGTCTTCCGGGCCGATCCTCGTGGTGAGGTCGCCGCCGTCGAGACCACGTGACCGACCGCAGCGGCGCCTCGCTGAGCGCACTGCTCGTCGTCGCCGGTACGGCGCTGTTCGGCACGGTCGGCACCGCGCGCGTCCTCGGGCCGGTCATCCCGGCCCCCAGCATCGCCGCCGGTCGGCTCGGCGCCTCGGCGCTGCTGATGGTCGCGCTGGCCGTGACGCTCCGGTACGGGCCCGCGATGTGGCGGGCGTGGCGGCAGCGCTGGGTCTACCTCGCCGGCGCCGGGCAGGCCGGGTTCCAGGTGTGCTTCCTGGCCGCGGTCGAGCAGATCGACGTCGCCACCGGCACGCTGATCGCGATCGGTTGCACACCGCTCGCCGCCGGCCTGATGACGCGGCAGGTGACGCGGGCCTGGTACGTCGCCACCGCCATCTCGCTGCCCGGGCTGGTGCTCCTGGTCGGTGGGCGTCCCGGCGACCTCGACCCCGTGGGCCTCGCGTCGGCACTGGGCGCGGCGCTGTCGTACGCCACCTACATCGTCGCGTCGCGCCACCTGGTGACCGCCGGGTACGCCGGACTGGGCGTGCTCGCGGCCATCTTCGTCGTCTCCGGTGTGGCGCTGGCGCCGTTCCTGCTGCTCACCGACCCCGGCGCGTTGTGGACCGGTGCGGGGGTCACCACGGTCCTCTATCTCGCGGTGGTCCCGACGGTGCTCGCCTACCACCTGTTCAACGCCGGCCTGCGCGGCGTCTCCGCGAGCACCGCCGCGACGCTGGGGCTCACCGAACCGGTCGTGGCCGCGGGTCTCGGTGTCCTGGTTCTGGGGGAACGGCTGGGGCCGGCCGGGGTTCTCGGTGCCGGCCTGATCCTGGCCGGACTGTTCGTGCTGGTGCGCCGGCAGCGCTGAGCCGATGGTGGCGTCTTCCGCTCCGCGCGTCGCCCGCGGTACGGCTCACGCGGCGTCATACTGCGACGCATGGTGAGCATTGGAACCGTCGTGATGCAGGTGTCGGACGTGCGTCGCGCCGCGGAGTTCTGGATCAAGGCGCTCGGTTACGTGCCCCGCGACGGGCACATCGACGAGGACTCGGTGATCCTCGCACCCAAGGACGGCAACGGGCCCAGCCTCGCGCTGGACCGGTCCGACAAGATGCACCTGGACCTGTACGCCGAGAGCGCCGAGCAGCAGCAGGCCGAGGTCGAGCGGCTGATGGCGCTCGGCGCCCAGCGCGTCGACTGGTCCTATCCCGACGACGCCGACTTCGTCGTGCTCGCTGACACCGAGGGCAACGTGTTCTGCGTGGTCGACACGAGCCTCGGCTGACCTGCCCAGTCCGGGGTGCGCCCGACTTCCTCGGCGCGTGCGGAACAATGTCGGCCGTGAACGACCCGGCAGCGCCACCGCAGAGCGAGCACCGCAGCGGCTTCGCCTGCTTCGTCGGTCGCCCGAACGCGGGCAAGTCGACGCTGACCAACGCGCTCGTCGGCACCAAGGTCGTGATCACCTCCGACCGGCCGCAGACCACGCGGCACGCGGTGCGCGGCATCGTCAACCGCCCCGACGCCCAGCTGGTGCTGGTCGACACACCCGGGCTGCACCGGCCCCGGACCCTGCTGGGGGAGCGGCTGAACGACCTCGTCCGCACGACGTGGTCGGAGGTCGACGTGGTCGGCGTGTGCTTCCCGGCCGACCAGCGTGTCGGTCCCGGCGACCGATTCCTGGTGACCGAGCTGGCCAAGGTACGCCGCACGCCCAAGCTCGCCATCGCCACCAAGTCCGACCTGGCCACGCCGGACCGGATGGTGCAGCACCTGGCCTCGATCGAGGCGCTCGGTCGGGAGCTGTCGGTGGAGTGGGACGAGATCGTGCCGGTGTCGGCGACCGGCGCCGACCAGGTCGGGCTGCTCAGCGACCTGCTGGTCGACCGGCTGCCGCCCGGGCCGCCGCTGTACCCCGACGGCGAGGTCAGCGACGAGCCGGAGGAGCAGCTGGTGGCCGAGCTGATCCGCGAGGCCGCGCTGGCGGGAGTGCGCGAGGAGCTGCCGCACTCGATCGCGGTCGTGGTCGAGGAGATGGCGCTGCGCCAAGGACGCCCGGAGGACCGGCCGCTGCTGGACGTCTACGCGAACCTGTTCGTCGAGCGCGACAGCCAGAAGTCGATCGTGATCGGACGCAAGGGCGCCCGGCTGAAGGACGTCGGCACCCGCGCACGCCGGCAGATCGAGGCGCTGCTGGGCACGCCGGTCTACCTGGACCTGCGGGTGAAGCTGGCCAAGGACTGGCAGCGCGACCCCAAGCAGCTACGCCGGCTGGGCTTCTGAGTCGTTGAGCTGCTCGCCGGGAGCGGCGGTGGCCCAGCACTGCGCGGTGCGGACACCCGCCCGCCACATCGCGGCGGTCGGCACCACCACCAGCGCCTGCCCCGCCTCGGGCAGCTGCGCACGCACCGTGCGGGCGCACTCCGCCTGCGCCTGCTCGGCGAGCCGGTCCATCCCCGGGTACGCCGCGTCCGCCTGCTCGAGGTCCACGGCGGTCGGCATCTGCTGGGCGAAGTGCGGCTGCTGGCACGACACCAGCGGCTGCGGCGCGACCGGGTCGGGTGACGAGTGCAGGCATCGCCGGTACGCCGGCGGCACCCCGCCGGCGAAGGCGTCCTGCAGCGAGCCGGTGAGCCGGCGGACACCGGCGAAGGCGGTGTCGGTGACCACCCCCACGTCGCAGCGCACCCAGCGCGCGCCGTCGGCGCGCTGGGCGCGGCTCGGCCCGAAGTAGTAGACGCTCACCGCGGTGGGCTCGTAGTCGCCGCCGAGGAACTCCTGGACGCGCTGCACGCACCGCTCGCCCATGGCGTCGAGCCTGCCGCCGTCGAGCGCACCGTCGGCCCGCAG
Source organism: Nocardioidaceae bacterium (assembly GCA_036259355.1). GTDB lineage: Bacteria > Actinomycetota > Actinomycetes > Propionibacteriales > Nocardioidaceae > JALZDI01. The sequence continues at coordinate 8,390 of DATABY010000131.1, forward strand.
GACCGCGTAGGTCTCCAGCGTGTGCCGCTCGGTGCAGTCCACCGGCGGCGTGGGGTCGTGGGCCTCCGGCAGCACGGCCTGCGGGGTGTCCCGGCACTGGCCGGCCTGCGGAGCGGAGTCGGTCCCGTCGGAGTCACCGATGATCGGCAGGCAACCGCTCACCAACAGGCAGCCGAGTACGGCGGCCCAGGAGAGCGCCCAGCGCCCGGGCGCCGCACGCGCAGGCCCAGCCGTCACCCGCCGGTCCTCGCCCAGCACAGCGCCACACGGTCGTCCCTGGCCCAGGCGTCGCGCTGTGGCACCTCGAAGCCGTAGGAGAAGCCCTGCTGCGTCCCGAGGTAGTTGCGCACCGGGGCCTCGCAGCGGTCCCGGGCGCGGTTCTGCACGGTCCGCAGACCCGGGTAGCGCTCGTTGGGCCGGCCCACCGCGCGGATCGCCACGGCCCGCCACCGGTGCGGTTCCTGGCAGGCGACGTGCCGGAACCGCGGCGAGCTGGGGCTGACCGGGCTGCAACGGCCGAAGCGGTCGGCGGCCCGGTTGCGCTCCAGAGCGTCCTCGAGGCGGCGGGGCAGCTCGGCGAGGCGCTTGGGGGCCGCGTAGGCGTACACGTCGCAGCGGACCCAGCGCGCGCCCGCGTTGAACTGCTCGCTGGGCGGCAGGAAATATGTCGCCGTCAGCATGCTCAGCCTGCGGTCGGCGCGGCTGCCGCCGACGTGGTCGCGGAACCGGGACTGGCAGAGCCGGTCGGCGGCGGCCTCGATCTCCTCGTCTGCGGGGGCGATGGCGTCCCTGGTGGCGGCCTTCGGCAGCCGCCCGACGTGGAACGTCACGACCGTGTGCGGCCGCCCGCACGGCACCGGGGGCTCGTCGTTGATGATCGTGCGCAGCTGGGCGATCGACACTCCGCGGCACTCGCCCTCCGCCGGCGGTGGCTCCCGCGTCGGCGCGGGCGCCGGTGTGCTCGGCCGCGGCTGCGCGGCACCGGCGGAGCTGGTCGGCGCGGCGGGCGGTGGGCCGTCTGCCGTGCCGGTGCAGGACGGGAGCAGGATGGCGGCGCCCAGCGCGGCCAGCGTCGCCAGGCGGCGGCGGGGCCGCGGGATCGTCATGGCGCTGCCCTTTCGATGCGGGTGCCTCAGGTGCAGCGTATGGCAACCCGGGCGCGCATGCTCAGGTGTCGCCGTGCAGCACGATGTCGATCAGCTCCGCCAGCCCCGGCGTGACGTCCGGCTCCTGCACGCGCACGGTCTCCCCGTCGACGTCGATGGCGAACACGAACCGGTCCGGCCGCGGCTCGCCGGCCTGCACCGCGCCCCCCTGGACCTCCTCGAGCAGCTGCTCCACCCGCGCGCCCTGGGCGGCGGTCGCGGTGTCGATGCGACGCTCCAGGGTGACGCCGGTGATCCCGCCGCTGCGCCGCACGGTCACCTCGCGTCCGCGCGCCGGTGGCGGGACCGGTGGGGGGCCGGCCGGTGCGGCCGGTGCAGGGGCGTCGAGGTCGGCCGGCTGGACACGCACCGCGGACCAGGCGTCCCGCCGCGTCGACGGTCATCGCGGCCCAGCGCGCGAAGTCGGCGTTCTCGCCGAGTCTGGGATCGGTGAGCGCGGCGTACCAGACCGCACCGGCCCGCTCCCAGGCGCGGCCGCCGAGCGCGGTGGCCGCGAGGTAGAAGGCGTGGTTGGGGATGCCGGAGTTGATGTGCACTCCGCCGTTGTCCTCGCTGGTCTCCACGTAGTCGGCCATGGTCGCCGGCTGCGGGTCCTTGCCGAGCCGCGGGTCGTCGTACGCCGTGCCAGGCGCCTTCATCGACCGCAGCGCTGTGGCGTTGACCGAAGGGGTGAAGATCTCCTCCCCGATGAGCCACGTCGCCTCGTCGGCGGCCTGGTCGAGCGTGCGCTGCACGGTGAGCGCGGCGAACACGTCGGACACGCTCTCGTTGAGGGCACCGGACTGACCGGTGTAGGCCAGCGCCGCGGTGTGCTGCACCACCCCGTGCGTGAACTCGTGTGCGATCACGTCGGGCGACTTGGTGAAGCGCTCGAACACCCGCCCGTCACCGTCGCCGAAGACGAGCTGGCGGCCGTCCCAGAACGCGTTGGCGTAGTCGCGCTCGTAGTGCACGGTCGCGTGCAGCGGATGACCCGAGTCGTCGAAGGAGTCGCGGGAGTAGGCGCCCTGGAACAGGTGCCAGGCCGCTCCCACCCCGTCGTAGCCCTCGTCGGCGGCGGGGTCACCGGTGGCGGGCTCGCCCTCCGCCCGCACCGGGCGTCCCGGCAGCGTGCTGGAGTTGTCGGCGGAGTACACGGTGCGCCGCGGACGCTCCACCGTGGTCTCCGCGGGTGGCGGGACCGCGTGCGTGCGCTGGGCCCGCAGCAGCGCATCGGTGTGCAGGGTGTGGCGGACCCGCCCGGCCAGCTCGGTGTCGTCGGTGTGGCTGGCCAGTGCCTCCAGCACGAACGGCGGCACGAAAAGGCAGGCGCTGGTAGTGGCAAGAGCTCCGCTCATGCAGCCCGTTCTACCCGCGTGCGCCGACACGTCAACCGGGCGCACCCTTTCCGCACCACCCGTACCGGGTCTAGTTTGGGAAGGGTGTCAGGGGGAGGGGTGGCACGTCGTGGACCAGAGGATCGCTTTCTGCCGCGCGCGTGACGGCACGCGCATCGCCTACGCGACGCACGGTCACGGGCCTCCGCTGGTCAAGGTCGCCCACTGGCTCACCCACCTCGAGCACGACTGGCGAAGCCCGATCTGGCAGCCCAGGCTCACCGCCCTCGGCGCGCGCCACCGCGTGGTGCGTTACGACTGCCGGGACACCGGCCTGTCCGACCGCGAGGTGGAGCGGGTGAGCCTCGACGCGTGGGTGGAGGACCTGGAGGCGGTCGTCGACGCCGTCGGACTGGAGCGCTTCCCGCTGCTCGGCATCAGCCAGGGCGGCCCCATCGCCGTCACCTACGCCGCCCGCCACCCCGAGCGGGTGAGCGCCCTCGTGCTCTGCGGTGCGTACGCGCGCGGACGAGGCCGGCGCAGCCCCGCGCGCCGCGGCGAGACGGAGGCACTCGCGACGGTGATGCGGTACTCCTGGGGCGAGGAGAACGCCGCCGTCCGGCAGATGTGGACCACTCGCCTGATCCCCGACGGGACTCCGGCGCAGATGCGCTGGCTCAACGACCTGCAACGCTGGTCGGCATCGCCCCAGGCCGCGGTCAGGTCCTACCGCACCTGTACGTCGATCGACGTCACCGACGACGCGCACGCGCTGAACACCCCCACGCTGGTCATGCACGCCCGCGGTGACGCGTTCGTGCCGTTCGAGGCCGGGTGCGAGCTGTCGGCTGCCATCCCCGGCGCCACGTTCGTGCCGCTGGAGACCAACAACCACCTCTTCCTGGCCGACGAGCCGGCGTGGCGGACCTTCCTGGACGAGCTGCACGGCATTCTCAGCGTGGATGCCGGCCCGGTTGCCCGCCCGTTCCCCCAGCTCACCCCGCGGGAGCAGGAGCTGGTCGAGCTGGTGGCCGCCGGCCTGGGGAACGCCGCCATCGCCGACCGGCTGGTGATCAGCCCGAAGACCGTGCGCAACCACATCACCCACGTGTTCGACAAGCTCGGCGTCGGCACCAGGGCCGAGGCGATCGTGACGGCCCGGGACGCCGGGCTGGGCAGTCGTGCCAACGGACAGCGCCGTTCCTGAGCGCGGCTGGGACAGCGGTCCCAGGCCCGGTCGGGCTCCGGACGAGGAGATGGGGCACCGGCCCCATGACCGGCACGGTCGGGCGGCGTGAGGCTTACTGTGCGGGCGACCACGCTCGCGGCAGTCGATTCAGGGGAGGGCAGATGGACGAGAACAAGTTGATGGAGTTCGTGCACAAGGCGGTGGGGGACGTCGGGTCGCTCCTGGCCGGCTCGATGGTCGTCATCGGTGACCGGCTCGGCCTGTACCGGGCGATGGCCGACGGCAAGCCGATCACGTCGAGGACGCTGGCCGAGCGCACCGGTACCTCCGAGCGCTACGTGCGGGAGTGGCTCGGGGCGCAGGCCGCGCAGGGCTTCCTGCGGTACGAGGGCGAGCAGCGGTACAGCCTTCCGGTCGAGCACGCGGTCGCGCTCACCGACGAGGACAGCCCGGCGTTCGTCGCCGGCGCCTTCCAGGTGGGACTCGCCGCGGTCCACTCGACCGACCGGATGACCGAGGCGTTCCGCACCGGTGAGGGGATCGGGTGGGGGGAGCACGACCACGATCTCTACCCGGGCACGGAGCGCTTCTTCCGGCCGAACTACCTGAACTACCTGGCGCAGGAGTGGATCCCCGCGCTGGACGGGTTCGAGGCGCGGCTGAGCAGCGGCATCCGGGTGCTCGACCTCGGGTGCGGGCACGGCGCGTCGACGATCCTGATGGGGACGACGTACCCGGCCTCCACGTTCCTGGGAACCGACCCGCACCCGGCCTCGGTGGAGGAGGCCCGCAAACGGGCCGCCGAGACCGGCGTCAGCGACCGGGTCAAGTTCGACGTCGGAACGGCGCAGCAGATCGACGGCACCTACGACCTGGTGACGTTCTTCGACTGCCTGCACGACATGGGCCGTCCGGACCTGGCCTGCGAGGCGGTCCGGGACGTGCTCGCACCCGACGGCGCGGTGCTCGTCGTCGAGCCGCGTGCCGGGGACACCATCGAGGAGAACCTGAACCCGATCGGCGCCGTCTACTACGCGGCATCCACCCTGCTGTGCACGCCCAACGCCATCTCGCAGAACGGGGAGGCGCTCGGCGCGCAGGCCGGTGAGGCGCGGATCCGGGAGGTGTTCCAGAGCGCCGGCTTCGGTGACTTCCGCCGCATCGCGGAGACGCCGTTCAACCTGGTGTACGCAGCCCGTCGGTGAGGACGGAGGAGCCGGCCGGGCGGGCCCGAGTGGACGCGCCCGGCCGGTTCGCCACGGCCACGTGCCGCTGCAGTTCCACCTCACGCCCGACCACCACGCAGCCGAGCGCGTCGTTGACCGCGATCATGTGGACGTTGCTGGCCTGGTTCCAGGTGTCCGCCTGCGTGAGCTGGGGCTCGGCCTCGCGCAGCCACGCGAGCATCTCCAGCTTCAGACGCAAGCCCAGCCGATGTCCGCGGTGCTCGCGGCGCACGGTGGTGTCGTGCTGCTCGGCATGGTAGGGCCGCAACCCGTCGACCGCGACGACGGTGTGGGCTGCCGGCGTTCCGTCGGCGTCCAGCGCGACCACGCGGTAGAGCCGGTGGTGCAGGGTGGCCTGCGTGGCGTCGTAGCGGCGCAGCCGGTCGGCGGTGATGTTGTCGTCCTCGAGCTCGAGGTTGTCCAGGGGCGCGTCGTTGATGGCGGCCGCCGTGGCCACCATCTGCTCGACCAGCGTCTCCGGCAGCGGGCCGACCAGGCGCAGCAGCCGGTATCCCGCCGAAGCCTCCCGGGCCGCGTCGAGCAGCTCCTCGTCGCCCGGACGCGGCAGCAGGTGCGGATACAGCCGGCGTTTCGCGGCAACGGACGCCTGCTCGAGCCCGTGGTGCCGCAGGAAGGCCACCCCCGGGGAGTCCTCCCAGGCCCCGCTCATCAGCAGGTCGCGGCCGACCTCGCCGCACACCTGCGTGACCGCCCGCATCATGGCCGAGCCGACGCCCTGCCGGCGGGCGGGCGGGTCGACGTGGCCGGAGAACCAGATCAGCCCACGGTTCTCCCGCATCGGCATCTCCAGCTCGACGAACCCGAGCGCCCGACCGCCGTCGTCGCGGGCGACCAGCAGCCGCTCGGCACCCTCGCCGTCCCAGCCGTGCACGAGCCGCAGGAGCATGGTCTCCGCGGTCTCCACCAGCTCGTGGGGAGCGTCGACGGCGTTCGCACGGTTGTGCAGCGCGGCCAGCTCCTCGGCGGCGTCGACGTCGAGGTCGGCCGTGCGCACGGTCTGGATCTGCATTTCACCAGTCGACCACCGGCGGGATGCGGGTGCCAGCGAATTTCGATGCTGGTACGGTGGTGACCCTCATGCGGTACGCATCCGCCCTGCACGGGCTGCTTCTTCGCTGCCGCGGCGAGGCTTAAGTAGAGCCGGGCTCCCTCGCCGCGGAGTTTCGCCGTGGTCCAACGACCCGTGGTCCAGCGACACAGTGTCCGGCGACGCCGACGCACACTCAGCGAGGAAACCCCATGGCAGTCCAACCCCAGCAACCCAGCGGTATGCCCGTCCAGCGCTACCGCGCCTACCCGCCCGTCGACCTGCCCGACCGGGCGTGGCCCCAGCAGCAGGTGACCGCCGCGCCCCGCTGGCTGTCGACCGACCTGCGGGACGGCAACCAGGCGCTCATCGACCCGATGACGCCCGTCCGCAAGCGGCGCATGTTCGAGCTGCTGGTGAACATGGGCTACAAGGAGATCGAGGTCGGCTTCCCGTCGGCCAGCCAGACCGACTTCTCCTTCGTCCGTGACCTCATCGAGCAGGAGCTCATCCCCGACGACGTCACGATCTCGGTGCTGACCCAGGCGCGGGAGGACCTCATCGAGCGGACGATCCAGTCGCTCGTCGGTGCGCGGCACGCCAACGTGCACCTGTACAACGCGACCGCGCCGCTGTTCCGCCGGGTGGTCTTCGGCTTCGACAAGGACGAGTGCCGCGCGATTGCCGTACGCGGCACCGAGATGGTGATGAAGTACGCCGAGGAGCTGTTGTCCGACACCGACTTCGGCTACCAGTACTCCCCGGAGATCTTCACCGGCACCGAGCTGCCGTTCGCCGTCGACGTGTGCGAGGCCGTGTCCGACGTGTGGCAGCCGGGTCCGGGCCGCGAGATCATCCTCAACCTGCCCGCGACTGTGGAGATGTCCACGCCGAACGTCTACGCCGACCAGATCGAGTGGTTCTCCCGTCAGCTGACCCGGCGTGAGCACTCGGTCATCTCCCTGCACCCGCACAACGATCGGGGCACGGCTGTGGCGGCGACCGAGCTGGCGATGATGGCGGGGGCCGACCGGGTCGAGGGCTGCCTGTTCGGCCACGGTGAGCGCACCGGCAACGTCTGCCTGGTCACGCTCGGCATGAACCTGTTCAGCCAGGGCGTCGACCCGATGATCGACTTCTCCGACATCGACGAGATCCGCCGTACGGTCGAGTGGTGTACCCAGCTCCCGGTGCACCCGCGTCACCCCTACGCCGGCGACCTGGTCTACACGGCGTTCTCCGGTTCGCACCAGGACGCGATCAAGAAGGGCCTCGAGGCCCTCGAGCGTGCTGCCGCGGACGCCGGCGTACCCGTGGAGGAGTACCCGTGGGAAGCCCCGTACCTGCCGATCGACCCCAAGGACGTCGGGCGCAGCTACGAGGCGGTCATCCGCGTCAACAGCCAGTCGGGCAAGGGCGGCGTCTCGTACGTGATCAAGGCCGAGCACAACCTCGACCTGCCGCGTCGGCTGCAGATCGAGTTCAGCCGGGTGGTGCAGGAGCACACCGACACCGAGGGCGGCGAGGTGTCGTCGGAGGAGATCTGGCGGCTGTTCCGTCGCGAGTACCTCGACCGGAGCGAGCCGCTGGCGCTGAACTCCGTGCACACCTCGGCGGCGTCGGGTCGACGGGACGCGCTGAGCGTCAACGTCTACGTCGACGGTGAGCGGCACACGCTGGAGGGCGAGGGCAACGGCCCGATCGCGGCGTTCGAGCAGGCGATCGGCCGGGTGGGCTACGATGTGCGCGTCCTCGACTACCACGAGCACGCGCTGTCCTCCGGCGGGGACGCGATCGCGGCGGCCTACGTCGAGTGCGCGATCGGCGACAAGGTGCTGTGGGGCGTCGGCCTGGACGCCAACATCGTCACGGCTTCGCTGCAGGCGGTCATCTCCGCGGTCAACCGCACCGTCTGACCCTTCGGTTGAGGCGCCGTCAAAAGGATGGGGCGCCTCACCGGAGGGCACACAGCACGACGCGCCACGCCCTCCGAGTAGGGCGTGACGCGCCAGACTGGTGTGTGTCTCCTGGAGCTGAGGAGCCTCCGCTCAGGCCTCGGGCTGGACGGCGAGCGCGAACTGCACGCCGCCGGACTCGTCGACCTGCGCGTCCAGGACCTTGTCCTCGAGGGTCTGGGCCGCAGTCTCCTCGAGGAAGACGCGCGCGCCCTGGTCCTCCACGACCTTGTCCCCCTCCTGCGGGGACTCGGCCATGGTGAGCGCGAGCTCCGCCTCCTGCCCGTCGCCCTGCTGGACGATGCGCAGGCCGGAGCCCTCGGGCTGCTCCTGGTTCTCGGTGATGGTCTTGATGACCGCGGTGGCGTTCTCGGTAAGGGTGAGCACGGGAGCTCCTCCCGAATAGAGGTCAAGGGGTGTTCTAGCGTCCCTGCCCGCCGAGCGTGAGGTCAAACCCGCAGCCGCCGGTTACCGGGCCGTAACCCCCGGCGCCCAGGGGTCGTTGGCGTTGTGACCTCAGTCTCGACAAGGGAGCCGCTGTGCGTCGCGTACTTGCCGCCACCGCCCTGACCGCCGCTGCCGTGCTCGCCGCCTCGACGGTGGCGGGGCCGACGGCGGCCGGTGTGGCCGCCCCGGACCCCTACGGCACCGTCCGCAACATCCTTCCGCCCGGCCAGTCCGGCACCGTCACCGCAACCGACTTCCTGAAGGTGATGGCGGGCGACCCGCAGGGCCGTGTCGCCGTGGAGGGGGAGAACGCCCCGGAGAACTTCGCCGACCAGCTCGAGATGTACGACGCGATCAACACCGTGGCGCCGGGCTCGATCCGCGCGACGGACCTGGACCGGTTCTACAAGGACGCCGGCTTCACGCCCAACGAGGTGGTGCGAAGCGCCGAGCCGCGGCCGGGGGTCACCATCGAGTGGGACGAGTTCGGCGTCCCCTACATCACCGGCGACACCGACGCCGACACCGCCTTCGGCGCCGGCTACGCCGCCACGCAGGACCGGATGTTCCTGATGGACGTCCTACGGCACGCCGGCCGCGCCCGGCTCGCCGAGTTCGCCGGCGCCACCGAGTCCAACCTGGCGATGGACCAGACACAGCTGCGTAGCGCCTTCTACACCGAGGCGGAGGCACAGGCGCAGATCGGCAACGCCGCCGCGGAGGTCGGCGGCGAGCTCGGGGAGCGAGGCCTGCGGTCCGCGGACGCGTTCATCGCCGGCATCAACGCTGCGCAGGAGGAGATGTGCCCTGCGGTCGCGGCGCCCTCCTGCCCCGTCGAGTACGCCGCGCTGCAGAAGCAGCCACGCGACTGGACCCGGGCCGACGTCACCTACGTCGCCTCGCTGGTCGGCGGCATCTTCGGCAAGGGCGGTGGGGACGAGTTCGCCAATGCCATCTGGCTGCAGCGGCTGCAGGCCAGGTTCGGCCCCGTCCGGGGTCGGCGCATCTACACCGACCTCCGGTCGAAGAACGACACCGAGGCCCCCACCACCTCCAGCGTGCGCACGCCGTACGGCGGTGGGCGGGTCGACGAGACCAAGTCCGGTGTGGCACTCCCGGACCTCGACGGCCCCACCGCGCCGGGCACGGGCGACCCGGTCTCGGCCGGCTCCCCCGTGCCGGGGCTGTCGGAACTGCCCACCGGCCTGGAGCAGCTGCGCGGTCCCGGGCAGGCACGGCTCCTGAGCATCGAGCTGCCGCGGGGATCGATCGACCTCCCGCTGGTGCCCGGTGGCATGAGCAACGCCCTGCTGGTCGGCGCCGACGAGACCCGCTCGGGGCACCCGGTCGCGGTCTTCGGGCCGCAGACCGGCTACTTCACCCCCCAGCTGCTCACCGAGCAGGTGCTCGTCGGACCCCACATCAAGGCCCGCGGCGTCTCCTTCGCCGGCACCAACCTGATCGTGCAGCTCGGCCGCGGCGTCGACTACGCATGGTCGGCGACGTCGGCCAGCAACGACAACGTCGACACCGTCGTCGAGCGTCTGTGCGAGCCCGACGGCAGCCGGCCCACGGTCGAGTCCGAGCACTACCTGCGCGCGGGTGACTGCGTGCCGATGGACCGCTTCGTGCACCGGGAGACTGCCGTGCCCAACGTTGCGGCTCCTGGGCCACCACAGACCTACGAGTTCCTGGTGCTGCGCACCCACCACGGCATCGTGCAGACCCGAACCACGGTCGACGGCACGCCGGTGGCGGTCGCGCTGCAGCGCAGCACCTACCACCACGAGGTCGACTCGGTGCTGGGCTTCGCCCGTCTCAACGACCCGGGCTTCGTCAATGACGCCGAGAGCTTCGAGGACGCCGTCAGCGCCATCGACTACACGTTCAACTGGTTCTACGCCGACGACCGCGACATCGCCTACTTCTCGTCAGGCCGACTTCCGTTGCGCGACGCCGACGTCGACTTCGACCTGCCGCGCTGGGGGGACGCGACCTTCGACTGGCAGGGCTGGCTCCCGCAGGAGCGGCACCCGCAGCAGGTCAACCCACCCAGCGGACACCTGGTGAGCTGGAACAACAAGACCGCCCCGGGCTTCTCCGCCGCCGACGGCGTCTACGGCTACGGCCCCGTCTACCGCAGCCTCGCGCTGTCGGACCGGATCGAGCGGGCCACCGGCGGCGACCGGACCGTGACGCTGCCGCAGGTCGCCGGCATCGTGCAGGACGCCGCCACCGTGGACTCCCGCGCCCGCCACACCCTGCCGCTGCTGCTGCGGGTGATCGGCGACGACCGTCGTACGTCGGCCGCCCGCGGCCTGCTGCGCGCCTGGCTGGCCGACGGGGCCCACCGGGTCGACCGCGACCGCGACGGCCGGTACGCGCACGAGCAGGCGATCGCGCTGTTCGACGCCTGGTGGGAGGACGGCGACCACTCCGTCGCCTACGACGTGCTCGCCGGCCGGCTGGGCGACAGGCTCGTCCGGCGGCTCCCGGAGGGCCTCGACGACCACCCGCGGCTCGGGCTGGGCTCGGCGTGGAACAACGTCGGCTGGTACGGCTACGTGTCCAAGGACCTGCGCTCGGTGCTCGGCCGCACCGTGGGCAGCCCGTACTCCACCGGGTACTGCGGTGGCGGGGACCTCGGCCCCTGCCGGCGCAGCCTGCGTACGTCGTTGCGCGCCGCTGCCGCGCGCGTGACCGCCGAGCAGGGTGTGTCGTCGGTGACCCGGCTCGGCTACGACAAGAGCGAGGACTACATCCGCAGCACCACCGCGGGCACGGTCGGCGTGCGCCCCCTCGACTGGCAGAACCGGCCCACGTTCCAGCAGGTGGTGGCGTTCCTCGGCCACCGGCCCCGCTGACAGGCTCGGGCGGACAACCGCGCCCGCGGGCTCAGACGCGGCGCTTGAACGCCCGCACCGACAGCGGCGCGAAGACCACGACGAACGCCCCCGCCCACAGCAGCGAGCCGACCACGGGCTCCACCACCGGGCCCCCGACCATGAGCCCCCGCGCGGCGTCGGCGAGGACCGAGACGGGGTTGACGTCCACCACCGGCTGCAGCCAGCCGGGCATGGTCTCGCTCGGCGCGAAGACCGTGCTGACGAACGTGACCGGGAACAACGCCGTGAACCCGAACAGCTGGACCTGCTCGGGGTCCTTGGCCAGCAGACCGACCAGCACCGAGACCCACGAGAACGCAAGCGCGAACAGCAGGATCAGTGCCACGGCACCCAGCACCTCGAGCAGCGACGTGCCGATCCGGAAGCCGAGGATCGCACCCACCGCGAGCAGGAGCACCACGGACCACGCCTGCTTGACCAGGTCGGCGGTGATCCGGCCGGCCATCGGCGCCCACCGGGCCAACGGCAGCGACCGCAGCCGGTCGAAGACACCCTTGGTCAGGTCCGTGTTGAGCCCCAGGCCGACGTACATCGTGACGAACAGCATGTTCATCACGATGATGCCCGGCAGCGCGAACGTGAGGTAGGCGTCGGGAGAGCCGGCGATCGCGCCGCCGAAGACGTAGGTGAACATCAGCACGAACAGGATCGGCTGGAAGCTGTAGTCACCCAGCTCCCACGGGTTGTGGCGGATCTGCACCAGGGTCCGCCAGGCCAGGGTGAGGGTCTGCCGGAGCCCCTGGGCGAGACTGACGCGCGGTGCGGGCTCGGGGCCGGCGACGGACGGCGCGGCGGCGGTGATGGCGGTCATGCGAGGGCACCTTCCTTGGTGTCGCTGCCGGAGGACTCCTCCTCGTCGGCGCGGTGGCCGGTGAGGGAGAGGAAGACCTCGTTGAGGCTGGAGTTGCGCAGGGTCAGCTCGGTGATGACGATGCCGGCGTCGTCGAGCCGGCGTACGGCGGCCGGAAGCAGAGCCGGGTCTGTGACCGGGGCCGTGACCCGCTGGCCCTCCAGCTCGGGCGGGGCACCGACCAGCTCGTGGACGACCGACTGCACGATCGGCAGGTCCGCCGCTTCGGCCGGCCGCACGGCGAGGTACTGCGCGCCGGTCCTGGCCTTCAGCTCGTCCGGCGTACCGGTGGCGATCACCCGGCCGTGGTCGATCACGGCGATGTCGTCGGCGAGCTCGTCGGCCTCCTCGAGGTACTGCGTGGTGAGCAGGACCGTCACGCCGGAGGCCACCAGCCTGCGGACGAGACCCCACAGGTCGAGGCGGCTGCGCGGGTCCAGCCCGGTGGTGGGCTCGTCGAGGTAGAGCAGGCGGGGCCGCCCGACCAGGCTCGCGGCGAGGTCCAGCCGCCGTCGCATGCCGCCGGAGTAGGCCTTGGTCGCCTTTCCGGCGGCGTCCTCCAGCCCGAAGCTCTCCAGCAGCTCACGGGCCCGATGCTTGGCCTCGCGCCGCGGGATGTCGAGCAGCCGGCCGATCAGCAGCAGGTTCTCGAACCCGGTGAGGTTCTCGTCGACCGACGCGTACTGGCCGGTCATGCCGATCAGCTGGCGCACCTGGTGGGCGTCGCGCACGACGTCGTACCCGGCGACGGCGGCGTGCCCGGCGTCGGGTCGGAGCAGGGTCGCGAGCACCCGCACGGCGGTCGTCTTGCCGGCGCCGTTGGGGCCCAACAGGCCCAGCACCGAGCCGGTCTCGGCCCGCAGGTCCACCCCGTCCAGGGCGGTGGTGTCACCGAACCGCTTGACCAGCCCCTCGGTCCGTATGGCCTCACTCATCCGCTTTCTCCCCTCGGCAGGAACGTCACGCATCCGGTCTACGACTTCAACCGGGCTTGAAGTCAATGCGGCGGACGGCGCGCATGCACCTTCTGACCCGGGTCGGGACGCGAAGTCATCGGTGTGTGCGCGGAGCTCGCGACTTTTCGATGGTCCGCCTCCGGAGCGGCGGACGCGACCGAATTTCCCGGTGGGGGACAATCGCCGTGTGGGCCTGTACCGAGACGAAGCCGTGGTGCTGCGCACCCAGAAGCTGGGTGAGGCCGACCGGATCGTCGCGCTGCTGACCCGGCGGCACGGGCGGGTGCGCGCGGTGGCCAAGGGCGTACGCCGCACGTCGTCGAGGTTCGGCTCCCGGCTGGAGCCGTTCATGCACGCCGACCTGCAGCTGGCCGAGGGCCGCTCGCTCGACGTGGTGACGCAGGCCGAGACGCTGGCGCCGTTCGGCGAGCGGATCTGCTCCGACTACCGGCTCTACACGAGCGGCACCGCGATGCTGGAGGCCGCCGAGCGGCTGGTCGTCGAGGAGCACGAGCCCGCGGTCCAGCAGTACCTGCTGCTGGTCGGGGCGCTGCGGGTGCTCTCGCGCCGCGAGCGCGACGCCGGCCTGGTGCTCGACTCGTTCCTGCTGCGTTCGCTGGCGGTGGCGGGCTACGCGCCGTCGTTCGCCGACTGCGCGCGCTGCGGCCGGGAGGGGCCGCATCGCAGCTTCAGTCCCGCCGCCGGCGGAAGCCTGTGCCCGCACTGCCGTGTGCCGGGGACGGCATCGCCGGCAGCGGAGACCGTCGTCCTGCTCGCAGCGCTGCTCGCCGGCGACTGGGTGACGGCAGAGCGGTCACCGGAGCGCAACCGCCGCGAGGCCAACGGACTCGTCGCCGCGTTCCTCCAGTGGCATCTCGAGCGGGGGCTACGCTCCCTGCCGCACGTCGACCGGTCGCCGGTCACTCCGGGTGGATGTGGTCCAGGCTCTGGTTGAACCTCTCCAGCAGCGAGGCGAACGTGTCCACGTCCTCCTGCGGCCAGCCCGCGAGCACGTCGTTCAGCTGGTCACGCCGGTGCTGGCGCGTGGTCCGCACGGCGTGCAGCCCCGAGTCGGTCAGCGACAGCAGGCTGACCCGGCGGTCACGGGTGTCGGTGCTGCGCTCGGCCAGGCCGGCGCGCTCCAGCGACTGCACCTGGCGGGTGATCGTCGAGGGGTCCAGGCCGAAGGTGCTGGCGAGGGCCCCGAGGCGCTGTGGCCCCTCGTCGTCGAGCCGGCACAGGATCGCGTACGCGGAGCGGTCCAGCTCGACCTCGGCGTGGCTCCCCATGAGGTGCACGCGCTGAGCACGCCGGAACAGCATGGTGAGCTGCTGCTCGATGCGCTGGCGGGCATTGCCCATGTCTCCTCCAAGGCGCGGGGCCGGTCGGGTCGGCTCCTGCGGGGTAGAGGATGCCACCACGGCCTCAGGTGTGCACGTCCGACACAATGAGGCGGTGCCGACTCCCCACCGCCGCGGAAGGAACGTCGTCCGCCGCAGCCGCCCGTCGGGCGCGACGCCGGCCGCCGTGCGGGCGCCGGCTCCTCATCCCTCGGGTGCCGGACCGCCGGCGATCCCCGCGGACCTGGTGCCGGGGCACGTCGCGATCGTGATGGACGGCAACGGCCGATGGGCGAACGAGCGCGGGCTGCCCCGCACCCGCGGCCACGAGATGGGCGAGGCGGCGCTGTTCGACGTGGTCGAGGGTGCCATCGAGATCGGTGTGCAGCACGTGTCGGCGTACGCCTTCTCGACCGAGAACTGGAAGCGCTCACCCGAGGAGGTGCGCTTCCTCATGGGCTTCAACCGGGACGTGATCCGCCGTCGCCGTGACGACATGCACGCGCTCGGCGTGCGGGTGCGCTGGGCCGGCCGCCGACGGCGGCTGTGGGCCAGCGTGGTCAAGGAGCTGCAGACCGCCGAGGAGCTCACGCGCGACAACGACGTGCTCACGCTGACGATGTGCGTCAACTACGGCGGGCGCGCTGAGATCGCCGACGCGGCGGCCGCGCTGTCCCGAGACGTCGCCCACGGCCGGGTCGACCCCGGCCGCGTCAACGAGAAGGTGTTCGCGCGCTACCTCGACGAGCCCGACATGCCGGACGTGGACCTGTTCTGGCGCACCTCCGGGGAGCAACGCACCTCGAACTTCCTGCCCTGGCAGGCCGCGTACGCGGAGATGGTGTTCTCCGACGAGCTGTGGCCCGACGTGGACCGGCGCAGCCTGTGGGAGGCGGTCGAGACCTACGCCCGACGCAGCCGCCGCTACGGCGGCGCCGTCGACGACTCGTCCGACTGACCGAGCCTGACCGTGACGTTGCCGACGCGACACACCGGAGTGTCCGTCCCGAACGTCACGGTCAACGGGGAAGGGGTCAGTCGCAGGAGCGGCAGGTGCCGAAGATCTCCAGGGTGTGGCTGACGTCGCGGAACCCGTGCTCGGCCGCCACCCGGTCGGCCCAGCGCTCCACCGTGGGTCCGGCGACCTCGACGGTGCGGCCGCAGTCGCGGCACACCAGATGGTGGTGGTGGCCGTCGCTGCACCGCCGGTACAGCGCCTCGCCCTCGCTGGTGCGCAGCACGTCGACCTCGCCGGAGTCGGCCAGCGCCTGCAGGGTCCGGTACACGGTGGTCAGGCCCACCGTCTCCCCGCGCTGCTTGAGCAGCGTGTGGATGTCCTGCGCGCTGCGGAAGTCGTCGATGGAGTCCAGCGCCGCGGAGACCGCCCGGCGCTGGCGTGTGGGCCGCAGCTCAGTGCTCGTCATAGTGATCTCCATGCCGGGCGTGGCGATGTCCGTCGTGCACGTAGTCGACGTGGTCACCGTGCACCACGGCGGGATGGCCGCAGTGCTCACCGTGCTCGTGCGGATGTGACTCGGTCGCGTGCGGCGAGGGTACGGCGAACGGGTCCGCGTCCTCGAACGGCGCGGCGAGTCGCCGGCGGTGACGGATCGCCGCGCCGAGCGGCCAGGTGGCGACGAAGCCTCCCAGCGCCAGCATGACGATGGTGGCGCCGGGGGCGGCGTCGAGATAGAAGGACGTCGTCACCCCGCCCAGGCTGGCCAGCGTGCCCATCCCCATCGCGCTGAGCAGGGTGATCCGGAAGCCGCGGAAGAGCTGCTGCGCGGTGGCTGCGGGGATGACCATGAGCGCGGAGACCAGCAGCAGGCCGACGGTGCGCATGGCCACGGTGACGGTGACGGCCGCCATCACCGACAGCAGCACGCTGTACAGGCGCACGTCGAGGCCCTGCACCTTCGCGAACTCCTCGTCCTGGCACACCGCGAACATCTGCGGGGCCAGACCGAGGGCGAGCAAGACGACGACGACGGCGAGCGAGGCGACCGTGACCAGGTCGCCCGCCGACACCGTGACGATGGAGCCGAACAGGTACGACTGCAGGCTCGCGGGGCTCTCGCCGGCGATGCCGATCAGCAACACGCCACCGGCGATGCCGCCGTAGAACAGCAACGCCAGGGCGACGTCGCCGCTGGTCCGGCCGCGCGCCCGGATCAGCTCGATCGCCAGCGCTCCGAGCACCGCCACGACCACTGCGGTGAGCATGGGCGCCTGCCCGGTCAGCACACCGAGGGCCACCCCGGTGACGGCGACATGGCCGATGCCGTCACCGAGCAGCGCCAGCCGGCGCTGCACCAGGTAGGTGCCGACCGCCGGTGCCGCGAGCCCGGTGACGAGGGCGGCGAGCAGTGCCCGCTGCATGAACTCGAGGTCGAGCAGGTTCATAGCTGCCACCCGCTGCCGAGGATGGTCGGACCCGTGGGCCGCTCGGGATGGGCGTGGTCGTGGAAGGTGTGTCCGTCGGTGGCGGTCCGTGGTTCGCCGTCGTACACGATCCGGCCGTCGTGGAGCACGACTGTGCGGTCGATCAGCGGCCCGAGCGCTCCGAGCTCGTGGGCGACGAGCAGGACGGTCGCGCCGCTCGCGGCGACGCGCTGCAGGCTGTTGGCCAGCTCGTACTGGCTGTGCAGGTCGACTCCGGCCGTGGGCTCGTCCAGCACGAGCAGGTCCGGCTCACCCGCCAGTGCCCGGGCGATCAGGACACGCTGCTGCTGCCCGCCGGAGAGCAGGGCGGCGCCGTCGTCACGCCGGTCGGCGAGCTCGACCGACTCCAGCGCGGCGTCGATCGCCGCGCGGTCACGGCTGCTGAGCGGCCGGAACAGGCGGCGCCGGGCCAGCCGGCCGGAGGCCACGACCTCCCAGACGGTGGCGGGTACGCCGGACGCGGCGGCAGCACGCTGGGGGACGTAGCCGACGCGCTGCCAGGAGGTGAACTTCGGCAGGGGAGTGCCGAACAGCTCCACCTGGCCCCGGGACAACGGCAGGAGCCCCATGGCGGCGCGCACCAGCGTGGACTTGCCGGACCCGTTGCTGCCGAGCAGCGCCACGACGTCGCCCTGGTCGATGGCCAGGTCGAGGTGGCGCAGCACCGGACGGCCGCCGAGTGCGACGGCGGCCTCGCGCAGCGCGAGGGGAGCGGTCATGAGCATCCGTTCGCCCGGCGCAGCGCCCTCAGGTTGGACCGCATCAGCGAGAAGTAGTCCTCGTCGGCGGTGGCGTCGCTGAGCCCCTCGATCGGGTCGAGCACCGCCGTACGCACGCCGACCTCGTCGGCCAGCGTGCGGGCCAGCGCCGGACTTGCCAGCGTCTCGGTGAAGACCGTGGTGACCCCTCGCTGGGTCACCAGCCGCTGCAGCTCGGCCAGTCGGCCCGGGCTGGGCTCGGCGTCCGGGCTGACCCCCGCGATGGGCACCATCTGCAGCCCGTAGCGGTCGGCCAGATGGCCGAACGCGGCGTGGCTGGTGACGACCGTGCGGCGTTCGCAGTCGGCCAGCCCACGGGCGTACTCGCGGTCCAGGGCCCGCAGGTCCCGCGACAGCCGGCCCGCATTCCGGCGGTAGCCCGCCGCGTGGTCGCGGTCGGCGCGGGCCAGCGCCCCGGCCACCTCGCGGGCCACCGCGGCGAGCTTCACGGGGTTCTGCCACAGGTGCGGGTCGCCCGCGAGGTCGGTGTGGTCGTGCCCGTGCGTGTCTGCGACGTGCTCGTCCTCGGGTGCGATGGCTCCGGCCACGTCGGTCACCTCCACCACGGTGCCTTCGGCGTTCTCCTCGACCGCGTCGTCGACCGCGGGCTGGAAGCCGGGCTCGTAGATCACCACGTCGGCCTGCGCCAGCTCGGCCACCTGTTGCGGTGCCAGCTCGAGGTCGTGAGGCTCCGCGCCGGTCGACGTGAGGTTGGTGACCGACGCGTGGGCGCCCGCGACGCGGTCGGCGACGTAGGCGAACGGGTAGAACGCGGCCACGACGGAGGTGCCCCCGGCGCCTGCCGGCGCACCGCCGCAGCCGCTGAGGAGGCAACCGCTGAGCACGGCACCGAGGCACGTCACGGACATCTTGAGCATGCGCACCATGATTAGGGAAGATGAAAACCGTTGTCAAACGAGGGGCGGCGGGGCGTGAGACGATGCGGGTGTGTCGAACCGCCGACGTACCTCCGCCGACCGGACCCGGCCGCATGCCGGCGCCGAGCCCAGGCACCGACCGCGCTCACGCCCGTTCGGCGGCCGGGCGCGTGGCGGTCGTCGGAGCTACGAGGTGCTCAAGCGGCTCCACGCGATGCCACGCTGGGCGGTACCGGTCGCGACCGTGGTGCTGGTCTTCGTCGGCCTGTACGCGGGCCCGGTCCTCGGCGGGCTGTGCCTGCTCGCCGTCTCGGGGTTCCTGGGCTGGCTGGCCTACCTCGCGTGGCCGCAGCTGAGCCGCGCCGCCCGCATCGCCCGCGGGGCGGTGCTCGGCCTGGTCGCCGGCGTCGCGTTGGCCCGGTTGCTGGGCTGGTGGGGCTGACGTGCTGGTGGCGATGCGGTTCCGTGTCCCGGAGGGCGACGGGACGGACTTCCTCGACCGGGCCCATGCGGCCCTGCGTGCCCTGGCGGAGCGGCCCGGCTACCTCGACGGTGGTGCCGGACGGGCCAGCGACGACCCGACCCTGTGGCTGATGTTCCTGCGCTGGGAGAGTGTCGGCGCCTACCGCCGGGCGCTGGGGGCGTACGACGTCAAGGTGGCCGCGGTCCCGTTGCTGTCGACCGCGATCGACGAACCCACCGCGTTCGAGCTGCTCGCCGACGCCACGACCCGCCGTGACAGCGACCGCACGGCAGACCACGGATGGCGCCGGGGATAGCCTTGGGGGTTCCCGCACAACCGCCGACACCCAGCCGGATGGAGTGATCTACGTGGCCGCCCCTAGCAAGTCCGTCGCCGTCGACAGCGTCGTCAGCCTCTGCAAGCGCAGGGGGTTCGTCTACCCGTGCGGGGAGATCTACGGCGGGACGCGGTCCGCGTGGGACTACGGCCCGCTTGGCGTGGAGCTGAAGGACAACATCAAGCGGCAGTGGTGGCGCACGGTCATCCAGGGACGCGACGACATCGTCGGGCTGGACTCGTCGGTGATCCTGCCCACCAAGGTGTGGGAGGCCTCGGGGCACCTCGATGCGTTCGTCGACCCGCTGGTGGAGTGCCAGAACTGCCACCGGCGGTTCCGGCCCGACCACCTGCAGGAGGACTACGCCGGGCGGAAGGGCGTGGACAACCCCGACTCGGTCGACCTGGCGCTGGTGGCGTGTCCGAACTGCGGCACGAAGAACGCCTGGACCGAGCCGCGCATGTTCAACGCACTGCTGAAGACCTATCTCGGTCCGGTGGAGAGCGCGGAGGGGCTGCACTACCTGCGGCCGGAGACGGCGCAGGGCATCTTCGTCAACTTCCTCAACGTGATGAACTCCGCCCGCAAGAAGCCGCCGTTCGGCATCGGGCAGATCGGCAAGAGCTTCCGCAACGAGATCACCCCGGGCAACTTCATCTTCCGCACCCGTGAGTTCGAGCAGATGGAGATGGAGTTCTTCGTCCAGCCGGGCACGGACGAGGAGTGGCACGAGTACTGGCTGGCGGAGCGGATGCGCTGGTACACCGACCTCGGTGTCAGCCCGGACAACCTGCGGTACTACGAGCACCCGCAGGAGAAGCTCTCGCACTACTCGAAGCGCACCGTCGACATCGAGTACCGCTTCAACTTCGGCGGCAAGGAGTTCGAGGAGCTCGAGGGCATCGCGAACCGCACCGACTTCGACCTGTCCACGCACGCCAAGCACTCCGGGCAGGACCTGTCCTACTTCGACCAGGAGCGTGGCGAGCGCTGGACGCCGTACGTCATCGAGCCGGCGGCGGGTGTCAACCGCTCGATGATGGCGTTCCTGGTCGACGCCTACGGCGAGGACGAGGCACCCAACGCCAAGGGCGGCGTGGACAAGCGCACGGTGCTGCGCCTCGACCCGCGACTCTCACCGGTCAAGGCGGCGGTGCTGCCGCTGTCGCGGAACGCCGACCTGACGCCGAAGGCCAAGGCCCTCGCCGACCAGCTGCGCGGCTTCTGGAACGTCGAGTTCGACGACGCCGGCGCGATCGGCCGACGCTATCGTCGCCACGACGAGATCGGTACGCCGTTCTGCGTCACCGTCGACTTCGACACGCTCGAGGACCAGGCGGTCACCGTGCGCGAGCGCGACAGCATGCGGCAGGACCGCGTGGGGCTCGACCAGATCCGGGGTTACCTCGCCGAACGTCTCGCCGGCTGCTGAGCGCTGCCCGCGCATGCGGCCGGGAAGATGCCGGTCAGTGCAAGGGTGCGACGAGCATCCCGGACACGTGTGCCCCGGTCTCGGTGCGGCTCGCGATCGTGGTCACCAGCACGTCATCGCCGACGCGCAGCGACGACGTGTCCGGCGGCACGTAGAACCGGTCGCAGAAGGGCGCCTCGGGCCTCTTCCGGGGCTGCACGCACATCACGGCACCGTCGTCGGTGAACTCGGTGACGACTCCGGCGAAGCGATTCGTCCGCGGGCCCTCATCGCCGTCGGCCACGGCCCGTACGCCGGCGAAGGACCCCAGCACGGTCCCGGCCAGGACCAGCCCGGTGAGCGCGCGCGCCGAGGCGCGAGGCGCAGCGGGGATGCGGGGAGTACGCGGGGTACGCGGCGGGCGCGCTCGGGAGTGCGCGCCTCGATGCCGTGGCGCTGTCATGGTGTCCTCCTGGTTGTGCCGCCTCACCTTAGGCGAGCGCGGGCGTGGTGGCGCCCGGGGAGGCCGCGGACCACTACGATCCAGAGCCATGACGCCCAAGCCGGTCCGGTACGTCGTCGGTGCGGCATTC
Organism: Nocardioidaceae bacterium; assembly: GCA_036259355.1. Classification (GTDB taxonomy): domain Bacteria; phylum Actinomycetota; class Actinomycetes; order Propionibacteriales; family Nocardioidaceae; genus JALZDI01. The sequence continues at coordinate 29,671 of DATABY010000131.1, forward strand.
GCGGCCGGACTGGTGGCGACGGCGGCCTGCACACCCGACGGCGGGTCCACGGCTCCGGCCGAGTCGCCGTCGCCGAGCAGGTCTCCGGCCAGCGCGTCCCCCACGCCGTCGCAGGTGCAGCTCGCGCTGGGTGAGGACGCGTCGGTCACCTTGCAGGGGAGGGGCGGTGAGAGCGCCGAGGTGGGGATCGCGGTCACCGACGTGACCCGCGGGCGGATCCGCCACCTCGCTGACTTCCGGCTCGACGCCCAGGCCCGCAGGTCGACGCCCTACTACGCCACCGTGCGCATCACCAACAACGGCCGCGCCGACCTGGGAGGCCGGCGCGTGACGTTGTGGGGCCTGGACTCGCAGGGAACGGTCCTGCCGCCCGCCGACGTGGTCGGCACCTTCCGCAGGTGTCAGAACGAGCCGCTGCCGCGAAGGTTCCGGCGCGGCGACTCCGCCCGGACGTGTCTTCTCTACCTGGCGCCGGAGGGCACCACCCTCGACGCGGTGCAGTACCGCTTCAACAGCAACCGCCCGCCGTACAGCTGGCCGGTGCCCTGAGCGGCCCGTCTGAGCGGCCGTCTGGGCCGCGCTGTTCGCCTTCCCCTGCGGCCGCTTGCGACAATGAGGACATGACCACGTCCACGCGCCCGTCCTCGCTGCGCCTGCGCGGGTTGACCGTGACGCCTCCGGTCGTGCTGGCGCCCATGGCCGGTGTGACCAACGCCGCCTACCGCCGGCTGTGCAGCGAACAGGGGGCCGGACTCTACGTCTGCGAGATGATCACCTCCCGCGGGCTCGTCGAGCGCGACCGGTCCACGCTGGCGATGCTGGCGTTCGACCCCGCGGAGCAGGTGCGGTCGGTGCAGCTGTACGGCATCGACCCCGTCTACGTGGGCAAGGCCGTGGAGATCCTGTGCGGCGAGTACGGCGTACACCACGTCGACCTCAACTTCGGCTGCCCGGTCCCGAAGGTGACGCGCAAGGGAGGCGGCTCCGCGCTGCCGTGGAAGCGCTTGCTGCTCGCCGACATCCTCACCGCCGCGGTCGCCGCCGCGGAGCCGTACGACGTCCCGGTCACCATGAAGACCCGCAAGGGCATCGACGACGAGCACCTGACCTACCTCGACGCCGGACGGATCGCCGAGGACTCCGGGTGCGCCGCGATCGCGCTGCACGGCCGTACCGCCGCACAGCACTACTCCGGGCAGGCCGACTGGGACGCGATCGGCACGCTCGTCGAGCACGTCGACATCCCGGTGTTGGGCAACGGCGACATCTGGGAGGCCGCCGACGCGATCCGGATGGTCGACCACACCGGCTGCCACGGCGTCGTGGTCGGCCGCGGCTGCCTCGGCCGTCCATGGCTGTTCCGCGACCTGGCCGCCGCGTTCGCGGGCGAGTCCGCCACCACGCTGCCGGCCCTCGGGGAGGTCGCAGCGGTGATGCGCCGGCACTGCGAGCTCCTGGTGCGGTTCATGGGAGAGGAGCGCGGCTGCAAGGAGTTCCGCAAGCACGTCGCCTGGTACCTCAAGGGGTTCCGGGTGGGCGGCGAGCTGCGCCGGTCCCTCGGTCTCGTCTCCACGCTGGCCGACCTCGACGGGCTGCTCGCCGACCTCGACCCCACCGAGCCGTACCCCACCGGCGAGCTGGGCACGCCCCGCGGCCGCCAGGGCGCGCCGAAGAAGGTCGCGCTCCCCGAAGGCTGGCTCGACGGCCGCGACGACATCGTGGTCGACGCGGCCGCGGAGATGGGCATCTCGGGAGGCTGACCGCAACCGGGCGCGTAATGCATGCGGCCAGCGTCCGTGCGCGTGGCGCCATAGCGCACGCTTCGACAGACGCAAGCGAGCCCGGCGGTAGGGTCACGAGCAGAGGGACGCCGAGCCGCAGGGGTGAGCCGATGTCGAAGTACGTGTACGCCTTCGCCGAAGGCAACAAGGACATGAAGGACCTGCTCGGCGGCAAGGGCGCGAACCTGGCCGAGATGAGCAACCTCGGGCTTCCGGTTCCCCCCGGCTTCGTCATCACCACCGAGGCGTGCAAGGCCTACCTCGCCGACGGCTCCCAACCGCAGGGCATGGCCGACCAGGTGAGCGAGCACCTGCAGTCGCTCGAGGACACCATGGGCAAGCGGCTCGGCGACGCGGAGGACCCGCTGCTGGTCTCCGTGCGCAGCGGCGCGAAGTTCTCCATGCCGGGGATGATGGAGACCGTCCTCAACGTCGGCCTCAACGACAAGTCGGTGCAGGGACTGGCACGTCAGGCCGACAGCGAACGGTTCGCCTGGGACTCCTACCGCCGGCTGGTCCAGATGTTCGGCAGGACCGTGCTCGGCATCGACGGCGAGCCGTTCGAGGCGGCGATAGAGGACCGCAAGCGCGCCCGCCGCTCCGACAACGACCTCGACCTGACCGCCGACGACCTGCAGGGCCTGGTGGACACGTTCAAGGAGATCGTAGCTAAGGAGTGTGGCCGCGACTTCCCGCAGGACCCGCGCGAGCAGCTCGATCTCGCGGTCCGTGCGGTCTTCGACTCGTGGAACACCGAGCGCGCGGTCCTGTACCGCCGCCAGGAGCGGATCCCCGCCGACCTCGGTACC
>DATABY010000132.1:0-16313 GCA_036259355.1 Nocardioidaceae bacterium
CCCCCCCCCCCCCCCCCCCCGCCGTCGGTCCGTGGGCTCGCCCCCGGCACCGAGGTGTCCCGCCAGCGTCGAGCACCAGTCCTCGCCGACGCAGCGGTCGATCACGTCGAGCACCGTCCACATCAGCGGCCCGCGGTTCCACGGGTCGTCGTCGGGAGCCAGCCCCGTCGCCGTCGCCACCGCCTCGCGTACGAGGGACGCCGGGGACGGGAACGCGATGTTGGCGCTCACTCCGTCGCCGCCGCCGCCGGCCCCGAGCACATGGGACAGCCGCTGGGTGAGCCAGCGTTCGACGCCCTTCGCCGGCACCGCGACGACGTCGGCCGCGAACGGGTCGCGAGGACTCTGGTGCAACACGTCGCCGAGCGCGCGCACGAGCGGGTCGGCGCGTTCGGACCGATGCACGTGCAGCACTTCGGTGCCTCTCCGACAGGGCCGACCGTCCCGGTCGGCAACGGACTCGTCGGGCCGACCCTAGCCACAGGCGCAGACACCCGTCGGCACGCGTAGAGGCCCTACCGTGTAGAACTTGTTCCAGGTTGCACTTCCGGACGAAGGAGTGCCCGTTGAGGTACGGCATCGTGCTGTTCACCAGCGACCGTGGTGTCTCCCCTGCGGCGGCCGGCCGGGCCGCCGAGGGCGTCGGCTTCGACACCTTCTACGTCCCCGAGCACACCCACATCCCGGTGCGGCGCGACGCGGCTCATCCGGTCACCGGCGACGCCACCCTGCCCGACGACCGGTACCAGCGGACCCTCGATCCCTGGGTCGCACTCGCCACGGTCGCCGCGGTGACGACCAGGATCCGCCTCGGCACGGCCGTGGCCCTGCCGGTGGAGAGCGACTGCATCACGCTGGCGAAGACGATCGCGACGCTCGACCACCTCTCGGGTGGCCGGGTCACCCTCGGCGCCGGCTTCGGCTGGAACACCGACGAGCTGGCGGACCACGGCGTACCCGGCAACAGAAGGCGCACGGTGCTGCGCGAGTACGTCGAGGCGATGCGGGCGCTGTGGACCGAGGACGAGGCGCGCTACGACGGACGGTTCGTGAGCTTCGGTCCGTGCTGGGCGTGGCCCAAGCCCGTGCAGCCGCACATCCCGGTCGTCGTGGGTGCCGGTGGCACGGAGCGCACGTTCCGCTGGGTCGTGAGGTCCGCCGACGGCTGGCTCACCACGCCGTACGAGACCGACATCGACGAGCAGGTGAAGCTCCTGCAGACGATGTGGCACGACGCCGGGCGAACGGGCGAGCCGGAGGTCGTCGCGCTGGGCGGCCGGCCCGACCCGCGGCGACTGAGCCATCTCGACAGCATTGGCGTCACCGAGGTGGTGTTCGGCCTGCCGGACACGTCCGAGGCCGACGTGGTGGCCTACCTCCACCGCCTCGCCGGGAAGCTGGGCATTCCGTCCGGATAGCCGGCGGCCGGTAACCGCGGCGCGACGTCGAGCCGGAGGCTCGTCAGGCCGCGTCTCGTCGGGGCAGCAGCGCCAGCAGCACGTCGTCGAGCACCACGAGCCCCTGCACGCCCCCGTCGACTGCTCGGACCGCGACGACGTGGGTGGAGCCGTCGCGCATGCTGTTGAGCACGTCGACCAGGCCGGCGTCGGGCGGGACGGTCGGCAGCGGCCTGAGCTCCGCGTCGGCCAGCGCCGAGTCGGCTCGCGAGGCGTCGCGGTCGACGACGTCCTTGAGGTGGACGTAGTGGCGCCATCGGCCCTCCGAGTCCACGACCGGGAAGCGCGAGTGGCCGGTCGCGGCCGCCGTCTGCTCCACGTCTCTCGGGGTGGCACCGGACTCGAGTGTCGCCACGGCCGACCGCTCGATCGTCACGTCGCGCGCGCACGAGCTGCCGAACTCCAGCGACCGCGCCACCCGCGAGTGCTCCTCGGCGTCCATCAGGCCCTCGCGGCGGGCCTCGTCGGCCATCTCACCGACCTCCTCCCCGCTGACTGCGGTGGACACCTCGTCCTGCGGAGGCACCCGCAGCAACCGGAGTGTGGCGTTGGCCATGGCGTTCAGCCCGAGGATCACGGGTCGGGAGAAACGCACCAGTGCGGCCATCGGCGGCCCCAGGACAAGTGCCGAGCGGTCGGGAGCGGCCAGCGCCAGGTTCTTGGGAACCATCTCTCCCACCACCACGTGCAGGGCGACGACCACCAGCGTGGCCACGACGAAGGCCACGAGATGGAGCCACGCGTCGGGTACGCCGACGGCATGGAACACCGGCTCGAGCAGGTGGGCGACGGCGGGCTCACCCACCGCACCGAGACCCAGCGTGCACAGGGTGATACCCAGCTGGGCCCCGGCCATCATCAGCGACACACGCCGCATGGCGGAGAGGGTCACGCCTGCCCGGGCCGACCCCTCGTCGGCGAGCGGCTGGATCTGCGTACGCCGAGCGGCCACCAGAGCGAACTCGGCTCCCACGAAGAAGGCGTTGGCGAGCAGCAACCCCACCGCGAGGAGCAGCGGCACGGCGTCACCCATCGTCGTCACCGGCCGTACCGTGCTGCAGCCGCAGCCAGGCGATGCGGTGACCGTCCATCGCGGTCACCTCCAGGCGGGAGCCGTCGACCTCGACGGTGTCCCCGAGCTCGGGAACGCGCCCCAGTCGCTGCATCACCAGGCCGGCCACCGTCTCGTAGCTGTGGTCGCCTTCGGGGAGCCGGACACCGGTCAGCTCGTGCAGCTCGTCGGGACGCACCAGCCCGCTGAGGCGAAGCGTCCGCTCGTCCACGCGCTGCACCGGCGCCTCGGGGGCGTCATGCTCGTCGCTGACCTCACCGACGATCTCCTCCATGATGTCCTCGAGGGTGACGATGCCGGCCGTCCCGCCGTACTCGTCGAGCACGACGGCAAGCTCGGACCGTTGGTCTCGAAGCGACCACAGCAGGTCGTCCAGGGCCAGCGTGTCGGGCACGGTGACGACCGCGCGCGCCACCTCTCCGACCGTCGTCTCGCGACGACGGGCAGGCGGCACGGCAACGGCGTGGCACAGCTCCACCAGGCCCACGACGTCGTCGATGCCGTCGCCCGTGACCGGGAGCCGGGACACGCCGTGCTCGCGTACGACGTCGATCACGGCCTGGACCGGGTCGCTGGAAGGGACGGTCAGCAGCGTCGTGCGCGGGCTGAGCACGTCGCGGGCCATCTTGTCGTCCAGTCGCAGCGAGCCCCGCACGATGTCGGCCACGGGGCGCTCGATCGCCCCCGCCTCCGCCGACAGCTCGAGCAGGGACGCCAGCTCGGCCGGTGAGTGCGTGCTGGCCAGCTCCTCCTGCGGCTCGACTCCCAGGCGTCGGACGATCCAGTTCGCCGCGGCGTTCAGCGACGAGGTCAACGGCCTGGTGACCGCGGTGAACACGCGCTGGGGCAGCTGCACGGCGCGGGCGACGGCCAACGGCTCGGCGATCGCCAGGTTCTTCGGCACCAGCTCGCCGAACAACATCGTCAGCACGGTGGACAGGGCCAGCGCGACCGTCCAGCTGATGCCGCCGGCCGCGCCCTGCAACCCTGCTGCGGTGAGCGGTCCGCGCAGCAAGGCCGCGATCGACGGCTCAGCCAGGTAACCGATGCCGAGGTTGGTGATGGTGATACCGACCTGTGCGCCCGAGAGGTGGGTCGACAGTGACCGCAGAGCACGCTGCACGCCCTCGGCGCCGGGCACACCGTCGGCGACCGCACGGTCCACCTGCGTCCGGCTCACCGTGACGAAGGCGAACTCGGCAGCGACGAACACGCCGCAGGCCAGCACCAGGGCGAGGGAGGCGGCCAGCATGACCCACTCGGTCACCGTGTGACTGCCTCCTCATGTCGACCGTGGGAAACAGCCTAACGGCGGGTTCACGGGCAGCGCGTCAAGCGCAGCCGGGTCAGCGGCACCCTCCGCCGTGCGCGCCGGTTGCGGCTGTGGACCCGTGCCAGCATCACCTCGCGGCGCGCGGCCCGGGTCGCAGCAGCGTCCGATCCGTTCCCCCGGTTCACCAGGATGCCGTTCGCGGCAGCAGCACGAGCACGGTGGCACCGACGAGCACGTGCAATGTCGCCAGCGCCGCCGTCGCCGCGGTCGTCACGGCGTCCAGGGTGCCGACGAGGGAGACGACGAGCGTCAGCAGGGCGATGGCCCGCCAGAGGCTGCCGGCTCGTGCGGTGAACCGCTCGAGTACGGCCAGCAGCAACCAGCCCGCGAGTCCGCTCATCAGGCCCGCAAGCACCGCCGCGACGGGGCCGACCTCCCGCATGGTCGCGGTGCCACCGGTCTGGACGGTGAGGTCGACACCCAGCAGTGGGTCGGCGGCCACCCAGCCGAGCAGACCCGCGGCCCCGGCGGCCAGAACGGCGATGACACGCGACCTCCGGACGGTGGCTTGCCGCGCGCCGGCGTCGCTGCGCCGGGTGGAGGCGGTGGCGAGTGGCATGGTTTCCCTCTGTTGCGTCATGCCGCAACGGTCGCCCCTGAGCCACCTCGACGGCATCGGCCGAGGGGTGCTCCTGACCGAGCCGACGGTCTGTCGTGACCCCGACTTTCGTCGGTGTCGCCGTTGTTCCGGCACGGCTTAGCCTCAAGTGGTGTACGGCGTGACGGCACCAGACACCTGGTGTGAGGAGCAGGCGCAGCCGCTGCGTCGGTGGTGGCCGCACCCGACGGTCGTCGCGGTGCTGGGTCTCGTCGCCGTCGCGGTGATGGTCGCCGCGACCCTGTGGGCGGAGTACGCGCAGACCGACGGCCGCCCAATGGGTGTCGACCTCGCGGTCGCAGGAGCCGCACTCGTCCTGCTCGTCGTGCTGCTGCGCTGGCCCGTGACGGGTGCCCTCGCCCTGGCCGTGCTCGCCGCAGTCTCCCCGGCGGCCACCCCACCGGCCACGATGGCGCTGCTGCACACGGCCCGCACCCGGCCCTTCCCGGTCGCTCTGGGCATCGCCCTCGTCGGTGTCCTGGCGCACGGCACGCGCGCGCTGTGGCGGCCCGTGGAGGGCATCTCGCCCGGCTGGTGGCTGGTGCTGATGGTCGCGGCCCACGCGGCGCTGCTCGCGTGGGGCTCACTGAGCCGGGCCCGCCGTGCGTTGGTCGCCGCGCTGACCGATCGTGCGGAGCGCGCCGAGCGCGAACAGGGCCGGCGCGTGGCCGAGGCCCGCGCCGCAGAACGCACCCGGATCGCGCGCGAGATGCACGACGTGCTCGCCCACCGGCTGTCGCTGCTGGCCACCTACGCCGGGGCGCTCGAGTACCGTCCCGACGCGCCCGCCGAGCAGCTGTCCCACGCCGCGGGCGTCGTTCGCGCAACCGTGCACCAGGCGCTCGAGGAGCTGCGTGAGGTGATCGCCCTGCTCCGTGACGAGCCGGTCGAGGACGGCGCCGACCGGGGCTCCACCGCACCTCCGCAACCGATGTTCGCCGACGTGAGCGGGCTGGTGGAGGAGTCCAGGGCCGCGGGCATGCGGATACGGCTCGACGACCAGGTCCGTGAGCCGGGCGCCGTACCCGCGGCGACGGGACGTACCGCCTTTCGTATCGTGCAGGAGGCGCTGACCAACGCCCGCAAGCACGCGGCCGGCCAACCCGTGGCGGTCACCTTCGCCGGCGCACCCGGGCACGCACTCGAGATCGAGGTCAGGAACCCGGTCCGCGCATCGCCGGCGACTGGGACCCAGGTCCCCGGTGCGGGGACCGGCCTGGTCGGGCTGACCGAGCGGGCCCGCCTGGCCGGCGGCAGGCTGGACCACCAGCAGACCGCCGACGGTTTCCGGGTGCGCGCGTCGCTACCGTGGCCGGCATGAAGCAGCCGGTCCGCGTGCTCATCGTCGACGACGATCCGCTGGTACGGGCAGGGCTGACGATGATGCTGGACGGAGCTGACGGCCTCACGGTCGTGGGCGAGGTGGGAGACGGCGGCGAGGCACCCGCCGCAGTGGACCTCCACTCCCCCGACGTCGTGCTGATGGATCTGCGCATGCCCCAGGTCAACGGGATCGTCGCCACGCGGCGGCTGCGCGACCGCCCTCGTCCGCCCGAGGTGATCGTGCTGACCACCTTCGACACCGACGAGAACGTGCTACGAGCGCTGCGAGCCGGTGCCGGCGGGTTCGTGGTCAAGGACTCGCCGCCCACACAGATCGTCGAGGCGATCCGCCGGGTCGCTGCCGGCGACCCCATCCTCTCCCCTCAGATCACCCGCCGCCTGATGGACCGCGCCGCGACGGAGGCGGGCGCCTACGAGCGTGCGCGCGCCGCGCTCGCCGGCCTGACGCCGCGTGAGCACGAGGTCGCCCTCGCCGTGGCGGCCGGCAGCACCAACGCCGACATCTCCGGTCGCCTGTACATGAGCGTCGCCACCGTCAAGGCGCATGTCTCCCGCATCCTCGCCAAGCTCGACCTGGGCAACCGGACCCAGCTGGCGCTGCTGGTCCACGACGCCGGCCTGGTCTAGACAGGACGGGTCTTCGGCGGTCGTCCCCGCGGCAGCTTTCGCTCCCGGATCACCCCGTGCACCAGCAGCTCACCACCCCACACGCCCCACGGCTCGCAGCGTCGGACCGCGCCGGCGAGGCAGTCGCTGCGAAGGTCACAGGCTCGACAGACCCCCTTGGCGCGTTCCACGTCGGCCGGGGCCTCGGCGAAGAAGAGGTCCGGATCCTTGCAGCAGGGCAGCGCGGGCATGGCGTGGCGCTCCTTTCAAGACCGGTCCACCGAGCATGGACGGGCCGCTGTGTGGAGCGAATCGTCCGCGAGGCTGGTGCTGCTACGACGAAAGTCGTAGCCGCGAGCTGCCGCCGCGGGTTCAGGCCGGTACCGGGTCGAGCCGCACCATCGGCGCTCTCCGGCCGACGGCCCGGTAGTCGGCTCCGGTGCGGTCGACGCGGAACCCCATGACCTTCGCGAGCCCGCGGGCCGCGCGGGGACGAGGACGAAGCGTCCGGCGGGTGCCCCACCAGCCGGAGGCGAGCAGGAGCATTCCCGGAACGACGCTGGCCACCACCGCGATCGCGAAGAAGTGAACCCCGACGACGAAGGACACCCAGGCCACGCCGGCGTGCGGGGTGTCGAGGGGTCCGCTCAGCACGCGTACCCCGGCCGGCAGGGCGACGGCCTCTGCAGCCACCACGAGCCAGTAGGCGGTGCCGAAGCCGCGACCTCGCCCGGCCGTCGCGACCGGGTACGTTCGCGCGGCGCGGTACGCGCCGGCAACCACGGCGACGAACGCGAGGGCGCCCAGTGCGCGCAGCGGCGTGGCCGCCCAAGCCGGCAACGGGCCGGTGTTGACGACCACGTAGACGAGCCCGAAGACCGCTGCCACCAGTGAACCGACGCGCTCTGCCCCGGCATGCGTTCCCTCCGGCTTCTCGACGTGGACCGACCGGCGAGTACTTGGCGGCCGCACGCACACGAGACACCACCCCGTTCGCCCGTGTCCACCGGTTTCACGACCCGGAGCGCGCGGCGGCGCGCCTCCAGGTGCCTCGCAGCCCGAGCCTGACGGTTCCTGTCGACCGGCGGCCGGAGGTACGGTGCGAGCGAGCGTTCATCGATGGCCCGGATGCCGGGTCAGCCAGCGGCGGGGCGGGAAGTTCAGATGACCACGTCGGATCTGCTTGCGCAGGCCCACGAGGCCTTCCGAGGTCAGGCCTGGCGAGCGGCCTACGCCGACTTCCGAGCGGCGGACGACCGCAGCGACCTGGACGCCTCCGACCTCGAGATGTACGCGCGCTCGGCCTATCTGGTGGGCGAGGACGACCGCTGTGTTGCCCTCTTGGAACGGGCCTACCACCGGCGACTGGCCGACGACGAGGGCGAGAGGGCCGCGGAGACCGCGTTCTGGCTGGCGTTCAACCTGTTCAACCGCGGCGAGGAGGCCCGCGGTGGCGGCTGGCTCGCCAGGGTCGAGCACCATCTGACCGAGCAGGGGCCGGACTGCGCCGTCCGGGGCCTGCTCCTGGTGGCCGGTGCCCTTCGCGCCCTGAACCAGGGGGATGCCGCTGCCGCTCTGGACGTCTTCACGCAGGCACATGCGATCGGTGACCAGTGCGGCGATCCTGAGCTCGTTGCGCTGGGCGGGCTGGGCATCGGGCAGGCCAGAATCGCCCTGGGCGACGTCGAGGAGGGACTGAGCAGGCTCGACGCGGTGATGGTCGCGGTCACCGCCGGGGAGGTGTCGCCCATCGTCGCGGGGATCGTCTACTGCGCGGTGATCGTCGCCTGTCATGAGACGTACCACCTGCGGCGAGCGGCCGAGTGGACGAAGGCGCTCAGCCAGTGGTGCGACGGCCAGCCCGACCTGGTGCCGTTCCGCGGACAGTGCCTGGTGCACCGCGCACAGATCCTGCAGCTGAACGGCGCCTGGGAGGACGCGATGGACCAGGTCCACCTCGCCGTCCGGCGTTTCGCGGAGCGGCCAGGACAACCGGCCATCGGCATGGCGTTCTACGAGCAGGCCGAGCTGCACCGGCTACGGGGCGAGTACGCCGCCGCGGAGCACGCCTACCAGCGGTCCACTCAGAGCGGCCACGAGACTCAGCCCGGGCTTGCCCTGCTCCGCCTCGCTCAGGGACGGCTCGACGCCGCGCAGGCGGGGATCCGACGGGCACTCGACGAGTCCCGCACCGCCGACCGGCCGCGGCTGCTGGCGGCGCACGTCGAGATCGCGCTCGCCGCCGGCGACGTCGACGGGGCACGGCGTGCGGCCGACGATCTCGCCAAGGTCGCCGCCGCTCGAGACGTTGTCGCCCTCCGGGCGCTGTCGGCACAGGCATCCGGCGCGGTGCTGCTCGCCGAGGGCGAGCCGCGGAAGGCCCTGGACGAGCTGCGACGGTCCTGGGGCATGTGGCGCGAGCTGGACGCCCCCTTCCACTGTGCCCGCGTACGCGCGCTGCAGGCACGGGCCTGCCGAGATCTCGGCGACAACGATGCGGCGCAGATGGAGCTCGCCGCGGCGGCCGACCTGTTCCGTCAGCTGCGCGCGGAGCCCGAGCTGGCGCGCATGGAAGGACCCGGGTCCCGGGCTGGGCCGACCGGGCCCGGCGGGCTGACCGCGCGGGAGGTGCAGGTGCTCCGGGTGGTGGCGTCCGGCAAGACAAACCGAGCGGTCGCGGAGGATCTGTTCCTGAGCGAGAAGACGGTCGCGCGGCACGTCAGCAACATCTTCGCGAAGCTGAACATCTCATCGCGCTCGGCGGCCACTGCCTACGCCTACGAGCACGACCTGATGTAGCGACCGGCTTGGCGTACACAGAACTACCCATGGCCGCCGGCGCGCGCAGATGCACGTTTCTGCCGAAGATGCGCCGGTGCCGCGCTCCTAGCGTCGTTGTCGGACAGTCGTTCGTCAGGGCCGGGAGGGAAACCATGAAGAACAACGCGACGCAGCAGACCGTCACCGAGACGGTCGAGACCGTGGTCATCGGCGGCGGGCAGGCAGGCCTGTCGGTCGGGTACCACCTGGCGAGGCAGGGCCGTCCCTTCGTGGTCGTCGACGCCAACAAGCGGACGGGCGACAACTGGCGGTGCCACTGGGACTCCCTGCGGCTCTACAGCCCGGCGGGACGCGACGGCCTGCCCGGCATGGAGTTCCCGGCGCCGGCGTTCTCCTTCCCGACCAAGGACGAGGTCGCGGACTTCCTCGAGGCCTACGTCGAGCGGTTCGGGCTCCCGGTCCGGGCCGGTACCCGCGTGCAGCGGCTCAGCCGGGACGGCGACCGCTTCGTCGTCGACTGCGGCGACGCCCGCATCGGGGCCGAGAACGTGGTGGTGGCCACGGGCACCTTCGGGCGCACCCCGCGCATACCCGACTTCGCCCATGAGCTCGACCCCACCATCCTCCAGCTGCACTCCAGCGAGTACCGCAACCCGCGGCAGCTGCGTCCCGGACGTGTCCTGGTCGTCGGCGCCTCCCACTCGGGCAGCGACGTCGCCTACGAGGTCGCGCAGACGCATGTGACCGTGCTGTGCGGTCGAGACACCGGGCAGATCCCGCCTCGCCTGGAGAGCCCGCAGATGCGCATGCTCTTCCCGGTGCTCTGGTTCGTCTGGGGGCACGTGCTGTCGCTCAGGACACCGGTCGGTCGCAAGCAACGCGCGCACGCTCGTCAGCACGGCGCGCCCTTCCTGCGCGTCAAGCGGACGGACCTGACGGACGCGGGAGTCGAACGACTCACCGACCGGGTCGACGGAGTGACCGACGGTCTCCCGAGACTCTCCGACGGGCGGGTCCTCGACGTCGCGAACGTGATCTGGTGCACCGGTTTCCGGCAGGACTTCGGGTGGATCGACCTTCCGGTGACCGGCGACGACGGGTGGCCGCTGGAGGAGCGGGGCGTTGTGCCGTCACAACCGGGGCTCTACTTCACCGGGTTGGCGTTCCAGTCGTCGTTCCGGTCCATGCTGATCGGTGGTACCGGTGCGGACGCAGAACACGTGGTGCGTCACCTCGTTCGGCATCGGACCCGGTCGAGCAGCACGCAGCCCTCGGTGCCGCTGGCCCAGCCGTCGTGACCCGGGCGGCGGTCCCATCAGGGGGACACACACAACACGCCAGGGGCCGCACGTGACTACGGCGACGCTGTCAACGCGTCGGTCAACAACGCGACGAGCGCCTCGAGCTGCACGTCGGCCGACGACGAGACTTCCTCGTCCGAACCGTCGAGTGCCCTGGCGGCGAGGCCGGCCTTGCTGTCGATCAGCGCCGCGATCCTCGTGTCGATGGTCTGCGCGGCGATGATGCGCCACACGGTGACGGGCTCGCCCTGACCGATGCGATGGATGCGGTCGATGGCCTGCGTCTGCTCCGCGTCGGTCCAGGAGAGCTCGGCGAGCACCATGTTGGAGGCGACCTGCAGGTTGAGCCCCACGCCGGCAGCAGTCAGGGAGCACACCACGACGGAGACGTCGGGGTCGTTCACGAAAGCGTCGATGTGCTTTTGCCGCGACGCCGTCGACTGGTCCCCCCGGATCGACGAGAAGCCGATCCCGCGCTTGGCGAAGGTCTCCTCGGCGACGTCCATCACGTCGACGTGCTTGGCGAAGAACACGACCTTTCCGACGCTGCGCGCGAGCTGTGCGGCGTAGTCGGCGGCCAGGGCGGCCTTGGCCTGCCCGATGCGCCGCACCATGCTGAACACGTTCTCGGCACTGTTGGTCGTGCTCGCCTCCTCGCGCTCCCAGGTGGCGACCCTGCGCACGAGATCGTGGTCGATGCCCTCGACGACGTGACCCGCCCTCCGCCTCGCGAGTGCATCCTCGTACCGCGAGACCATGCGGCGCGCGAGGTCACGCTCGGCCTGCCTGATGGAACGCCCGACCGCGTCGTCGAGCTCGACGGGTAGGTCGGCGATGCGGCGGGCGGGGATGTCGGCGGCCACGTCGACCTTGCGGCGACGGACGATGCCCAGGTCGACCACGCTGTTGCGAGCGGCGGCGTAGAACCCGGGGTCGGCCGGGGTCAGTCCGGTCTCCTCCAGTGCGTCCATCAGCTCGCCTCGCGGCAGCTTGTCGTCGATCCAGCCGAGGAACTGCCAGATGGTCTTGAAGTCCTCGATGTCGTTGATCAGCGGAGTGCCGGTGAGGGCCATCAGCAACGGACGCGCGGCGCGGGACCGGACGCGCTCGGACAGCTCCAGCACGTGCTGCGAACGCTGGGAGCTCTTGTTCTTGATGAAGTGCGCCTCGTCGACCACCATGCCGCGGAAGCCCAGGTCGCCGAGCCAACCGACATGCCGGTCGAGCACCTCGTAGTTGACGATGACGATGTCGGCGAAGCCGTCGATCGTGTCACCGTCGCCGTGGATCACGGTCGCGGCGCGGTTGGGTGTCCAGAGGCCGGCCTCACGAGCCCAGTTGGTCTTGACGACGTTCGGCACCACCACCAGCAGCGGGTATGCGTTGGCCGCCTGCGCGGCGAGCAGCGCCTGAGCCGTCTTGCCGAGGCCGGGCTCGTCCGCGAGCAGGAAGGTCCGGTGGCCGGACGCGGCGGCGGCGACCAACCGCGCCTGGTGCGGCATCAGCGCCGGGTGGGCCGACGTCCGCCGTGACGACGGCTCGGGGAGAGCCATGCACGAGGGTCCACCGGCGGCGTACTCGAACGACCTGAACAGCGGGTCGAGCAGCTCCCAGCCGGCCAGGCGGGCCGGACGGGACTTGCTGGGCTTCGCCGACGCGAAGTCGGGAGCGAGGAAGGGGTTGGCGAGCTGTCGCGACACGACCGACTGCGGCACGACCTGTCGCTTGGCGGTCGTGGCGGCGGCTGCAGGCTCGGCGGCCGCGGGCTCCTCCGGGGCCGTCTCGACGCCCGCCATCCGCAGCATGTCGCGCCGCAGCGCCCTGGCCGGCGCCGAGACGACGGCGTCCTCGGCGAGCAGCGCGAGAAGCGAGGTGTCGCGGGCGGCGGTCTGCGCGAGGATCGTCGCGATCCCGTCGAGGCGTTTGACCTGCTCGGCCCGGTTGCGGTCGCTGCTGGCCTCGTCGGCCCTGACGCGGGCACGCTCCTCGCGCACCAGCAGGGCGACCACCTGGAACTTGGTGCGCACCGGCGCTGCCGAGGGCCCGCGCTCGACGGCCGCCTCGACCTCACGGACGGCGCGGGCGAGCACCGGAAGGATGCCCTCGTTGTCGCGGTCGCGGACACGTCGCTGGTTTCGCGGTGCGGTACGGCGCGCGCCCGACTGGCGCTGTCGTTGTCGAGCCAAGGACTCCTCCTCTGCGGTGCCCGGGCCTGCTCGCCGTGGCCCCACGACGGCACCCGCACGTCGTCCCCGCCGCCGGGCGGCGTGACTCGAGCGGAGTGTGCCTGGTGGGCCACTCCCGGACGCGACCGGTCCCACAGATCTGCGAGAGATCGCGCGTGTCGGACCTCGACGGCCCGCCCACGGTGTGGAACCCACGACCACCGGTCGATGGCCGTCCCCACCAACCGCACAGCCATCGGCGCCGCTGGACGCGCGGCACGGCCACGGGTTGGTGCTGCACCCATCCTAGCGGCTCTCGCCCGTCGAGGAGACCCCTCCACGCGAAACCGGATGCAGGTCGCGGGCGTTGCGCGGACGACAGCGGTGCCGCGATGGCTTCACCGGCCGTGGTTCAGCCCGAGCGCCGCTGCCCGGCGGCCAGCAGATCCGGCACGGTGGCCAGCTTGACGCGTGGGCGCCCCGACTCGGAGCCGCGTGCTCGCTCGGATCGGTCGATGGCCCGCATGCCTCGTCGCCCGACGGCCGTGGGCTTGCGTCGGCGCACCAGTCGGGCGAACTGCCTGCGGGTCCTGGAGGGACACGGCAGACACTGCCGGGCGGCATCCTCGATGAGTGCGTCCACGGTCTCGGCAGCGCACGTCCTGTTGGCGCCGATCCCGCCGGAGGGTCCCCGCTTGATCCAGCCCACGACATAGGTGCCCGGGACGTGCTCGCCCGTGTGGGGGTCGACGACACGGCCGGCGTCGTTGGGCACGGTGGCACTTGCGGTGTCGAAGGGCAGGTCCGGCACCGGGTTACTGCGGTAGCCGATGGATCGCAGCACCAGGCGCGTCCGGATGAGCTCCGCCCGGTCTCTCCGCGACGTGCCTGGGGCGTCACGCTGAGGCTGTCGTGTCGGGCGCACCCGGAGCGACTCGACTCGGCCGTCACCGACGATCTCGGCCGGTGAGGCCATGAACCGGAACACGATCCGTCGGCCGGGTGGCGGGGCCGCCGTCCAGTCGACATCGACGATGTCGAGGTCCTGCAGCAGAGCTGCCTTCGAGCCGGTAGCCGCGCCGGCGATGGCGTCGCGCACGCCGGCGTCGTCGTCGACGACCAGCCGCACGCCCGGGACGCGCTGCAGGCCGTGGAACTCCGCACGTGAGAAGGCCGCGTGCTCCGGCCCTCTCCGGGCGAGCAGCACGACCTCGCGGACCCGGCCGGCGCGAAGCGCCTCCAGGGCGTGGTCGGCGATGTCGGTCGAGGCGAGGTCGTCGGGGTCGGAGAGCAGGATCCGCGCCGCGTCCAGGGCCACGTTGCCGTTGCCCACGATCACGGCGCGCTCCGCGGCGAGGTCGACCGCCGAAGCGGGCACCTCCGGGTGAGCGTTGTACCAGTTGACGAACTGCGTCGCCGAGATGCTGCCGGCCATGTCCTCACCGGGGATACCCAACGACTTGTCCGACGCGGCCCCGACGGCGTAGACCACTGCGTGGTGATGCGCGGCGATCTCGGCGTGCGTGATGTCCGTGCCCACCTCCACGTTCATGTGCACACGCAGCCGTGGGTGGGCATAGAGGCCGGCGAAGCTGTCCCCGATCCGCTTCGTCGACGGGTGGTCCGGGGCGACGCCGTACCGGATCAGCCCGCCGGGTACGGGCAGCCGGTCGATCATCGTGACCTCGGCGTCGGTGGACTGCAGCAGCGACTGCGCGGTGTAGCCGGCCGCCGGTCCGGTGCCGACGACCGCGACCCGCAGCCTGCCGACATCCTGGGCGGGCAGCTTGGGGAACTGCGGCCGGCTCCACGCGTTGTCGGTCTGGCGCTCCTCGTAGTACTGCGCGTTGATGTCGGCGAAGACGGTGTCGGATCCCGAGAGCCGGTCGACGGGCCGGATCGCGTCCACCGGGCACACGTCGGCGCACGCGCCGCAGTCGATGCACGTCTGCGGGTCGATGTAGAGCATCTCCGTGCTCCCGAAGTCACGCTCATCCGGTGTCGGGTGGATGCAGTTGACCGGGCAGACCGACACGCAGGACGCGTCGTTGCAGCAGGTCTGGGTGATCGCGTACGCCATGGCTGGGGCCGTCCTCGCCGTCCTCGGTGACCGACGGTCAGAGCATGTTGACGCGCTTGTAGATGGCGATGGCCGGGGGCGTCAGCAGCCCCGACTGGGAGAGGAAGTCCATCAGGTGCGCGCAGCTGGAGCGCATCATCGCCTTGTGGTGGCTGTTGTCGCGAGCCTCGCGCAGCGCGCGCTCGGTGTCCAGGCCCGCCGCCGCGTAGACGCGGTCGTTGACCATGCTGCCGACGATGAAGAACGCCGTGGCGGCGATCACGAACGCGCTGAGGTGACGGCGCCTCACGCTCACGCCCTGCATGCGTTCGCGGATCTCCTGGCGCGCGAACTTCATGTGCCGCGACTCCTCCACGACGTGGATGTTGCTGATGGTCCGCACCAGCGGCAGCACCCGCTCGTCACGCATCCAGTCGCGCTGCATGACGTCGAGGACCTCCTCGGCGACGAGGATCCCGCCGTACGCCACCTCCGCCGCCGCCAGCGTCTTGAAGGCGCGTGCGATCTCGATCGTGGCGCGCTTGGGGTAGTACGCCGGGACGCCCATCCGCTCGCAGCCTCGCGCGAACATGATGGAGTGCCGGCACTCATCGGCGATCTCGGTCAGCGACCACTGGAACTCCGGGTCCGTGACGTCCTTGACGTACTGGTCGCGCAGCATCATCTGCTGGAGGATCATCTCGAACCAGATGCCGGTGCTGGCGATGGAGCCCGCCTCGTGACGGGTCAGCGTCACCCGCTGCTGCTCGGTCATCTCGTCCCACAGCGGCGTGCCGTACAGGGTGCTCCACTCCGGGCTCATTCCGTGGGCGTCCTCAGGGAGCGGGGCGTCCCAGTCGACCTCGGTGAGCGGGTCGTAGGACAACGTCGACGCCGACTCCAGCAGGCGCCGGGACACGTCTTCCTCGGTGCCCCTCGGCTGGCGGACGTCAAGCGTGCTGGCCATGATCCACACCTCCGTGCGTATTCGACAGCGGCGATGTTACATGGCTCTTGCCGGATAGTGCCACCTGCCGCCACGGTCCTCTGCACTCCAGCGAAGTGCAGCCCCGGTACGGGTGGGGGCGCACACGGGTGATACTTCACGGTCCTGCAGCGGGGCACTGACCTCCCAAGCACCGACGGGGGCTGCGCCAGATGGTCACCGCGAGGACGCCGAACGCGGCAAGGCAAGGCGGCGGGATCTCGTGATCAGCGTTGCCCTGCAACTCTTCCGGGCCGCCGAACACGATGGGGAGGCTCCTGAAGGCATGCGGGAGGCGGCTCGCCGACTTTGCTGGCGAACCTTGTGCACCGGCGTCCTCGACCCCAGGTCGAGCCCTTGCTCGATGACGCGTTGGTGAAAGGCTGTCGGCCGCGTCGGTGATGGCGGGCCACTGTCAGTCACGCTGTCCCGTCCTGTTGGCGGATCAGCCCTGGCCGTCACCAAGGAAGGTGCCAAGCGCAGAGGCGAATACCTGCGGCTGCTCGGAGTGCACCCAGTGCCCAGCGTGCTTGATGGTCACTTGCGTCGTGCGCGGGAACAGTCGCCGCATGCCGGCCTCATGTTCGGGACGCACGTATGGGGATCGTTCGC
>DATABY010000133.1:0-57359 GCA_036259355.1 Nocardioidaceae bacterium
CGATCGTGTGGATAAGTTGCGTGTCCGAGGGGGGACTTGAACCCCCACCCTCTATACGAGGACTAGCACCTCAAGCTAGCGCGTCTACCTATTCCGCCACCCGGACAAGGTGCGGCATCTCTGCCGGTCGTGCGGCGGCAACTTTAGCAAACGAGGACACGACTTCCCGCACGGACGGCCGGGGAGGGAGGATGGCGCCATGACCGACGTACCGAGCCGCCGCGACGACGCTGCCCGAGACCGCCCGGGGTACGACCCGGCCGCCGAGGTCACCCAGATCTGCAGCGACCTGATCCGCATCGACACCTCCAACTACGGCGACCTGGAGGGCCCGGGGGAGCGCAAGGCCGCCGAGCACGTCGCCGCGCTGCTCAGCGAGGTGGGTGTCGAGCCGCAGATCTTCGAGTCCGAGCCGGGCCGGAGCACGGTCGTGGCCCGCTGGGGGGAGACCGCCGAGAACCGCCACCGCGACCCGCTGCTGGTGCACGGCCACCTCGACGTCGTGCCCGCGCGGGCCGAGGACTGGCAGGTGCACCCGTTCTCCGGCGAGGTCCGCGACGACTACGTGTGGGGGCGCGGCGCGGTCGACATGAAGGACTTCGACGCGATGGTCCTGTCGGCGCTCCGGGCGCGTACGCGCGCGGATGCGGCGCCGAGCCGCCCGCTGGTGCTGTGCTTCACCGCGGACGAGGAGGCCGGTGGCAAGAAGGGCGCCGGCTGGCTCGCCCAGAACCATCCGGAGACCCTGGAGGGCTGCACCGAGGCGATCGGCGAGGTCGGCGGCTTCAGCGCCACGATCAACGACCGGCGCATCTACCTGGTGGAGAGCGCCGAGAAGGGCATCGAGTGGATGCGGCTGCGGGCCAAGGGGCACGCCGGCCACGGGTCGATGCGTCACGCCGACAACGCGGTCACCGCGCTCAGCGCGGCGGTCGCTCGCCTCGGCGCGCACGAGTGGCCGACGCACGTGCGGCCGGCGATGGCCGAGCTGCTCGAGATCGTCGCCGACGTCGTCGGTGAGCAGTACGACGAGCAGAACCCCGAGCCGCTGGTCCGCCACTTCGGCTCGGCGGCACGCATGCTCGACGCGGTGCTGCGGAACACGACCAACCCCACGATGCTCGACGCCGGCTACAAGCTGAACGTGATCCCCGGCGAGGCCGAAGCCCATGTGGACGGGCGCGTCCTGCCGGGGTTCGAGGAGGAGTTCCACGCGACGGTCGACGAGCTACTCGGCGACCGGGTGACCCGGGAGCCGGTGCACAGCGACATCGCGTTCGAGACGTCCTTCGACGGCGCGCTCGTCGACGCGATGCGCGAGTCGGTGCTGGCCGAGGACCCGGGCGCGGTCGTGGCGCCGTACCTGATGAGCGGCGGCACCGACGGCAAGTGGTGGCACAAGCGCGGCATCCGCTGCTTCGGGTTCACGCCGCTGCGGCTACCACCAGACCTGGACTTCACGGCGCTGTTCCACGGCGTCGACGAGCGCGTCCCCGTGGACGCCCTGGAGTTCGGCAGCCGGGTGTTCGACCGCTTCCTCGACCTGGCGTGAGCCCCCTTCGGCGAGGCGTGGCCACCCCAGCCCGGTCATAGGGTGCTGCGCACGCGCATGATGCGACGGCGGAGCACGACCCGGCGGGTGCCGTCGGTGAACAGGCGGACGCGGTCGAGCTCCCACCCGCCGTACTCCGCCTCGGCACTCAGCATCTGGCGCACGGCCGAGCGCGCGACCGTGCGCGGCACCACGAGACGCCGGAACTCGAAGTCCATCGCGCCCTCCTGACCCCTACACCTCTGGATAGCCGAGCTCGATCTGCGACACGTCGTCCAGCGCCTCCAGGATGGCGCCCGGCAGCGTGACCTCCTCCGCCGGCAACGCGGCCCGCAGCTGCGGGGCCGTGCGCGCACCCAGGATCGGCGCGGTCACGCCGGGCCGGTCGCGCAGCCACGCCAGCGCCACCTCGACCGGCGAGAGCGCCAGGCCGTCGGCGGCCTTGCACACCGCCTCCACGATCTGCGCACTGCGCGGGGTCAGGTACGGCTCGACGAACCCGCGCAGGTGCGGGGAGGCGGCCCGGGAGTCGGCGGGCGTGCCGGTGCGGTACTTGCCGCTGAGCACGCCACGCCCCAGCGGTGACCAGGCGAGCACGCCGAGCCCGAGAGCGGACGCGGCGGGCAGCACCTCGCGTTCGACTCCGCGGTTGAGCAGGGAGTACTCCACCTGGGTGGAGGCGATCGGCGTACGCCCCGGCCAGCACTGCTGCCAGGTGGCGGCTCGGGCGGTCTGCCAGCCGGAGAAGTTGGAGATCCCGACGTAGCGCACGCGCCCGGACGCCACCGCGGTGTCCAGCGCCGCGAGGGTCTCCTCGAGCGGGATCTCGTCGACCCACATGTGCACCTGCCACAGGTCGACGTGCTCGACCCCCATCCGCCGCAGCGAGGAGTCGAGGGTGCGCAGCAACGTGCCGCGTGAGGTGTCGTGCAGCCACGCGCCGCGCTTGTCCGCGCGGCCGAAGCCCGCCTTGGTGGCGATCAGCACGTCGGCGCGGTCGACCGTGTCCCGCAGCAGCTCGCCGATCAGCGCCTCGCTCTGGCCGTCGCCGTACGACGCGGCCGTGTCCAGCAGCGTCCCGCCCGCGTCGATGAACGCGGTGAGCTGGTCGCGGGCGTCGTACTCGTCGGTGTCCTGTCCCCACGACGTGGTCCCGAGCGCGAAGCGCGACACCTTCAGCCCGGTCCGCCCGAGGAAACGCTGCTGCATGCCGCCGAGGCTAGCCGAGGCGGGGAGCAGGCGGGCTAATAGGCTCGACCGGCGGCTGTCCGGCCGCATGTCTTTGCCCACGCACCACGAGAGGTCGCGCCGTGGACCTGTTCAAGGCGGTGTTCCTGGGGGTCCTCCAGGGGCTCACCGAGTTCCTGCCGATCTCCAGCAGTGCGCACCTGCGGATCTTCCCGGAGCTGCTCGGCTGGGAGGACCCGGGCGCGGCGTTCACGGCCGTGGTGCAGATCGGCACCGAGACCGCGGTGCTGCTGTTCTTCTGGCGTGACATCTGGCGTATCGGCTCGACCTGGGTCCGCGCGTTGTTCGACCGGGACCTGCGCGGGCACCAGGACGCGCGGATGGGCTGGTTCATCATCGTGGGCTCGATCCCGATCGTGCTGCTCGGCGTGACCTTCAAGGACGTCATCGAGCAGGACTTCCGCAACCTCTGGATCATCGGTACGGCGCTGGTGGCGCTCGGTGTGGTCCTGGCCATCTCGGAGAAGGTCGGTCGCAAGACCCAGGCGATCGACCGGCTGAACATGCGCGACGCCGTCCTGCTCGGCCTGGCGCAGGCCGCGGCCCTGGTTCCCGGGGTGTCCCGCTCGGGCGCGACGATCAGCATGGGGCTGTTCCTCGGCTACGAGCGGGAGGCCGCCACCCGCTACGCCTTCCTGCTGGCGATCCCGGCGGTCGTCGGCGCGGGACTGTTCGAGCTGCCGGAGATACCCCACGGCGCGGACGCGTACGGCATCGTGCCGACCGTCGTGGCCACGGTCGTCGCCTTCGCCGTCGGCTACGCCACGATCGCGTGGCTGCTGCGGTACGTCAGCACCCACTCCTACGCGCCGTTCGTGGTCTACCGGGTCGCGCTGGGCGGGCTCACGCTCGCGCTGCTCGGCGCCGGCGCCATCTCCGCGTGACCGGGGTCAGAGCCAGCCGGCACGCTTGAACAGCCGGTACAGCCCGCCACAGGCCGCCACCATCAGCAGCACGGTGACCGGGTAGCCGTAGCGCCATTCCAGCTCCGGCATGTACTCGAAGTTCATGCCGTAGATGCCGGCGATCATCGTGGGCACCGCGACGATGGCCACCCAAGCGGAGATGCGGCGCATGTCCTCGTTCTGCTGCACGCCGACGCGCGCCAGGTGCGCGCTGAGCGCCGCCGCCAGCAGGTCGTCGATCGCGCTCACCTGGTCGTTGACCCGCACCACGTGGTCGAGCACGTCGCGGAAGAAGGGTGCCGCGTCGGCCGGCACGCCCGGCACGCTGCCGTTGACGAACCGCTGCATCGGCTCGCGCAGCGGGGACACCGCCCGCCGGAACTCCTGCACCTCCCGCTTCAGGGTGTAGATGCGCTGCGCGTCGCTGGTGCGCTTGGCGCTGAAGACAGACTCCTCGACCTCGTCGACGTCGATCTCCAGGGCCGCGGCGACCGACTCGTACTCGTCGACGACCCGGTCGCAGACGGCGTAGACCACCGCGGCCGGCCCGTGCCCGAGCACGGACGCCCGCTCCTCGAGGTCGCGCCGGGCCCCGGCGAGCTCCGCGCCGGCGCCGTGGCGGACGGTGATGACATAGCCGCTGCCGACGAACACGTTGATCTCGCCGGTCTCCACCGCGTCGGCCTCGTCGACGTACCACAGCGTCTTGAGCACCAGGAACAGCCCGTCGTCGTAGCGTTCGAGCTTGGGGCGCTGGTGCGCGTGCACCGCGTCCTCGACGGCCAGGGGGTGCAGGTCGAACTCGCGCGCGACGTCGTTCAGCTCAGCCAGGTCGGGTTCGTGCAGCCCGATCCAGACGAAGTCGCGGTCGTGGTCGGCGGCCGTCAGGGCGGCGTGCAGGTCGTCCACGGGATACGGCAGCCGCAGCCGCTCGCCCTCGCGGTAGACGGCGCAGTCGACGATCATGCCGCCATTGTGACCTAGGGTGTCGCCGTGCCCACGGTCCTGCTCGTCCGTCACGGACGCACCACCGCGAACAACAGCGGCGTGCTGGCCGGCCGCAGCCCCGGTGTGCATCTCGACGAGGTCGGCACCGCCCAGGCCGACGGCGTCGGGCGTCGGCTGTCCGACCTGCCGCTGACCCGGCTGGTCAGCAGCCCGCTCGCCCGGTGCCGTCAGACCCTGGCCGCGATCGTCACGCACCAGCCGACACCGCCAGGACCGCCCGAGCCGGTGACCGAGGGCGCGCTCACCGAGTGCGGGTACGGCGAGTGGACCGGCCAGCCGCTCAAGAAGCTGGCGAGGCACCCGTTGTGGAAGACGGTGCAGAACCAGCCATCCGCGGTGACCTTCCCCGACGGCGAGTCGATGCAGCAGATGCAGGCGCGCGCGGTCGCGGCGGTGCGACGCCACGACGCCGAGGTCGAGGAGGAGCACGGCCCGGACGCGCTGTGGCTCGCGGTGTCGCACGGCGACGTGATCAAGTCGGTCCTCGCCGACGCCCTCGGGATGCATCTGGACCTGTTCCAGCGGATCGTGGTCACGCCGGGGTCCGTCTCGGTCGTGCGCTTCACGCCGGGCCGGCCCTTCGTGCAGCACCTGAACGACTCCGGCAGCGACCTGCACGCGCTCCGCCCGCCGAAGCGCCGGCGGCGGCGACGCCCCTCCGGCGACGCGGCCGTGGGCGGCGGGGCTGGCGCCGGCGCTCGCGACGACACGATCTAGGGTCGGATGCCATGCCAGTCGTCCATCGGTTCGACCCGCCTGAGCGCTTCGTCGTGGGCACGGTCGGAGAGCCCGGCCAACGCACGTTCTTCCTGCAGGCGCGCGACGGCTCGCGCCTGACCAGCGTGGTGCTCGAGAAGGAGCAGGTCGTCGCACTGGCCGAGCGCGTGGACGAGATGCTCGACGAGATCGTGCGCACCAGCGGCGGCGACAGCGCCGTCCCCGCCGTGTCCCCCGTCGAGCTGGAGGACGCCGAGCCGCTCG
Source organism: Nocardioidaceae bacterium (assembly GCA_036259355.1). Lineage (GTDB taxonomy): Bacteria > Actinomycetota > Actinomycetes > Propionibacteriales > Nocardioidaceae > JALZDI01. Next base: position 5,695 of record DATABY010000133.1, read on the forward strand.
AGCAGCCGATCGAGGAGGAGTTCCGGGTCGGCACCATGACGCTGGCCTGGGACAACGCCGCCGAGCAGGTGGTGCTGGAGATCTTCTCCGTCGAGGCGTCGGCCGAGGACGAGGACGAGGAGGTCGCCGCGGAGGAGGCGGTCGCGCCGGATGGCGGTGCCGACGCCGGCGAGGTGCTGGAGGTGCACCTGAGCCCGGCGACCGCGAGGGCGTTCGCCAAGCGAGCCAGCAGCGTTGTCGCCGCGGGCCGTCCCTCGTGCCCGTTCTGCGGCAACCCACTCGACCCACAGGGCCACATATGTCCACGCGCCAACGGGTTCCGCCGCCTCACGGCATGAGCGCCCCCTACTCGCTGGAGCTGCTGGAGCGGGGGACGCTGGAGCTGGAGGGGCGGCTGCTGAGCGCGTCGAACGCCACGTTCGTGGGCGAGGTCAGCTCGGACGGCACCACCGTGGCGTGCGTGTACAAGCCGGTCCGGGGTGAACGGCCGCTGTGGGACTTCCCCGACGGCACCCTGGCCAACCGGGAGCGGGCGGCGTACCTGGTCTCCGCCGCCACGGGGACGCCGCTGGTGCCGCCCACGGTCCTGCGCGACGGACCGTTCGGCCCCGGCATGTGCCAGCTGTGGATCGACGAGGACCCCGAGCAGGAGATGGTCGACGTGATCCCGGTCGCCGAGGCACCGGCGGGCTGGCTGCACGTCCTCGACGCCGAGGACCACCACCGGCGGGCCGTGAGCCTGGTGCACCGCGACGACGCCCGTCTGCAGCAGATGGCCGCGCTGGACGCGGTGATGAACAACGCCGACCGCAAGGGCGGGCACGTGCTGGTGGACCACCAGGGGCAGTTGTACGGCGTCGACCACGGCGTGTGCTTCCACCGTGAGCCCAAGCTGCGGACGGTGCTGTGGGGATGGGCCGGCGAGAGGCTGACGCAGCCGTGCCTGGACTCGCTGCGCCGGCTGCGGCAGGCGTTGCAGCACGACCTCGCCGACGACCTGGCCGGGCTGCTGACGACCGCCGAGTTGCGCGCACTGACCCGGCGGGTGGACCGGCTGCTCGACACCGGGCTGTTCCCGACCCCGTCGGGCCAGTGGCCCGCCATCCCGTGGCCTGCGTTCTGAGCCGCCGCCGTTAGGCTGCATCGCATGCGCGCCTGGCCTGCCCCGGATGTCCCGGTCCTCACCGATGCCTTCGGGTTCGCGCCGACCGTGCTGGTCCGGGACACCGCCAGCGGCCACCTGCTGCCGACCCGTCCCGAGACCGTAGCGCGGCTGTATGTCTGCGGGATCACGCCCTACGACGCGACTCACCTCGGCCATGCCGCGACCTATCTCGCCTTCGACCTGCTGGTCCGCGCCTGGCGTGACGCCGGGTACCCGGTGCTCTATGTGCAGAATGTCACCGACGTCGACGACCCGCTGATCGAGCGCGCCATCGCCACCGGTCAGGACTGGGCCGAGATGGCGGAGCGGGAGACGGCGCTGTTCCGCGACGACATGACCGCGCTCCGCATCCTGCCGCCCGACCACTTCATCGGCGCCGCCGAGTCCATCGACCTGATCGCCGAGCTGATCCGGCGGCTGCGCGACGCCGGTGCGGTGTACGAGGTGGACGGCGACCTGTACTTCCCGGTGGCGGCCGACCCCGCCTTCGGCGGGGTCTCCAACCTCGACCGCGCGGCGATGGTCGACCTGTTCGGCGAGCGCGGGGGAGACCCGGACCGTCCCGGCAAGAAGGACCCGCTCGACTGCTTGCTGTGGCACCGCGAACGCCACGGCGAGCCGGCCTGGGACACCGTGCTCGGCCGCGGCCGGCCGGGCTGGCACATCGAGTGCACGGCCATCGCGCTGCAGCATCTCGGCATGGGCTTCGACGTGCAAGGTGGCGGCAGCGACCTGGCGTTCCCGCACCACGAGATGTGCGCCTCGGGAGCCCAGGTCGTCGAGGCCTCGCGGCCGTTCGCCCAGGCGTACGTGCATGCCGGCATGGTCGGCCTGGACGGGGAGAAGATGTCGAAGTCGCGCGGCAACCTGGTCTTCGTCTCCGCGCTGCTGCAGCGAGGCGTGGACCCGCGGGCCATCCGGCTCGCGCTGCTGGACCACCACTACCGCGACGACTGGGAGTGGACCGACGGCGACCTCGACCGCGCCCACGGCCGGCTGGAGCGGTGGACGGCGGCGGCCGCGCTGAGCTCCGGGCCGGACACCTCCAACCTGCTCATCGACGTACGCGACGCCCTGGCGCACGACCTCGACGCGCCGAAGGCGCTGGTGGCCGTGGACCAGTGGGCCGAGCATGCCGTGACCGGTGGCGGTCCGGACACCGCGGCACCGCAGACCTTCCGGGCACTGGTCGACGCCCGCCTCGGTATCGACCTGTAGGGGCAGGGCGGCTTCAGGCCTCGGGCTGGCCACCCTGGTGGCGCCGCTTGAGGTAGCGCTCGAACTCGCGGGCGATGGCGTCACCGCTGGCCTCCGGCAGGTCCGCGGCGTCGCGCGACTCCTCCAGGGAGCGCACGTACTCGGCGACCTCGCTGTCCTCGCGGGAGAGCTCGTCGACCCCGCGCTCCCAGGCGCGCGACTCCTCCGGCAGGTCCCCGACCGGCACCGAGACCTCCAGCAGATCCTCGACCTGCCCGAGCAGGGCGAGGGTCGCCTTGGGGCACGGCGGCTGCGCGACGTAATGCGGGACCGCCGCCCAGAACGACACCGCCGGCATGTCCAACCGGTCGCACGCGTCCTGGAACACGCCGACGATCCCGGTCGGACCCTCGTAGCGCGACTCCTGCAGCTTCAGCTGCTCCACCACGTCGGGGTCGGTCGCGGTGCCGGTGACCGGGATCGGACGGGTGTGCGGGATGTCGGCCAGCAGCGCGCCGAGCGTCACCACCATCTGCACGCCCAGGTCGTCGGCGGTGGCGAGCAGCTGGGCGCAGAACTCGCGCCAGCGCATGTTGGGCTCGATGCCGCGCAGCAGCACGATGTCGCGCTCGGACCCCGGTGGGCGGCACACCGCCAGCTGCGAGGTGGGCCAGGTGATCTGCCGATCCCCGTCCGCCCCGAGCGAGATCGTGGGCCGGTTGACCTGGAAGTCGTAGAAGTCCTCGGGGTCGATCGCCGCCACGGTGCGCGCCGACCACACCGAGATCAGGTGGTCGACCGTGGACGTCGCGGCCTCGCCGGCGTCGTTCCAGCCTTCGAACGCCGCGATCATCACGGGGTCGACCAGCGGCGGGACTTCCTCGAGCTCGATCACCGTACGAGCCTACGGTGCGTCGGCGTCGCGTACCCAGCCACACGCCGCCTCACCGTATGGTGGACGCCAGTACCAGTCGTTGGGACGGCCGGGGCCGCTGGTGCGCGGGTCCTAGGCTGTCCTGGTTGTCCCGCGTCTTTCGAGGAGTCCACCCTGTGAGCACGCCACCCCGTACCCTCCGCCGGGCGCTCGCCGAGCGCGTCGTGGTCGCCGACGGCGCCATGGGGACGAGCCTGCAGCAGTACGACCTCGACCTCGACGAGTTCGAGGGGCACGAGGGCTGCAACGAGATCCTGAACGTCACCCGTCCCGACGTCGTCGGCGAGATCCACGACTCGTTCCTCGAGGTCGGCGCCGACTGCGTCGGCACGAACACCTTCGGGTGCAACTACGGAAACCTGAACGAGTACGGCATCACCGACCGCATCTACGAGCTCACGGTCGCGGGCACCCGCATCGCCCGGGAGCGCGCCGACGCGTGGTCCACCGAGGAGCGTCCGCGCTGGGTGCTCGGCTCGGTGGGCCCCGGGACCAAGCTCCCCACCCTGGGCCACATCGACTTCGCCACGCTGCGTGACGCCTACCAGGAGGAGGTGCGTGGGCTGGTCGACGGCGGCGCGGACGCCGTGCTGGTCGAGACCGCGCAGGACCTGCTGCAGGCGAAGGCCGCCGTGATCGGCGCCCGGCGGGCACTCACCGCGGCCGAGGCGGACCTGCCGCTGATCGTCAACGTCACCGTCGAGACCACCGGCACGATGCTGCTCGGCAGCGAGATCGGCGCCGCGCTCACCGCCCTCGAGCCGCTCGGCATCGACATGATCGGGCTCAACTGCGCCACCGGCCCCACCGAGATGAGCGAGCACCTGCGGCACCTGTCCCGCCACGCCACGATCGCCGTCGGGTGCATGCCCAACGCCGGCCTCCCGCAGCTCACCGCCGACGGGGCGCACTACCCGCTGACTCCGGAGGAGCTGGCCGACGCCCACGACACGTTCACCTCGGAGTACGGCCTGGCGCTGGTCGGCGGCTGCTGCGGTACGACACCCGAGCACATCCGGCAGGTGGTGGAGCGCGTCGGCGACCGGGCCCTGGCCCCGCGCGAGCCCCAGCCCGAGCCGGGTGTCTCGTCGCTGTACCAGCACGTGCCGTTCCGCCAGGACACCGCGTACCTGTCCATCGGCGAGCGCACCAACGCGAACGGCAGCAAGGCGTTCCGCGAGGCGATGACGGAGGAGCGGTGGAACGACTGCGTCGAGATCGCCCGCGCGCAGATCCGCGACGGGTCCCACCTGCTCGACCTGTGCGTGGACTACGTCGGCCGGGACGGCGTCGAGGACATGCGCACGCTCGCCTCCTTGATGGCGACGTCGTCAACGCTGCCGATCATGCTCGACTCGACCGAGGCCGACGTCGTCCGCACCGGGCTGGAGCACCTCGCCGGGCGCTGTGTGATCAACTCCGTCAACTACGAGGACGGTGACGGCCCGGACTCCAGGTTCGCGAAGGTGATGCCGCTGATCCGCGAGCACGGCGCCGGGGTGGTCGCGCTGACCATCGACGAGGAGGGCCAGGCGCGCACGAAGGACTGGAAGGTTCGGGTGGCGACGCGGCTGATCGAGGACCTGACGCAGAACCACGGCATGCGGGTGCAGGACATCCTCGTCGACTGCCTGACGTTCCCGATCGCAACCGGCCAGGAGGAGACCCGCCGCGACGGCATCGAGACCATCGAGGCGATCCGTGAGCTCAAGCAGCGCTACCCCGACGTGCAGACCACCCTCGGCGTCTCGAACATCTCCTTCGGTCTCAACCCGGCCGCGCGCATGGTGCTCAACTCGGTCTTCCTGCACGAGTGCGTCGAGGCGGGACTCGACTCGGCGATCGTGCACGCGGCCAAGATCCTGCCGCTGGCGCGCATCCCCGACGAGCAGCGCGAGGTGGCGCTAGACCTGGTCTACGACCGCCGCCGTCCGGGCACCGACGACGAGGAGCCGTACGACCCGCTGCAGCGGATGCTGGAGATCTTCTCCGGCGTCACCGCGAAGGACGACCGGGAGACGCGGGCCGCTGAGCTCGCCGCGCTGCCCTTGAGCGAACGGCTGCAGCGCCGCATCATCGACGGCGAGCGCAACGGCCTGGAGGCGGACCTCGACGAGGCGCTCGCGTCCGGCACCAAGGCTCTCGACATCGTCAACGAGGACCTGCTGGCCGGCATGAAGGTCGTCGGCGAGCTGTTCGGCAGCGGCGAGATGCAGCTGCCGTTCGTGCTGCAGTCCGCCGAGGTGATGAAGACCGCGGTCGCCCACCTCGAGCCGCACATGGAGAAGGTCGAGGACGAGGAGGGCAAGGGCACGATCGTGCTCGCGACCGTGAAGGGCGACGTCCACGACATCGGCAAGAACCTCGTCGACATCATCATGAGCAACAACGGCTACACCGTGGTCAACCTCGGCATCAAGCAGCCGGTGAGCGCGATCATCGACGCCGCGCAGGAGAACCGCGCCGACGTCATCGGCATGTCCGGGCTGCTGGTCAAGAGCACCGTGGTGATGAAGGAGAACCTCGAGGAGCTCAACCAGCGCGGGATGGCCGAGAAGTGGCCGATCCTGCTGGGCGGGGCCGCGCTGACCCGGGCCTTCGTGGAGCAGGACCTCGGGCAGCTGTTCAAGGGCGAGGTGCGCTACGCGCGCGACGCGTTCGAGGGCCTGCGGCTGATGGACACCGCGATGGCCGTGAAGCGGGGCGTCCCGGGTGCCGAGCTGCCGGCGCCACGAGAGCGGCGGGTGAAGTCGCGCGCCGCCGCGCTGGAGGACCCGAACCGTGAGGTGCCCGAGCGCTCCGACGTGGCCACCGACAACCCGGTGCCGACGCCGCCGTTCTGGGGTGACCGTGTCGTGAAGGGGCTCCAGCTCGGCGACTTCGTCTCCTACCTCGACGAGCGGGCGACGTTCATGGGGCAGTGGGGCCTGAAGGGCTCGCGTGGCGGCAGCGGCCCGACGTATGAGGAGCTGGTGGAGTCCGAGGGGCGTCCGCGGCTGCGGATGTGGCTCGACCGGATCAAGACCGAGGGCATCATGGAACCGGCCGTGGTCTACGGCTACTGGCCGTGCTACAGCGAGCGCGACGACCTGGTGGTGCTGGATCCGCAGGACCACAGCGAGGAGGTCGGGCGCTTCACGTTCCCGCGCCAGCAGCGCGACCGTTACCTGTGCCTGTCCGACTTCTTCCGCCCCAAGGACTCCGGCGAGCTCGACGTCATCAGCTTCCAGCTGGTGACGATGGGCTCGAAGGTCAGCGAGGTGACCGGTGAGCTGTTCGCCAAGAACGCCTACCGCGACTACCTCGAGCTGCACGGGCTGTCCGTGCAGCTGACCGAGGCGCTGGCCGAGTACTGGCACGCACGGGTGCGCAAGGAGCTCGCCTTCGACCAGGAGGACTCCCCGGACCTGGACAAGATCTTCCGGCAGGGCTACCGCGGCTCCCGGTACTCGTTCGGCTACCCGGCCTGCCCGAACCTGGAGGACCGGCAGACGATCGTGGATCTCCTGCGCCCGGAGCGCATCGGTGTCACCCTCTCCGAGGAGCTGCAGCTGCACCCGGAGCAGTCGACCGATGCGCTGGTCGCCCACCACCCCGAGGCGAAGTACTTCAACGCCCGATGACCCGCCTCCAGGCGGTCCTGTGGGACATGGACGGCACGCTGGTCGACACCGAACCGGTGTGGATCGCGGCCGAGTACGAGCTGGCGGCACGACACGGTGCCACGTGGAGCAAGGAGCATGCGCTCACGCTGGTCGGGCGGGACCTGCTCGACTCCGGGCGCTACATCCGCGAGCACATGGGACTGGAGCTCACCGCCGAGCAGGTGGTGGAGGCGCTGCTGGACCGGGTCGTCGAGGTCGTGCGGGACGGTGTCGAGTGGCGTCCCGGCGCGCGAGAGCTGCTCGCCGAGCAGCAACACCGCGGGATCCCGGCCGCGTTGGTCACGATGTCGTACCGACGGCTGGCGGAGGCGGTCGTCGCCGGCCTTCCGGCGGACACTTTCGCCACGGTCGTGGTCGGCGACGAGGTCGGCATGGGCAAGCCGCACCCGGAGCCGTACCTCACCGCGGCCCGGAACCTCGGAGTGGAGCCCGGTCGCTGCGTGGCGCTCGAGGACTCCGAGACCGGTGCGGAGTCGGCACAGGCGGCGGGGTGTCACGTGGTCGCCGTACCCGCGCACGTCGGCGTACCCGCGGCCCGCAACCGCACGCTGGTCACGACGCTGCAGGGGCTGGGTCTGGACGACCTGGAGGCGATGCTGGTCTCGGCGAGCACGTCCGCCCACTGACCAGCCGGGCCGCGGCGGCTCGGGACGGCTCGGGTCGCGGACGAAATCGTTGCCGGATTGCGACCCGCGAACAGCGTCCTCGCTGCTGCATCCGTCGCCCGCCCCGCGGTAGCCTCCGTGAGGTTTCGTCCACATAGTGGTCCCCGAGGCGCGTGGGATCGTGCGATTCGAGAGGTGCAACGTGGTGAGGAGACGACTGCTGGCCCTGGCCGGCGCGGGCGTCCTGGCAGCATCGCTGGCTGCGTGCGGCGGTGACACCGGCTCCGGTGGTGGCGGCGGCGAAGGCGGCGGTGGGTCCGCCGGCGGAGGCGCGCCCTGGATCCTGGGCACGACCGATACCGTGACGTCCCTGGACCCGGCGGGCGCCTACGACCTCGGGTCATGGACGCTGCAGTACCAGATGTACCAGCGGCTGCTCACGATCCCAGCGGGCGAGAACACCCCGCAGGGTGACGCAGCGGAGTCGTGCGAGTACGAGAACCCGAGCACGCTGACCTGCACGCTGAAGAACGGCCTGCAGTTCTCCAACGGCAACCCGCTCACGTCCTCCGACGTGAAGTTCTCCCTCGAGCGCAACATCAACATCGCCGACCCCAACGGTGCCTCCGTCCTGCTCGGCAGCCTGATGAACGAGGACGGCTCGATGGCGCCCAATGCCATCGAGACCCCGGACGAGCGCACGGTCACCTTCAACCTCACCAAGCCGGACACCACGTTCCAGTTCGTGTTGACCACCAACGCTGCGGCGATCGTCGACGAGGACACCTTCCCGGCGGCGCAGAAGGTCGCGAACGCACAGGCGGTCGGCTCCGGTCCCTTCCAGCTGGCGCAGTACGAGGACGGCAACCAGGCGGTGCTGGACAAGTCCGAGACCTACTCCGGGCCGAACGAGGCGCAGTCCTCCCGGGTGTTCGTGAAGTACTACAAGGAGCCGTCCGCGCTCAAGCTCGCCGCCGAGAACGGCGAGGTCGACGTGGCCTGGCGGTCGCTGAGCCCCACCGACATCGAGGACCTGAAGCAGAGTGACAGCGTGCAGGTCCTCGAGGGCGAGGGCTCGGAGATCCGGTACTTCGTCTGGCAGCTCGGCACCCAGATGGGTGGTGAGAAGGCCGTCCGGCAGGCCGTCGCGGAGCTGATCGACCGGGAGGCGATCGCGCAGCGCGCCTACGACGGCACGGTCGAGCCGCTGTACTCCATCGTGCCGCCGGGCTTCCCGGGCCAGATCGACGCCTTCCGCGACAAGTACGGCGACAACAGCGTCGACCAGGCGCGACAGATGCTGCAGAGCGCGGGCATCCAGACGCCGGTGAACCTGACCCTGGGCTACACCCCCTCGCACTACGGCCCGGCCGCGGTCGACGAGGCCACAGAGCTGAAGCGACAGCTGGACGCGAGCGGCCTGTTCAACGTGTCGCTGAAGAGCGCGGAGTGGACCCAGTACCAGGAGCTGTACAAGCAGAACGCCTACGACCTGTTCCAGCTCGGGTGGTTCCCCGACTACCTCGACGCCGACAACTACCTCTCGCCGTTCTTCGTCGACGGGGGCTTCTACGAGAACAACTACTCCAACCCGCAGGTCAACCAGCTGGTGGCCAAGGAGCAGGGCGCCAGCGAGGATGCGGTGCGCGAGCAGACCTTCCAGCAGCTGCAGAGGATCGTCGCGGAGGACGTGCCGCTGATCCCGAGCTGGGTGGGTAAGAACACGGCGGTCGTCAACCCGGCGATGCAGGGTGTGGAGGAGACCCTCGACCCGTCCTTCATCTTCCGGATGTGGACGGTCAGCAAGAGCGAGGGCTGAGCTGAAGCAGTCTGAGCCAGACCACAGGGGGAGGGGGCGGCCACTCGACTGGCCGTCCCCTCCGCTGTGAGTTGCGGAGGACGACACGATGGTGTCGCGGTCGGGCTCGCTCCCGCGCTACATCCTGCAGCGGGTGCTGCTCATCATCCCGATGGTGTGGATCCTGCTCACCATGGTGTTCCTCCTCATGCGCGTCGCTCCCGGCGACCCGGTGTCGGCCTCGCTGGGGGGCCGGCTGACCGAGGAGGCGATGGACCAGCGTCGCGCGGCGATGGGTCTGGACCGCCCCCTGCTCACCCAGTACTTCGAGTACCTCGCGGGCGTCATGCGGCTCGACCTGGGGACGACGATCAGCGACAGCCGCCCGATCACCGACATCGTGGTCGAGAACGGCGGCGCCACGCTCACGCTCAGCGTCGCGGCCCTCGTCATCGCGCTGCTGATCGGCATCCCCGGCGGCCTGCTGGCCGGGCGCTTCCGCGACAGTGCCGGTGACGTCGGTCTGCGGATCTTCGGCATCATCACCTACGCCACGCCGGTGTTCTTCACCGGCATCCTGGCCCAGCTCCTCGTGGCCGAGTACGGCGGCGACTGGCCGACCAGCGGCGCGTCGTCACCGATCACCGAGTTCACCGTGCAGGCACGTACGCACATCCTTCTCCTGGACGCGGTCCTGATGGCCGACTGGGGCGCGGTGCTGGAGATCCTGCAGTACCTGGCGCTCCCTGCGCTGACCCTGGGACTGCTGATCTGCGGCATCTTCATCCGTCTCATCCGCGTGAACGTGCTCCAGACCCTCCAGGGCGACTACGTCGAGGCCGCGCGGGCCCGCGGTGTCCGGGAGTCCAAGGTGGTCCGTTCGCACGCGTTCCGCAACGCGCTGGTGCCCGTGGTCACGGTGATCGGCCTGCAGGTGGCGCTGCTCATGGCCGGCGCGGTGCTGACCGAGAAGACGTTCAACTGGCCGGGGCTCGGCAGCGAGCTGATCGACTACATCGAGCTGCGCGACTACGCCGCGGTCCAGGGCATCATCACGGTGTTCGCCCTGGTCGTGGTGCTGGTGAGCCTGACCATCGACATCGTCACTGCGCTGATCGACCCGAGGGTGCGGTACTGACATGGCCATCGCGAGAAGAATGTTCGCGCCCATCCGCCAGACCTCCGGCATGGGGCGGTGGGTCCTGGCCGCCGGTCTGGTGATCACCGGGTTCTTCGTGGTACTGGCGATCTTCGCACCCTGGATCGCGCCGTACGGCTTCGCGCAGAAGCAGGCCGACGGCCGGCTGTTCCCCAAGCTGGCACCACCGGGCGGGAACCACCTCTTCGGGACCGACCGGGGCTTCTACGACGTCTTCTCGCGGGTGGTCTGGGGCGCGCGGACCGAGCTGATGGTCGTGCTGGTCGCGGTGCTCGCCTCGCTGGTGATCGGGGTGCTGCTGGGGCTGATCTCGGGCTACATGGGAGGCTGGCTCGACCGCGTGCTGGTCCTCGTCATGGACTCGCTCTACGCCTTTCCGTCCCTGCTGCTCGCGATCGTGTTCGCCTTCCTGCTCACCGACATCCTCGGCGGCGGCATCACGGCGGCGGCGCTGTCGATCACGGTGATCTACATGCCGCAGTACTTCCGGGTCGTGCGCAACACCACGGTCAGCGCCCGGGAGGCGACGTACGTCGAGGCCGCCCGGGCCATCGGAGCCCCGCGGCGCACGATCCTCGGCCGCTACGTCTTCGGCAACGTCATCCAGAGCGTGCCCGTCATCGGCACCCTCAACGCCGCGGACGCCATCTCGGTGCTGGCGGCGCTGGGCTTCCTGGGCCTGGGTATCCAGCCGACCGAGGCGGCGGAGTGGGGCTACGACCTCAACCGGGCGCTGACCGACGTGGCTTCCGGCGTCTGGTGGACCAGCGTGTTCCCCGGCCTGGCCATCGTCCTGCTCGTCACCGGTCTGACCCTCGTCGGGGAGGGGCTCAACGAGACCCTGAACCCCACTCTCCGCAAGCGCCGGCTGACCAGGATCATCGCGCCGGCCCGTGCACAGAAGCCGGCACCCGAGGAGGCCGTCCAGTGAGCACACTCGAGCCGGTGCTGTCGGTGCGCGACCTGCGCGTCTGGTACGGCAGCCAGCGGGGCGCGGTGAAGGCCGTGGACGGGGTCACGTTCGACCTGCGCCCCGGCGAGACGCTCGGCCTGGTCGGCGAGTCCGGGTGCGGCAAGTCCACGCTCGGCCGGGGCCTGCTCGGGCTGCTGCCGCGGGGGGCGTTCGTCGACGGCGACCTGCTCTTCAAGGGTGAGGCGATGCCACCCATCGGCAGCAAGCAGCAGCGGGCCATGCGGGGCGGCGAGCTGGGGATGATCTTCCAGGAGCCGATGACCCGGTTGAACCCGTTGATGCGCATCTCCGACCACTTCCAGGAGGCGCTGCGCGCGCACCACCCGAGGATGCCCAAGGACCAGGTCAAGCACCGGTCGCTCGAGGTCCTGCGCGTGATGGGCATCCCCCCGACGCGCTACCGCTCGTACCCGCACGAGTTCTCCGGCGGCATGCGGCAACGGCTGATGATCGCCCTGGCGCTGGTGCTGCGGCCGGCGTTCGTGGTCGCCGACGAGCCCACCACCGCCCTCGACGTGCTCGTCGAGGCCCAGATCATCAAGATCCTCCACGACCTCCGCACGGAGTTCGACACCTCGCTACTGCTGATCACCCACAACCTCGGCATCGTCGCCGAGGCGTGCGACCGGGTCGCGGTCATGTACGCCGGCCGCATCGTGGAGATCGGCGACGCCGAGCAGGTGTTCACCGACCCCCAGCATCCGTACACCCGCGAACTGCTCCGGTCGACGATCTCGCTGTCGACGACCGGCCTCAACTTCATCCCCGGAGCGCCGCCGGACCTCATCGACCCGCCGCCGGGGTGCCGGTTCCACCCGCGCTGCCCGAACGCGATGCAGGTGTGCCGCGACCAGTTCCCGGTGAGCCTCGGCCTGCCGACCGGGCAGCGGGTGGAGTGCTGGCTGCACGGACCCGAGGACCAGATTCCCTACGGCGGCCGCGAGCCGCTGGAGCGGGAGGAGATCAGCGTTGCCGACGAAGCCTGAGACCCACAGCAGCAGGGCCGAGGGGCAGGACGACGCACCGCTCCTGTCGATGCGCGACCTGCAGGTGCACTTCCAGCTGCGCGGGGGCAACCTGGCCCGGCTGGTCGGCCTCGGCGCCGGTACCGTCAAGGCCGTCGACGGCGTCGACCTCGACGTCCGCAGGGGCGAGGTGCTCGGCCTCGTCGGCGAGTCGGGCAGCGGCAAGAGCACGCTCGGCCGTGCCGTCCTCGGGCTGGTCAACGCCACCGGCGGCGAGATCGTCTACAACGGGCAGGAGCTGACCGGCCTCTCCGACCGTCGGCTGCGCCGGTTGCGTCGCGAGCTGCAGATGATCTTCCAGGACCCGGCCGCGGCGCTGAACCCCTCGATGGAGCTGGGCACCGCGATCGGGCACCCGCTGAAGATCCACGGCGTCGCCAAGGGGGAGGAGCTGCGCCGGCGGGTCGTCGACGCACTGGAGCGGGTCGGGCTCTCGCCGGGCGAGCAGTACCTCTCCAAGCTGCCCGGGGACCTCTCCGGCGGCCAGAAGCAGCGTGCGGTGATCGCGCGCGCGATCATCCTCGACCCGGTGCTGCTGGTGGCCGACGAGCCGATCTCGATGCTGGACATGAGCGTACGTGCGAAGATCCTGCAGCTGATGCTGGACCTCAAGGACGACCTCGACCTCACCTACGTCTACATCACCCACGACCTGGCCAGCGCCAAGTTCTTCTGCGACCGGGTCGCGATCATGTACCTCGGCCGGGTCGTCGAGATCGGGTCGACCGAGGAGATCTTCGCCGACCCCAAGCACCCGTACACCCAGTCGCTGTTGAAGGCCATCCCCGACCTGGGCAAGGCGATGGCGCGCGACCTACCGCGCGGGGAGATCCCGGACGCCGCCAGCCCGCCGCTCGGGTGCTCGTTCCATCCGCGGTGCCCGAAGGCGTTCGACATGTGCGGGTGGGAGAGCCGCGACCTGCGCACGCTGATCGAGAACCACTGGCTCCGCATCCCCGAGGAGGACTACGAGCGCGAACGCGCCGTTGTCGGGAACCTGGACAAGCTCGAGCAGCCGGTGCACAACGGCGTCGTGGCTGCCGGCAGCGGCCACACCGGTGAGGACGTCGCGCGCATGCTCGACCGCATCCGTGCCGAGGACCCCGACGAGCCGCTGTGGAAGGGCGTGCGCGAGCTTCGGACGGTCGACCACGGCGTCGAGGTCGACTTCTACGACGGGGAGGACCCGGGCCTGCGCCCGGCCGGCGGCGTCCAGACCGCCTGCCACCTGTACTGACCCACCCCTCGCGCCGAGATCGCAGAAGTGACCCGCACGTCGGAGTAGCGGCCGAACGGCTCTGCGAGGGGAAGGACAGCTGCGCCGCGACGGAGCCGCCGGAGGGTCAGGCGTCGGGGTGGCGCAGGCTGGTGTGCGGGACGTCGGTCTCGACCGCCGCCACCGGGTCGCGCGTGGGCAGCGGCGGGGGAGTGCCACCCCAGGCCGGGCAGATGGCCTGGTGGTCGCACCAGGCGCACAGGGCCGACTTGTTGGCCCGCCACTCACCGGTCTCGGTGGCGCGCTCGATCGCCGCCCACAGCGCCTGGACCTTGCGCTCGGTGGCGAGGAGATCCCGTTCCTCGGGGACGTAGCGCAGTATCTCGCCGCTGCCGAGGTAGACCAGCTGCAGCATGCGGGGGAGCACCCCACGCGTGCGCCACAGCACCAGCGCGTAGAACTTCATCTGGAACAGCGCCTTGGCCTCGTAGTGCTGGTGCGGTGCCCTCCCGGTCTTGTAGTCGACGATGCGGACCTCGCCCGTGGGCGCGATGTCGACCCGGTCGATGTAGCCGCGCAGCTGCAGGCCCGACTCGAGCAGAGTCTCGACGTAGACCTCGCGCTCGGCGGGCTCGAGCCGGCGCGGGTCCTCCAGGGTGAAGTAGCGGTGCAGCAGCCCCTGGCACTCGTCGAGCCAGGCGGCGAGGCTCTCGGCCGCGGTCTGCTCCCCGGCGGGCGCGAACATGTCCGCCAGCTCCGGCTCGCTCTCGCGCAGGTCGTCCCACGCCGGCCGGAGCAGCTCGGCGGCGCGCTCGGGGGTGCGGTCGGGTGCCGGCAGGTCGAACAGCCGCTCGAGCACCGAGTGGACCACGGTGCCGCGGACGGCGTCGCGGCTCGGGGCCTCCGGGAGCCGGTCGAGCACCCGGAAGCGATACATCAGCGGGCAGGTCATGAAGTCGCCGGCCCGGCTCGGGGACAGCGAGGGGTGTACGCCGGGCGCCGGGACCGGCGCGGCGGTGGGTGCTGGGGCTGCCTGCTGCATACCGAAAGGCTAGGCGACTGCACCGACAACACCCGGGCGCCAGGGCGTCGGCACGCGGCCGTGTCGCCCGCGGACCGGCTGGAGGTGCGGACTACGTTGGGGGTGTGCATCCGCCGACCGGCGAGGACGACTCGCGCGCCACCACCCGACCCCCGGGCACGCTCCGGATCGGGCAGGTGGCCGGCGTGGACATCCTCGTCCGCGCGTCCTGGCTGCTCATCGCCGCGCTGATCGCGGTGCTGCTGGGCCCGCGGATCGCCCAGGTGGAGCCCGGCCTGGGCGGGCTGGCCTATGTCGCGGGGCTGGTGTTCGCGGTCCTGCTCTACCTCTCCGTCCTGCTGCACGAGCTCTCCCACGCGCTGGCCGCGAAGGCGTTCCAGCTGCCGGTGCGGTCGGTGACGCTGCACTTCCTCGGCGGCGTCACCGAGATCGAGGGTGAGCCGCAGACCCCGTTCCGCGAGTTCGTGGTGTCGGTGGTCGGGCCGCTGACCTCGCTCGGCGTCGGCCTGGCCGCCCTCGCCGCGAGCCAGCTGGCGCCGGAGGAGACGCTCGTCTGGCTGACGCTGCGCGGGCTGGCCGGAGCCAACATCATCGTCGGCGCCCTCAACCTGGTGCCCGGGCTGCCGCTGGACGGCGGGCGGGTCCTGCGTGCGCTGGTGTGGTGGGTGAGCGGGAGACCGCAGCTGGCCACCACGGTGTCCGGCTGGGCCGGGCGCGTCGTGGCCGTCCTGGCCGTCGCCGCACCGATGCTCCTGCAGCAGCTCGGCGTGTTCGAGCCACGCACGATCGACTACGTGCTCGCCGCGGTGATCGGTCTGTTCCTGTGGCAGGGGGCGACCCAGGCCCTGTACGCCGCCAAGGTCCGCAGCAAGCTTCCGTCGCTCAAGGCCCGGACACTGGCCCGCCGTGCCATCGCCGTACCCCCGGACCTGCCGCTGGCCGAGGGCCTGCGGCGCGCCCACGGGGAGCAGGCGGGCGCGATGGTCGTGGTGACCGGAAGCGGCCGCCCCAGCGCGGTCGTCAACGAGGCGGCGGTCACCGCGACGCCGGAGGACCGGCGGCCGTGGGTCAGCTGCTCGGCCGTGGCCCGCGACCTGCGGCCCGGCCTCATGCTCGACGCCGACCTCGACGGGGAGCAGCTGCTGCAGGCCCTGCAGGCCACGCCCGCCAGCGAGTACGTGCTGGTCGAACGCTCCGGCGCCGTGTACGGCGTGCTGTCGACCGCGGACGTCGAGGCCGCCTTCGCACGCGCCTGACCACGGGCTAGCCTGCCCGCCATGCCTGCCACGCCCCAGGGGCCGGACCACGCCGCCGGCGCCCCCGCACCGACCGGCGCATGGTCCGGCGTACGCCACGGCCCGATGGCCGCCGGCGACTGGGTACGGCTGACCGACCCGAAGGGGCGCCGGCACAACATCCTGCTGGAGCCGGGCAAGCAGTTCTTCACCAACAAGGGCGCCATCGAGCACGACGCGATGATCGGGGAGCCCGAGGGCATCGTGGTGCAGAGCAGCGGTGGCACCGACTACCTGGTGTTCCGGCCCCTGCTCAACGAGTACGTCGTCTCGATGAAACGCGGCGCCGCGGTGGTCTACCCCAAGGACGCGGCGCAGATCGTCGCGATGGCCGACATCTTCCCCGGAGCGCGGGTGGTCGAGGCGGGTGCGGGGTCCGGATCGCTGACCTGCGCGCTGCTGCGGGCGGTCGGCGAGCACGGCGTGGTCTCGTCCTACGAGCGGCGGGAGGACTTCGCCGAGATCGCCCGGGCCAACGTGGACAAGTTCTTCGGCGGCAGCCATCCGGCGTGGCGGCTCACCGTCGGCGACCTCGTCGAGTCGCTCCACGACCACGAGGTCGAGCGGGACGTCGACCGCGTCGTGCTGGACATGCTGGCGCCCTGGGAGTGCGTCGACGCCGTCGCGGACGCGCTGGTCCCCGGCGGCCTGGTCTGCGCCTACGTCGCCACGACGCCGCAGCTGAGCAGGGTCGTCGAGACGCTCCGGGCGCATGGGGAGTTCACCGAGCCGTACGCGTTCGAGACGATGCTGCGCGCGTGGCACGTCGAGGGCCTCGCCGTGCGCCCCGACCACAAGATGAACGGCCACACCGGGTTCCTGGTCACCGCCCGCCGGATGGCGCCCGGCGTACGGGCGCCGGTCAGACGTCGCCGGCCGGCCCCCGGTGCCTACGGCAGCGACTACTTCGGTCCCCGGCCGGGTGGCGGCCGGGGCGATGGTTTGGGGAACCAACCGACGGGGGACAACGACGAGACGGTCACGGATTCCGACACGGATGGCTAACGAGCCACGCACGATGCGCTCGCACGGGTAGGGTCGGTGGCAGAGACCTGCTGCGGAGGTGATTGCGGTGTCTACACACGATGAGCAAAAGCGCACGCGCGAGGAGCTCCTCTCCCAGGTGGCCTATCTCGAGCGCGAGGTGATCGAGCTGCGCGAACGTGTCGCCCGGCACCCCGGATCGTCGCGAGCACTCGAGCAGCGGCTCGCCGAGACGCAGGCCTCGCTGGCACAGACGACCGCCCAGAACGAGCGGCTCACCCAGACTCTGCGTGAGGCCCGTGACCAGATCGTGACGCTGAAGGAGGAGGTCGACCGGCTGGCGCAGCCGCCCGCCGGCTTCGGCACGTTCCTGCAGCGCAACGACGACGACACGGTCGACATCTTCACCGGCGGGCGCAAGCTGCGGGTCAACGTGAGCCCCAACGTCGAGGTCGACCACCTCCGCCGCGGCCAGGAGGTCATGCTCAACGAGGCCCTCAACGTCGTGCTCGCGCTCGACTACGAGCAGGTCGGCGAGGTCGTGATGCTCAAGGAGCTCCTCGAGGACGGCGAGCGCGCGCTGGTGATCGCCAACGCCGACGAGGAGCGGGTGGTCCGCATCGCCGAGCCGCTGCGCGACACGAAGATGCGGGCCGGCGACTCGCTGCTGCTCGACGCACGCGCGGGGTACGTCTACGAGAAGATCCCGAAGTCGGAGGTCGAGGAGCTCATCCTCGAAGAGGTCCCCGACATCGACTACCAGAACATCGGCGGGCTGATGTCGCAGATCGAGCAGATCCGCGACGCGATCGAGCTGCCGTACATGTACCCCGACATGTTCCTCGAGCACGAGCTGAAGCCCCCCAAGGGCGTGCTGCTCTACGGTCCCCCCGGCTGCGGCAAGACGCTCATCGCCAAGGCGGTGGCCAACTCGCTGGCGAAGAAGGTCGCCGCCAAGACCGGCACCGAGGGCCGGAGCTACTTCCTCAACATCAAGGGCCCGGAGCTGCTGAACAAGTACGTCGGTGAGACCGAGCGGCACATCCGGCTGGTGTTCCAGCGGGCCCGCGAGAAGGCCAGCGAGGGCACCCCGGTGATCGTCTTCTTCGACGAGATGGACTCCTTGTTCCGCACGCGCGGTTCCGGGGTCTCCTCCGACGTGGAGAACACCATCGTGCCGCAGCTGCTCAGCGAGATCGACGGCGTCGAGGGCCTGGAGAACGTCATCGTGATCGGCGCCTCCAACCGCGAGGACATGATCGACCCCGCGATCCTGCGGCCGGGCCGGCTGGACGTCAAGATCAAGATCGAGCGCCCCGACGCGGAGTCCGCGCGCGACATCTTCAGCAAGTACCTCACGGCCAACCTGCCGCTGCACGAGGGCGACGTCGCGGAGTTCGGCGGCAACCGCGACGCCTGCGTGCAGGGCATGATCCAGCGCGCCGTCGAGCGGATGTACACCGAGAGCGAGGAGAACCGCTTCCTCGAGGTCACCTACGCCAACGGCGACAAGGAGATCCTGTACTTCAAGGACTTCAACTCCGGCGCGATGATCCAGAACATCACCGACCGAGCCAAGAAGATGGCGATCAAGGACCTCATCGACAGCAAGCAGAAGGGCATCCGGGTGCACCACCTGCTGCAGGCATGCGTCGACGAGTTCAAGGAGAACGAGGACCTGCCCAACACCACCAACCCCGACGACTGGGCGCGGATCTCCGGCAAGAAGGGCGAGCGCATCGTCTTCATCCGCACGCTCATCACCGGCAAGGAGGGCACCGAGCCGGGCCGCTCGATCGACACGGTCGCGAACACCGGGCAGTACCTCTGACCCGCGCCGCGCACGTCTGGAGCTCGCGACACCGGGTCTGACCGCGGGAGCGGCCGCGGAGGCGCTCCGTAGTGTTGGCCCGTGACTTCCGAGCAGGTGCGCGCGCACGACGTCCCCGTCTGGCGGCTGCCGGGCATGCGCCCGCTGGTCCTGCTCACCGCGGCCGGGTTCGGCGGGTTCGCGGCGCTGCTGCCGGTCGCGCCGCTGTGGGTGGCGCGCGGCGGGGCCGGCGAGGCCGGCGCCGGCCTGGTGACCGGCGTGCTGCTGCTGCTGACGATCCTCACCCAGCCCTTCGTTCCGTGGCTGCTGAACCGGTTCGGACACGGCGCCGTGCTGGCGGTCGGCCTCGTCGCCCTCGGGTTGCCGGCACCGCTCTACGGGCTGTCGGACCAGCTGGCGCCGGTGCTGGCGATCTCCGCCGTGCGTGGCGTCGGGTTCGGGATCCTCACCGTGACCGGCAGCGCGGTCGTGGCCGAGCTGGTCCCGCTGGCCCGCCGGGGCGAGGCGGTAGGCGTCTACGGCCTCGGGGTGGCGGTGCCGAACCTGGTCATCCTGCCGGGCAGCGTGGCGCTCGCGCAGAGCGCCGGCTTCGGCTGGGCGTTCGCGCTCGGCGCCCTGTCGCTGCTGGGCATCCCCGCGGCGCTGCGGCTCGGCGTGGTGCTGCGCCGCCGGGTGGAGGCCGAGCCCCAGCACGGCCCGGTGCGCCGCGCGCCGATCCCGCTCTCCGTGCTGGCGCGGGTGACGTTGCCGGCGGTCGTGCTGTTCGTCGTCACCCTCTCCGGAGGCGGGATCATGACGTTCCTGCCGCAGGCGGTCGCGTCGCCCGCGCTGGCGTCGTGGGGCCTGCTCGTCGTGGGTGCCGTCGCAGCCGTGAGCCGCTGGTGGATCGGGCGGATCGGGGACCGCAGGGGCGCCGACCGGCTGATGGCGCCGCTGCTGGCACTGACCGCCGGTGGGCTGGTCCTCACCGCGGTCGGGGTGGCCGCCGACGGCTGGGTGGTGCTGCTGCTCGCCATGGCCGTCGTGGGGTTCGGGTACGGCGCCCTGCAGAACGTCACCCTGGTCTGCGCGTTCGCGCAGGTCACCCCACGTCACTACGGGTCGGCCAGCGCCGTGTGGAACATCGGGTTCGACGCCGGCACCGGCCTCGGCGCGGTGATGCTCGGCCTCATCGCGGCCGCGGCCGACTTCCCGACCGGCTTCGTGGTGTCGGCGGTCGTCGTCGCGGCCTGTATTCCGTTGTCGCTCCGGCTGGGGTCTCGGCGACAATGGGCCGGTGACGCTGCCTGACCCCCGCTCCACCACGACCCGTCCCGGTCTGCGCCTGGTTCCGACGGGCTACGACGACCCCGTCGTGCGCCCGCTGGTCGAGGAGGTGCAGCAGGTGTACGTCGAGCGGTACGGCGGCAGGGACGACACGCCGATGGCCGCGGGGGAGTTCGCCCCGCCGTACGGCCACTTCGTGGTCGGCTGGCTCGACGGCGAGGCGGTGGCGATGGGCGGCTGGCGGCTGCGGGTCGGCGCGGACGGGCGCCGCCTGCCGGGTGAGCGGCCGGCGGAGATCAAACGCATGTTCGTCCGTGCTCACCTGCGGGGCCGCGGGCTCTCCCGCGTCGTCCTGGCCGAGCTGGAGTCCAGTGCGCGGGCCGCGGGCGTCGACTGGCTGGTCCTGGAGACCGGGGACCGGCAGCCCGAGGCCGTGTCCCTGTACCGTTCCTGCGGCTTCGTGGACGTCCCGGCGTTCGGCCTGTACGCGTGCGAGGGCGGGAGCGTGTACCTGGGCAAGTCCCTGCTCTGACGCCTTCTGCGCGTACGCTCGGACCATGAGCGTGCACCGGATCATGGGCACCGAGACCGAATACGGCATCTCGGTGTCCGGCCAGCCCAACGCCAACCCGATGCTCGCGTCGTCGCAGATCGTCAACGCCTACGCCAACGCCACTGTGCGCGCGCGTCGGGCGCGCTGGGACTTCGAGGAGGAGAGCCCGCTGCGCGACGCGCGCGGGTTCGACATGTCACGGCAGGTCGCCGACCCCAGCCAGCTGACCGACGAGGATCTCGGACTGGCCAACGTGATCCTGACCAACGGGGCCCGGCTGTACGTCGACCACGCGCACCCCGAGTACTCCTCGCCGGAGTGCCGGACGCCGCGTGACGTGGTGCTGTGGGACAAGGCCGGCGAGCTGATCATGCTCGACGCGGCCGAGCGCGCCGGCGCCATCCCCAACGCCCGCCCGATCCTGCTGTACAAGAACAACACCGACAACAAGGGCGCGTCCTACGGCGCCCACGAGAACTACCTGATGCGACGGCAGACGCCGTTCGGCGACATCGTCCGGCACATCACGCCGTTCTTCGTCTCCCGGCAGGTGATCACCGGGGCCGGACGCGTCGGCATCGGCCAGGACGGCACCAACCACGGCTTCCAGATCAGCCAGCGCGCCGACTACTTCGAGGTCGAGGTCGGTCTGGAGACCACGCTCAAGCGGCCCATCGTCAACACCCGCGACGAGCCGCACGCCGACCCCGACAAGTACCGCCGCCTGCACGTCATCATCGGCGACGCCAACCTCAGCGAGATCTCCACCTACCTCAAGATCGGCATGACCTCGCTCGTGCTGGCGATGGTCGAGGAGCGGTTCCTGTCGACCGACCTCAGCCTGGCCAAGCCGGTCCGGTCGCTGCACGAGGTCTCCCACGACGTCACCCTGCAGCAGACCGTCGAGCTCAAGGACGGCCGCCGCATGACCGCGGTGCAGATCCAGCTGGAGTACCTCGAGCAGGCCCGCAAGTTCGTGGAGGACCGCTACGGCGCCGACGCCGACGAGCAGACCGTCGACATCCTCAACCGCTGGGAGTCGGTGCTGAGCCGGCTCGAGCGTGACCCGATGGAGTGCAAGCGCGAGCTGGACTGGGTGGCCAAGCTGGCGCTGCTCGAGTCCTACCGAGAGCGCGACGGCCTGGAGTGGGACCATCCCAAGCTGCACCTGATCGACCTGCAGTACGCCGACATCCGGCCCGACAAGGGGCTCTACCACCGGCTGGTGCGCCTGGGCTCGGTCGACCGGCTGCTCGGCGACGACGAGGTCCGGCGCGCGGTCGACCATCCGCCGACCGACACCCGCGCCTACTTCCGCGGGCGCTGCCTGCAGAAGTACGCCGACCAGGTGGCGGCCGCGTCCTGGGACTCGGTGATCTTCGACCTGCCCGGCCGCGACTCGCTGCAGCGCGTACCCACCATGGAGCCGCTGCGGGGCACGGAGCGGCACGTCGCCGGGCTGCTGGACCGTTGCGACACCGCCGACGCGCTGGTGCGCGCGATCACCGGGGCCTGACGGTGATGACGTAGAAGTCACCCGCCCGGGTAGGGTCGGGGTAGCAGGATCGTCCATGGCCTGACAGGTACCGGAGGTGGCCAGATGGCGCGCGAGGGTGGTCAGCAGCACAAGACCCCGAAGAAGTCCTCTGAGACCGACGAGGAGCCCGAGGTCCAGGCCGGCGAAGAGGTCGCCGAGCGCAAGGAGAAGCTCGACGAGGACATCGACGCGATTCTCGAGGACATCGACGAGGTGCTCGAGTCCAACGCCGAGGAGTTCGTCCGAGGGTTCGTCCAGAAGGGTGGGGAGTAAAGTCCCGTGCTGACTCAGTGAATGTGCGCTCCATGGACATCGGCCGGCTGCCGACCGCGTTCCTGACGCCCGGCAGCTCGTCCTTCTCCGAGTTCCTCTCGGCGCACGCGCCCGAGCTGCTGCCCGGACGCCGCACCCCGCCCAGCACCACGGTGAGCACTGAGGCGCCACACGGCACCACGATCGTCGCGGCCACCTTCTCCGGAGGCGTGGTGATGGCCGGTGACCGGCGCGCGACCATGGGCAACGTCATCGCCCAGCGCGACATCGAGAAGGTGTTCCCGGCCGACGAGTACTCCTGCGTCGGCATCGCCGGCACCGCGGGCCTGGCCGTCGAGATGGTGCGGCTGTTCCAGACCGAGCTGGAGCACTACGAGAAGATCGAGGGCACCACCCTCTCCATGGACGGCAAGGCCAACCGGCTGGCGACGCTGATCCGGGGCAGCCTGCCGATGGCCATGCAGGGCCTGGCGGTGCTCCCGCTGTTCGCCGGCTTCGACCTGCAGCGCAGGGGCGGCCGGATCTTCTCCTACGACGTGACCGGTGGCCGCTACGAGGAGACGGCCTTCCACGCGGTGGGGTCGGGGTCGGTGTTCGCTCGCGGCGCGCTGAAGAAGCTGTACCGCTCCGACCTCGGCGAGCGGGAGTGCGTCATGGCCACGTTGCAGGCCCTGTACGACGCCGCCGACGACGACTCGGCCACCGGCGGACCCGACCTCGCGCGACGCATCTTCCCCGTCGTGGCCGTGGTCTCCGAGGACGGCTACACCAAGATGTCCGACGACGCGGTCGGCACGATCGCCGACGAGGTCGTGTCGAGCCGGCTGCAACGCCCAGACGGCCCGTCCGCGCCGCTGAGCTGAAGGCCGTACCCAGCGCCGATCTGAGCCACCGAGAAGGGAACCGCCTGTGACCGTCCCGTTCTACGTCTCGCCCGAGCAGCAGATGAAGGACCGGGCCGACTACGCCCGCAAGGGCATCGCCCGTGGTCGCAGCGTCGTGGTCGTGCAGTACGCCGACGGCATCGCCTTCGTCGGGGAGAACCCCTCCCAGGCGCTGCACAAGATCAGCGAGATCTACGACCGGATCGCGTTCGCGGCGGTGGGACGCTACAACGAGTTCGAGAACCTCCGCATCGCCGGCGTGCGCCTGGCCGACCTGCGCGGCTACTCCTACGACCGGGCCGACGTGACCGGACGAGGGCTGGCCAACGCCTACGCGCAGACCCTCGGCACGATCTTCTCCTCCGGTGGCGAGAAGCCCTACGAGATCGAGATCTTCGTCGCCGAGATCGGGGACAGCAGCGACGCCGACCAGATCTACCGGCTCACCTACGACGGCTCGGTGGCCGACGAGCAGGGCTACGCGGTGATGGGCGGCTCGGCCGACCTGGTGAGCCAGCACCTTCGCGAGCACTACCGCGGCGGGCTGGGCCTCGACGAGGCGCTGCGCGTCGCCGTGGACGCGCTGGGCCACGACGGCCAGCAGGTCCGCCGGCTGCATGCCGAGCAGCTCGAGGTGGCCGTGCTCGACCGAACCCGCACCAAGCCGCGCAAGTTCCGGCGCATCTCCGGCCGCCGGCTGGCCGACCTGTTCGGCACCGGGGAGACGGCGACCGAGGAAGCGCCGCCGTCCGCGGAGTCCGGCGACGGCGAAGGGCCCCCGCCGGTCGCCTGACCCCGCGCGTTCTCACGCATGGGCTTCCCAGGGCACATAAGGTGGTGACGTGGACCGCCGAATCTTCGGGATCGAGAACGAGTACGGCGTCACCTGTACCTTCCGGGGGCAGCGACGCCTCTCGCCGGACGAGGTCGCGCGCTACCTCTTCCGCCGGGTGGTGTCGTGGGGGCGCAGCAGCAACGTGTTCCTGCGCAACGGCGCCCGGCTCTACCTCGACGTGGGCAGCCACCCCGAGTACGCCACGCCCGAGTGCGACGACATCGTCGACCTGATCGCGCACGACAAGGCGGGGGAGCGTGTGCTGGAGGGGCTGCTCATCGACGCGGAGCGGCGGCTGCGCGACGAGGGCATCGCCGGCGACGTCTACCTGTTCAAGAACAACACCGACTCCGCCGGCAACTCCTACGGATGCCACGAGAACTACCTGGTCGGGCGGCACGGTGAGTTCGGGCGGCTGGCCGACGTGCTGATCCCGTTCCTGGTCAGCCGGCAGATCATCTGCGGCGCCGGCAAGGTCCTGCAGACGCCGCGCGGGGCGATCTACTCGGTCAGCCAGCGCGCCGAGCACATCTGGGAGGGCGTGTCCAGCGCCACCACCCGGTCCCGGCCCATCATCAACACCCGTGACGAGCCGCACGCCGACGCCGAGCGGTTCCGGCGCCTGCACGTCATCGTCGGCGACTCCAACATGAGTGAGACCACCACGCTGCTCAAGGTGGCCTCGGTCGACCTGGTGCTGCGGATGATCGAGGAGGGCGTGGTGATGCGCGACCTCACGATCGAGAACCCCATCCGCGCGATCCGGGAGATCTCCCATGACATGACCGGTCGCCGTACCGTGCGGCTGGCGAACGGGCGCGAGGTGAGCGCGCTCGACATCCAGACCGAGTACCTCACCAAGGCCCGCGACTTCGTCGACCGGCGTGACCTGCACGGCCCGGTGGTGGACAAGGCGCTCGACCTGTGGGAGCGCGGCCTGAAGGCGGTCGAGTCCGGCGACCTGTCGCTGGTCGAACGCGAGATCGACTGGGTGATCAAGTACCAGCTGATCGAGCGCTACCGGGCCAAGCAGGGCCTGCCACTGAGCCACCCCAGGATCGCCCAGCTCGACCTCGCCTACCACGACATCCACCGCAACCGCGGCCTGTACTACCTGCTGGAGAAGCGCGGCGCGGTGGCCAGGGTGACCCGCGACCTGAAGGTCTTCGAGGCCAAGTCGCGGCCGCCGCAGACGACCCGGGCGCGGCTGCGCGGGGAGTTCATCCGCCGCGCGCAGGAGCGCCGGCGCGACTTCACCGTGGACTGGGTGCACCTCAAGCTCAACGACCAGGCGCAGCGCACCGTGCTGTGCAAGGACCCGTTCCGTGCCCACGACGAGCGGGTCGAGCGGCTGATCGACTCCATGTGACGTGCTGTCGGCGGCTGACGGCTACTGGCGCCCTCGCTTCGTCCGGTGGTTAGGGTGACTGTGTCCTTCCCCCGGATTCCGTGAGGTGTCTCTTGCGACTGCTGCTTGCCCTGCTGGTCCCGTTCCTGCTCCTGCTCGCAGGGTGCGGCGGCGACGAGCAGGCCGCCTCCGGCGGGGCCTCGGGCGACGGGCTCGACGGCGTCGCCGTGCAGGGCGGCACCGACAGCAAGCCGCAGGTCGAGATCGACGACGGCTACAGCGTGTCGTCCACCCAGGCGGAGACGCTGGTCGAGGGGGATGGTGACAAGGTCGGCGCCCAGGACGTCGTGACGGTCGACTACGTCGGGATCAACGCGCGCAACGGGGAGGAGTTCGACTCCTCCTGGGCCTCCGGCCAGCCCGCGACGTTCTCCCTCGGACCCGGCATGATCAGCGGCTTCAACAAGGCGCTGGTCGGCCAGACGGTCGGCAGCCGGGTGGTGGCCGCGATCCCGCCCAAGGACGGCTACGGCTCCCAGGGCAACCCGCAGGCCGGCATCCAGGGCAACGACACGCTGGTCTTCGTCATCGACATCCGTGACGCCTCGTCCTCGCAGGCGCAGGGCCAGGCGGTGCAGCCGCCGACGAGCCTGCCGCATCTGGCGACCAACAAGCAGGGACAGCCCACCGAGTTCCACCAGACGGCGCAGACGGCGCCGGCACCGAAGCGGTCCGCGGTGCACACCGTCATCAAGGGCGAGGGGGAGCCGATCGAGAGCGGCCAGACGGTGACCCTCAACTACCTCGGGCAGGTCTACCCCGACGGGCAGATCTTCGACTCCTCGTTCGGCCGCGCGAGCGCCAGCTTCCCGATCGGCCAGGGACAGCCGCTGCCCTGCTTCGACGAGCTGGTCGGCCAGAGCGTGGGCTCCCGCGCCATCCTGGTCTGCCCCGCCGACGAGGGGTTCGGTCCGCAGGGCAACCCGCAGGCCGGGATCAAGGGCGACGACACGCTGATCTTCGCCGTCGACCTGCTGCGCGCCGAGTAGGGGGACCGCGTGGCCACAGCAGCCAAGAGCGAGCGGCTCATGAACCTCGTGATCTGCCTGCTCGTCGCGCGCACGTACGTCGGCAAGGCGAAGATCCGCGAGGTCGTCCAGGGCTACCACGGCACGTCCGACGACGCTTTCGAGAAGATGTTCGAGCGGGACAAGGATGAGCTGCGCGAGCTCGGCATCCCGATCGAGGTCGGCTACGTCGACCGCGCGTTCGAGGACGAGCCCGGCTACCGCATCCGCCGGCAGGCGTTCGAGCTGCCCGACATCCGCCTCGACGGCGACGAGGCGGCCGTGGTCGGCCTGGCGGCCCGGGTGTGGCAGCACGCCAGCCTCGCCGAGGCCACCTCCGGCGCCCTGGTGAAGCTTCGGGCCGGCGGCGTCGACGTCGACACCAGCGCGCTCGCGGTGGTGGAGCCGCATCTGGCTGCGCCCGACCCGGCCTTCGACCCCCTGTGGAACGCTGTGGTGACGCGGACGGCGGTGCGGTTCGAGTACCGCCGGCCACACGCCGCACCCGACTCGGAGCCCGCCGTACGGACCCTGGAGCCGTGGGGGATCCTCTCCTGGCACGGGCACTGGTACGTCGTGGGCCATGACCGCGACCGCGACGCGGCGCGGATGTTCCGGCTCTCCCGAGTGCAGGGCAAGGTGAGCAAGGCCGGGCGCGCCGGCTCGTTCGAGGTGCCCGAGGGCACCGACATCCGGGCCCTGGCCGCCGGCCTGGCGCCGGACGAGTCGCCGGCCGGCACCGCCACCCTGCGGGTCCGGTCCGGCCACGGCTTCGCGCTGCGGCGCGGCGCCACCTCGGTGACGCCGGTCGACGACGGTTGGGACCGGCTCGAGGCGCCGTTCGGCACCGTG
Organism: Nocardioidaceae bacterium; assembly: GCA_036259355.1. Lineage (GTDB taxonomy): Bacteria > Actinomycetota > Actinomycetes > Propionibacteriales > Nocardioidaceae > JALZDI01. The sequence goes on from DATABY010000133.1 coordinate 33,199, forward strand.
GCCGCCATGGCCGAGCTGGTGACCACCCACGGGGCCGACGTGGTGGTGGAGAGCCCGGCGGAGCTCCGGGACGCGGTGGTGGCGCGGCTGCGCGACCTGGCGGGGATGGGGGCGGTATGAGCAAGGCGGCCAAGAGCCAGGTGGAGCGCCTGCTGGCGCTGGTGCCGTACCTGCGGGAGCGTGGCGGCGTCCGCATCGACCGGGTCGCCCACGACTTCGGCGTGACCGCGCAGCAGATCCAGGACGACCTCAACGTGCTGTGGTTCTGCGGGCTGCCCGGTGCCATGCCCGGCGACCTGATCGACGTCGACATGGACGCGCTGGAGGGGGAGGGGGTCGTCCACGTCGACAACACCGACTTCCTGGACCGGCCGCTGCGGCTGGACGCGCACCAGGCGCTGGCGCTGATCGTGGCGCTGCGCACGCTGCGGGAGGTGGCCGGCAGCGGCGAGCGCGACGCCATCGACCGGGCGCTGGTGAAGCTGGAGAACGCCGCCGGCGACGCCGGGGCCATCGTCGACCAGGTCGAGGTCCAGATCGACGGCGCGGACCAGCAGGTGACCGACACGGTCTCCTCGGCGCTGCAGCACAAGCACCGCCTGCGGATGTCGTACTTCGTCCCCGCGCGCGACGAGACCACGCACCGCGACGTCGACCCGATGCGCCTGGTGATGGCCGAGGGGCACACGTACCTGGAGGCCTGGTGCCGCCGCACCGAGGACACCCGGATGTTCCGGCTGGACCGGGTCACGGCCGCGGAGGAGCTCGACGTCCCCGCCGACCCCCCGCCGCAGGCGCAGCCGCGGGACCTGTCCGAGGGGCTGTTCCAGCCCGCCCCCGACGACATGCTCGCCACCGTCGAGCTCGTCCCCGGCGCGCGGTGGGTGGCCGACTACTACCCGCACGAGGGGGCGGAGGACCTGCCGGACGGCCGGCTGCGGCTGCGGCTGCGGGTGAGCGACCCGGCGTGGCTGGTCCGGCTGGCCCTGCGCCTCGGTGGGCAGGCGCGGGTGGTGATCCCCTCCGAGGTGGCGCAGCGGGTACGGCAGGAGGCAGAGCGCGCGCTGCGGGCCTACGCGCACTGACGGGCCGCTGTCGCTGCGGCGTACGTCAACGCGGCGTCAACCGCCGAGGGTTTTCCGGCGTTCCGGTCGGATAGCCTGCGCCGCGGCGTAGCATTGCAGTCGGTATACCCCGCAAGAGATCGAGGACACCATGTACCAGATAGTTCCCATGATCGGCGTTCCCCAGGGGTGGGAGTTGATCCTGATCGTCCTGGTCATCCTGCTGCTCTTCGGCGCTGCCAAGCTGCCTCAGCTCGCCCGCGGGACGGGGCAGGCACTCCGTATCTTCAAGGCGGAGACGAAGGGTCTGCGTGACGACGACGAGACGAAGACCCCGTCGGAGGACAAGGACGAGGCACCGCGCGGAATCACCTCCGGTGAGCGCGCCTCGACCTCCCAGCCGGTCGACGATCCGGCTGAGCACACCCGCGACAACTGACGGCGACGGCTGCGATGGCCGCCACCACGACGACTGCCCAGGGCGCCTCCGAGGGCGGCCGGATGACCCTGGTCGAGCACCTGCGCGAGCTGCGTAACCGGGTGTTCAAGGGTTCCCTGGCGATCCTCGCCGCCATGGTGCTCGGCTGGGTGTTCTACGACTTCCTCTTCACGATCCTGGTCGAGCCGTACAAGAACGGCGTCGCCGACCTCTCCGACAGGCAGCTGACCGCACGGCTGGTGCAGGGATCGATCACGGGTCCCTTCGTGCTGCAGATGAAGATCGCGCTGATCGCCGGCCTGGTGCTGGCGAGCCCGGTCTGGCTGTACCAGATGTGGGCCTTCGTGATGCCCGGGCTGCACAAGAACGAGCGCAAGTGGACACTGATCTTCGCCGCGGTGGCGGGCCCGCTGTTCATGGCCGGCGTCGCCCTCGGCTACTTCGTCCTGCCCAAGGGCATCGGCATGCTGCTGTCGTTCACGCAGGAGACCGACGTCGCGAACTTCATCGAGGTGCAGACCTACCTGAGCTTCACCCTGCGGATGTTGATCGCCTTCGGGGTCGCGTTCGAGATCCCGCTGTTCGTGATCCTGCTCAACCTCGCCGGGGTCGTCTCCGCGCAGCAGCTTGCCCACGCGCGCCGCTGGATCATCCTCCTCGCGTTCGTCTTCGCCGCGGTGGCGACGCCCTCCGGCGATCCCTTCAGCATGCTCGCGCTGGCCATCCCCATGACGCTGCTGTTCATGCTCTCCGAGCTCGTGGCGCACCTGGTGGACCGACGGCGAGCGCGCCGTGGCGGGTACGCGAACCTGGGCGACGACGAGGCCTCGACACTGGAGTTCCCCGACGACCCCGACCTCGACCGGCCCAGCTCGCTGCCCGGTTCCGACTGATGCCCGACTGAGGGAGCCCGATTGATGCCAGCGGCCGAGGTGGACCCGTTCGAGCTGCCGGACTGGCTCGCCGCGGAGCAGGTGCTCTGGCACGCCACGGACCAACGGTTCCACCTCCACGGCACCGCCACGGTGCACGGCGAGGTGCGGCCCCTGCACGGCGGCGAACCGCTGGAGCTCGACCTGCTCGCCGTCGACGTGGCGTGGCCCAAGGCGGTCTGCGACGAGGAGAGCCGCCACCTGGCGCACGAGGCATGGCACTACGGCCAGGTGGCGCTGCTGGACGTCGCGGGGCGGACCACGCTCGGCGTGCCCTGCACGGAGTTCAGCTCCGACCTGGTGTGCGAGGCCGTGCGCCGGTTCGGCAAGGCGGTCGGCGCGGAGCCGGCGCACTTCCTCGTCCAGCTGCGGCTCTGACGTACGCCTGACGAGTTCTGGGCCACCGGTATTCTCCGGGCGTGACGTCCGAGATCGCCCTGCTCATCAACCCGGCTGCGGGCCGGGGCCGCGGCGCCCGTGCCGGTCGGGTCGCGGCCGCTGCGCTGCGCGAGCGGGGACACCGGGTGCGCGAGCTGGCCGGTCACGACGGCGAGGAGGCCGCCGACCTCGCGGCCGCGGCGCTGGAGCAGGAGCCCGACGGGCTGGTGGTCGTCGGTGGCGACGGCATGGTGCACCTGGCGATCCAGCAGATGGCCGGCACGACCGTGCCGCTGGGCGTGGTCCCGGCCGGCACCGGCAACGACGTCGCCCGGTACCTCGGCGTGCCGCGGCGCGACCCCGCGGCGGCCGCCGCGGTCGTCTCCGACGGTCACATCCGCAAGATGGACCTCGCGCGCGCGGGCAGTACCTACTACGCGACCGTGCTGGCGAGCGGCTTCGACGGACAGGTCAACGAGCGTGCCAACGCCATGAGCTGGCCGCGTGGGCAGATGCGGTACAACGTCGCTGTCGCGGCCGAGATGCGCACGTTCGAGCCGGTCCGGTTCTCGCTGGAGCTGGACGGGGCACGCCGGGACCTCGAGGCGATGCTCGTCGCCGTGGGCAACGGGCCGTCGTACGGCGGGGGCCTGCGCATGTGCGAGGGAGCCGAGCTCGACGACGGCTACCTCGACGTCGTGGTGATCAAGCCGGTGAGCAAGGTCGAGCTGGTGAAGGTCTTCCCGCGGCTGTTCAAAGGCACCCATGTCACCCACCCGCAGTACGAGCACCACCGGGTCACCCGGGTGTCGCTCGCCGCGCCCGGCATCTCGGCGTACGCCGACGGGGAGCGCCTGGGCCTGCTCCCCATGACCGTGGAGGTGGCGCCGCGGGCCCTGACCGTGTTCGCCGCGGAGCCGGCACCACGTAGCCTCGAGGCATGAGTTGCACCCCCCGCGAACGCTCGCTGCGCTCACTTTTCCGCGGGGACCCCGCGTGACGTCTCCGGCCGAGCGGTACGCCCGGTTCCGGGCCGACCAGCGGACCCCCGCACTCGCGGAGTTCCGCAGCCTCTACGACTTCGCGCTCGACGACTTCCAGCTGCGGGCGTGTGCCGAGCTCGAGGCCGGACAGGGCGTTCTCGTCGCCGCACCCACGGGATCGGGCAAGACGATCGTCGGTGAGTTCGCGGTGCACCTGGCGCTGCGGACGGGTCGCAAATGCTTCTACACCACCCCGATCAAGGCGCTGTCGAACCAGAAGTACAACGACCTCGTACGCCGGTACGGACCCGAGCGGGTCGGGCTGCTGACCGGCGACAACAGTGTCAACGGCGACGCCCCGGTGGTCGTGATGACGACCGAGGTGCTACGCAACATGCTCTACGCCGGCTCCTCCACGCTGGAGGGCCTCGGCTACGTGGTGATGGACGAGGTGCACTACCTCGCCGACCGGTTCCGCGGCGCGGTCTGGGAGGAGGTCATCATCCACCTGCCCGACTCGGTGGCGCTGGTGTCCCTGTCGGCGACGGTGTCGAACGCGGAGGAGTTCGGCGAGTGGCTGTCGACCGTGCGCGGGGACACCACGACGATCGTGGAGGAGCGCCGGCCGGTTCCCCTGTTCCAGCACGTGATGGTGGGGCGCCGGCTCTACGACCTGTTCGCCGACGAGGGCGTCGACCAGGCTGAGGCCAGGGTGAACGCGCAGCTGGCCCAGGTCGCCCGTGACGACTGGCGTTCCCGCCGTACCCGCGACTTCCGGCAGCAGCGGGGGGCCAAGCGCGGCTACAGCCGCGGCAACCGCGGACGTGCCTACACGCCCAACCGCATCGACGTCATCGACCGGCTCGACCATGCCGGCCTGCTCCCCGCGATCGTGTTCGTCTTCAGCCGAGTCGGGTGCGACGCGGCGGTCGCGCAGTGCCTGAACGCCAACATCGCGTTGACCACCGACGAGGAGCGGGTGCGCATCCGCGCCTACATCGACGAGCGCACGCAGGACCTCCCCGACGAGGACCTGTTCGTGCTGGGTTTCCACGACTGGGCGGAGGGCCTGACCCGGGGGATCGCCGCGCACCACGCCGGGCTGCTGCCGACCTTCAAGGAGGTGGTGGAGGCGCTGTTCGCCCAGGGCCTGGTCAAGGTGGTGTTCGCGACCGAGACGCTGGCGCTGGGCATCAACATGCCGGCGCGCTCGGTGGTGCTGGAGAAGCTGACCAAGTGGAACGGCGAGACGCACGCCGACATCACGCCAGGGGAGTACACCCAGCTCACCGGGCGTGCGGGTCGCCGAGGCATCGACGTGGAGGGCCACGGTGTGGTGCTGTGGCAGCCCGGCCTCGACCCGCGGGCGGTGGCCGGCCTGGCGTCGACCCGCACGTACCCGCTGCGCTCGTCGTTCAAGCCGTCGTACAACATGGCGGTCAACCTGGTGCGGCAAGTGGGGCGGGAGACCTCGCGCGAGCTGCTGGAGTCGTCGTTCGCGCAGTTTCAGGCCGACAAGGCGGTCGTAGGGCTCGCGCGCCAGCTGCGCAAGAGCGAGGAGGCGCTGGAGGGCTACCAGGAGGCCACGCAGTGCCACCTCGGCGACTTCATGGAGTACGCCGGGCTGCGCCGCCGGCTGTCGGAGCGGGAGGCCGCACTGGCCAAGCGCCGTCGCGCGGACCGCAGGGACCAGGCCGCAGCCTCGTTGGAGGACCTGCGGATCGGCGACGTGATCAACGTGCCGTCCGGCCGGTGGGCTGGCCTGGCGCTGGTGATCGACCCGGGCATCCGGTCCGAGCGCGACGGCCCTCGGCCGCTGGTGCTGACCGCCGACCGGCACGCACGACGGCTGTCGATGACCGACTTCCCGACGCCGGTCCAGTCGCTGATGCGGCTGCGGGTGCCGCGGTCGTTCAACGCCCGCAACCCGCAGCAGCGCCGTGACCTGGCCTCCACCTTGCGTACCAAGGCCGGCCACCTCGAGGAACGCCGCACCCGCAAGCGCGACCACGGCCCGGCCGGGGCCGCGGACGACCACGAGGTGCAGGGGCTGCGGGCGGAGCTGCGCGACCACCCGTGCCACCGCTGCCCGGAGCGCGAGGACCACGCCCGCTGGGCCGAGCGCTACTTCAAGCTGCGGCAGGAGGCGCAGAAGCTGCACCGCCGGATCGAGCAGCGCACGAACACGATCGCCCGCCAGTTCGACCGGGTCTGCGAGGTCCTGGAGGAGCTCGACTACCTGCACGGCGACACCATCACGCCGGAGGGCGAGCGGCTGATGCGCATCTACACCGAGATGGACCTGGTGGCCGCGGAGTGCCTGCGGCAGGGGCTGTGGGACCAGCTGGACCCGGCCGAGCTCGCGACCGCGCTCTCCGCGCTCGTGTACGAGTCCCGGCGACCCGACGACGCGGGGCCGCCACGGCTGCCCCGCGGCCCGGTGCGCGACGTGCTCGCCGAGATGGTCGACACGTGGGGGCACCTCGACGCCCTCGAGCGCGACCACGGTCTGCAGTTCCTGCGCGAGCCCGACCTCGGCTTCGCCTGGGGGGCGTTCCGGTGGGCCAACGGCGCGTCCCTGGACGACGTGCTCACCGAGACCGACCTCGCCGCCGGTGACTTCGTGCGCTGGGTCAAGCAGCTGCTGGACCTCACCGACCAGATCGCCGACGCGGCCGGTGACTCACCGCTACGCCGGACGGCGCGGCTCACCGCAGGCTCGCTGCGTCGTGGTGTCGTCGCGTACTCCTCGGTGTCCGACGACCGCTGAGTCAGAGCCGCACACCGTGCAGCTTGTCGGGGTTGCGCACCAGCCGCAGCGCGCTGATCCGGCCGTCGGTGACGTCGAGCGCGCCGACGACGTCGGGCCGGCCGTCGAGGAGCACGACGACCCCAGGCTGGCCGTTGACGTCAGCGAACCGCACCTGCATCTGCCCCCGGGTCCGGCCGAGGACGCCCAGCAGCCAGCGCGCGACCTTGTCCGCGCCGTGCAGCGGCCGTAGCGCGGCCTGCACCTTGCCACCGCCGTCGGTCCACGCCGTGACGTCGGGAGCGAGCAGCTCCAGCATCTGGTTCATGTCTCCGCCCAGGCAGGCGGCGAGGAACCGCTCGGTGACCTCGCGGACCTCGTCCGCGGCGGCGTAGCGGGGGCGCCGGGCCTGTACGTGCGAGCGTGCCCGGTGGCCCACCTGCCGCACCGAGGCCTCCGACCGGTCGAGCACCGCGGCGATCTCGGCGTACGGGTACCCGAAGACCTCCTTGAGCACGAACACCGCGCGTTCCAGCGGCGACAGCGTCTCCATCACCACCAGCATCGCCAGCGACACCGACTCGGCGCGCTCGGTGTCACCGGCCGGGTCGGGTTCGGTGACCAGCGGCTCGGGCAGCCACGGGCCGACGTACTGTTCCCGCTGCACCGAGGCCTTGGTCAGGTGGTTGAGCGCCAGGTTGGTCACCGTGCGGGCGAGGTAGGCACGCGGGTCCTCGACCTCGGTGCGGACGGAGCTCCACCGCAACCAGGCGTCCTGCACGACGTCCTCGGCGTCGGCGACGCTGCCGAGCATCCGGTAGGCGATACCGAACAGCGTCCGCCGGTGCTCCTCGAAGACCTCGGTGCTCGGCGTGGTCATGACGGCAGCGGGGTCTCGCAGCGGTCGGAGAACCCCTGGCCGGTCAACCCGAAGGCGCTGTTGACGCGCGACCGGAGGTTCTCCACGGCGACGACCGCGGTGAGCTCCACGAACGCCGGCTCGCCGAGGTCCTTGAGCAGACGTGCCGAGAGCTCGTCGGTCACCTCCGGCGGCGTGGCCGTCATCGCCTCGGCGTACTCCATCACCAGCAGCTCCAGCTCGCTGAACGCGTCGCGGTGCTCGCGCCACATCGGCACCTTGGCGACCAGGTCGTGTGGCAGGCCCAGCCCGTGCGCCTCCCAGTGGCCGAAGTCCATGCACCACTCGCAGCCGATCCGGGCGGCCGACACCATCAGCGCGAGGTGCTTGAGCCGCGCGTCCAGCGCGTCCCACTTGGCGATCCTCTGCTCGAACCGCAGGTCCGCCAGCAGCACCTTGCGGTTGTGGGCCAGGGCCAGGCCCGGCTCGAGCACGGCGCCGTACCGGCGCCTGGAGTAGGCCTCCACCAGGCGCAGGAGCAGGCTGCGCGGCGGGTCCAGCGAGATGCGTGCCATGACGGCCTCCTTCGCGTCGACTCTCTCACCAGCAAGGACCGGCGGGCCACCGCGAATGTGACATCACCGCAGGGCGTCGAGCGCCCGGTCCGCCGACCCGCCGAGGCCCCACCGGTCCCGCAGCTCCGCGAAGCGCTCGGGCTCGCGTGGTGCGGGGTCGGGCAGCCGCAGGTCCGGGTCGCCGAGGTCGAGGTCACGCGCCACGGCCACCACCCGTGGTGCGACCGCGAGGTAGTCGGCCGCCGCGAGCAGCTTGCCGCGAACACCGGCCGACATCGTGCCGGCCTCGTCGGCTGCCGCGGCCACGATGCTGTCGAGGTCGCCGTAGGTGCGCAGCAGGCTCGCCGCCGTCTTCTCACCGACACCGGACACGCCGGGCAGGCCGTCGGAGGTGTCGCCCCGCATCGTCGCGAAGTCGGCGTACTGCTCGGGCAGCACGGCGTACCGGCGCACCACGGACGCTTCGTCGACCACCTCGTGCCGGCCGACGCCACGGGCGGTGTAGAGCACGCGCACCGAGTGCGTGTCGTCGACCAGCTGGAACAGGTCGCGGTCGCCGGTCACGATGTCGGCGGGCATCCCCGCCTTGGCGGCGCGCTCGGCCAGCGTGCCGATGACGTCGTCGGCCTCGTAGCCGTCCGCGCCGACCACGGCCAGGCCCAACGCCTCCAGCACGTCGAGGATGACGGGGACCTGGGCCTCCAGCGGGTCGGGGGTCTGCTCGACGTCGACGCCCTGGCCGACGGTGTACTCGACCCGGTGCGCCTTGTAGGTCGGCAGCAGCTCGACGCGCCACGCGGGCCGCCAGTCGTTGTCCCAGCAGCACGCCAGGTGGGTGGGCTCGTACTGGCCGACGAGCCGGGCGATGAAGTCCAGCAGGCCGCGCACGGCGTTGACCGGCGTGCCGTCCGGGGCCCGCACCGAGTCGGGCACGCCGAAGAACGCGCGGAAGTACAACGACGCGGTGTCGAGGAGCAGGAGCCTGGAGGGTCGGTTCGCCACCACCGCAGTATCGCAACCCGCCGGAGGGGTGCGGTCTGGCCCGGTCGGACCATGCCGGTCTGACCGTTCGGCCGTCCCTGAATGGGTGTTCCTCCGATGGCGCTCTGTCACCAACCGGAGAACAGTGAGGGCATGGGGCAGATGGACGTATCGAGAACACACGGCCGGCGGACGGGGACGCCGGCGTGGACAGTGGTGGCCGTGGCGGTGCTCGGGCTCGCGGCCCCGCTGTTCGTCTCGTCGCCGCTGTCGGCGGCCGACACACACGGCGGGAACGGCGTGGCGACCACGGCCTACCACTCCTCCACCGGCATGTAGGGACGGCATTCGTCGCTAGGGTGTGTGCGTGGAGGAGCTGGACCTGAAGATCGTGCGGCTGCTGGCCGCCGACGGCCGCATGTCGTTCACCGACCTGGGCAAGGCCACCGGTCTCTCCACGTCCGCGGTGCACCAGCGAGTGAAGCGCCTCGAGCAGCGCGGCGTGATCCGCGGGTACGCCGCGCAGATCGACTTCGACCAGCTCGAGCTGCCGCTGACCGCCTTCATCTCGATCCGGCCGATGGACCCCGGTCAGCCCGACGACTCACCGGACCGACTGCGCGACATCGACGAGATCGAGTCGTGCTGGTCCGTGGCCGGCGACGAGTCCTACATCCTCAAGGTCCGGGTGCCCACACCGGCACACCTCGAGGACCTGCTGGCCCGCGTCCGCGCGGTGGCGAACGTGTCCACGCGCACGACGATCGTGCTGTCGACGCCGTACGAGAACCGCCCCACGACCTGATTCGTCTGCGGCTCCCCGGAGCAGAACCCGAGCGACCGCAGACGAGTCGCGGTCAGCGGATCGTGAGCAGGGTCTGGTCCTCCGCGGCCGCCCTGGAGGCGGCGGCCCGGCGCTCGGCCTCCGCGAGGTCCTGGCCCGCGTGGTCGTGCCACCACCGCTGACCCGACTCGGGCAGCGTGTGGATCGGGTCGTAGTACTCGTACAGCCGCGACAATGCCTCGGGGTCGCTCGCCTCGATCGAGGTGCGGTAGTTCTTCGTCCAGTAGGAGATCCCGCGCTCGCGGTCGTACTCGGCCAGCTGGTGCACCCACCGCTTGCCCACGAACGGCACGTCGCAGACGATCCGCGGGGTGGCGAAGCCGGGCAGGTAGCCCATCATGTGGTGCTGCAGGTGCTGCGCCTTCGCGACCGAGACCCGCCAGTGCTCGCTGAACGGGATCATGTCGCACATGTAGAAGTAGTACGGCATGATCTGCGCACCGTCGAGCAGCGTGAAGCACAGGTCCAGCAGCGCGTTCGGGTCGGCGTTGACGCCTTCCATCAGCACGCCCTGGTTGCGCACGTCGCGGATGCCGGTGTCGAGCATCGCCCGGGTGGCCTTCGCGACCAGCGGCGTCACCGAGTCGGCGTGGTTGACGTGGGTGTGGATCGCAAGCTGCACGCCGCGCTCGGATGCCCGCCGCGCCAGCCTCTCCATGCCCGCGCGCACGTCGTCCTGCAGCCAGTGCTGCGGCAGGCCCATCAGCGCCTTCGACGCCAGCCGGATGTCGCGGATGTTGTCGACGTCGAGCAGCGCGGAGACGTACTCCGCCAGCCGCTTCCACGGCATGTTGGCCACGTCGCCGCCGGAGACCACCACGTCGCGTACGGACGGGTGGGCCCGCAGGTACTCCAGGTGCTTGCCGAGCCGGTCGGCCGGCTTGAGCTCGAACTTGAGCTTGTCGACCGTCGGCGTGGAGTTGCCGACCAGGTCCATCCGGGTGCAGTGGCCGCAGTACTGCGGGCAGGTCGGCAGGATCTCCGCCAGCACCTTGGTGGGGTAGCGGTGGGTCAGCCCCTCGGCCACCCACATGTCGTGCTCGTGCAGCGAGTCGCGGGTCGCGTGGGGGTGGCTGGGCCAGTCGGTACGCCGGTCGGAGAACACCGGCAGCATGTAGCGGCGCACGGGATCGGTGTAGAAGGCATCGGTCAGCGAGCCGGGCCCGGCCGGCTCGACGTGCCGGGCCATGGTGTTGAGCATCTGCGGCGGCAGCAGCATGGACATCGTCGCGCGCTCGGCCTGGTCGCGCTCGAGGTCGGCGTAGAACCGCTCGTCCACCAGGTCGCCGAGCACTCCGCGCAGCTGCAAGCTGTTCTTCACGCAGTGCGCGCGCTGCCACTGCGCGGACTCCCACTCCCGCGTCGACACGTCGCGCCAGCCGGGGAAACGGGTCCAGTCGGGCTCGACGAGCGCTGCCTGCCGGTAGGCGTACGGCTGCTCGAGGTACGTGTCCTGCTGGGTCACCGGGAATCCTCCGAGACGTCGACGGGCACCGCCGCGCCGGGTTGTGCGGACGGGGCTGCTGCTGTCAGAGTACGAGAGATCATACGGTGCGTCCAACACACAGCCGTAAGATTTCTCGTATCAGCCGGTAGTTTCGGAAAGGGCCAGGCACATGTCGAGCGACCCCACCGCCGGCGCGGGCGACCCCGCCGGGCTGCACCGTGTGCTGGCGCCGGCCGGTGTGCTGCCGCAGGCGGCAGAGCGGCTCGACACGCGGCGTGCGCTGTGGCCCGACGAGGTGCGGGTCGTCGTCGAGCGGCTGAACCTCGATGCCGCCTCCTTCCGGCAGCTGCGGGAGAAGCACGACGGCGACGGTGCCGCCGTACGCGCCGAGGTGCTGGAGATCGTGCGCACGCGCGGCAAGATGCACAACCCCGTCACCGGCTCGGGCGGGATGCTGGTCGGCACCGTCGACGAGGTGGGGCCGCGGTCCCCGCTGGCGCTGACGCCCGGCCAGCGGGTCACCACGCTTGTCTCGCTGACGCTGACGCCGCTGGTGATCGAGGACGACCTGGCCGGCTGGGACGGGCACAGCGAGCAGGTGCCGTGCCGCGGCTACGCGATCCTGTTCGGCCGCTCCATCGCCGCCGTGCTGCCCGATGACCTGCGCACCGAGCTGGCCCTGGCCGTGATGGACGTGTGCGGCGCCCCCGCGCTGACCGCGCGGGTGGTGGGAGAGCGGGCCGGCACGGGGGACGGCCCCCGCCCGACCGTGGCGGTGGTCGGGGGTGCCGGCAAGTCCGGCTCCCTGTCGCTGGCCGCCGCCCGCGCCGCCGGGGCCGCGCGCACGATCGGCGTCGTCCCGGTGGAGGCCGAGGCGACGCTGCTGCGCGAGGCCGGGCTGGCCGACGTCGTCACGACCGCCGACGCCCGCGACCCCGTCGCACTGGCGTCCGCGGTGACCGCCGCCGGAGGCCCCGCCGACGTGACCGTGGTCTGCGTCGACGTGCCCGGGTGCGAGCACGGCGCGATCCTGGCGACCCGCGACGGCGGCACCGTGGTCTTCTTCTCGATGGCCACGTCGTTCGCCGCGGCCGCGCTGGGTGCCGAGGGGCTGGCCGCCGACGTCACCATGCTGGTCGGCAACGGCTACGTGCCCGGGCATGCCGAGTACGCCGTCGACCTGCTCCGCCGGCACCGGGGCGTGCGCGCGCTGTTCGAACGCCGCCTGCAGGCCGAGCAGCACCTCGCGGCAGGATGACGACGTGAACCCAGCGTCCTCCCACGCCCGGCCCCCGCGCACCGTGCTCCACCGCGGCAGCGTCTACTCGCCCGCCGACCCGCACGCCACCGCGCTGTGCCTCGAGGGCGGGCACGTGGTCTGGGTCGGCGACGACGACGGCGCGGGTCAGTTCCTCGACGGCGCCGACACCGTCGTCGACCTGGCGGGCGGGCTGGTCACCCCTGCCTTCGTCGACGCGCACGCGCACCTGGCCCAGACCGGGCAGGCGATGCGCAGCCTCGACCTGTCCGGCGCGCGCAGCCTCGGCGAGGCGCTGGACGCGCTCGCCCGCTTCGCCGACTCTCGTGCCGGCGGTCTGCTGATGGCCTTCGGATGGGACGACACGCGGTGGCCGGAGGGGCGGACCTTCACCCGCGGCGAGGTCGACCGTGCGCTCGGCGACCGGGCTGCCTACCTGGCCCGCGTGGACGTGCACTCCGCCGTGCTCTCCAGCGCGCTGGTCGCGCGCATCCCCGAGGTCCGCGGTCTGGACGGCTGGTCCGACGACGGGCGGGTGCAGCGGGATGCTCACCACCACGCCCGCGCGACCGTGCAGACGCTGTTCAGCGCCGAGGACCGGCGGGAGTCGATCGAGATCGCGCTGACCGCGGCGGCTCGCCAGGGTATCGGGGCCGTGCACGAGATCGGCGCGCCGCACCTGTCGCTGCCCGCCGACTTCGCCGTGGTCGGGGAGGTCGAGGACCGGCCCCTGGTGATCGGCTACTGGGGAGAGCTCGGGGGTCTGGACACCGCGGCCCGGCTCGGCTGCGCCGGGGCGGCCGGCGACCTGTGCGTGGACGGCGCCATCGGCTCTCACACCGCGGCCCTGCTCGAGCCGTACGCCGACGCCGACACCCGCGGCCACCGCTACCTCGACGTCGACCAGGTCCGGGACCACGTCGTCGCCTGCACGCGAGCCGGCACCCAGGCAGGCTTCCACTGCATCGGCGACGACGCGACCGCGACCGTGATGGCCGGGTTCCGCGCCGCAGCGCAGGTGGTCGGCCGCGAGGCGATGCTGTCGGCCCGCCACCGGGTGGAGCACGTGGAGATGGTGTCCGCGCAGGACATCGCGACGATGGCGCAGCTGGGGATCGCCGCCAGCGTGCAGCCGATGTTCGACCACTGCTGGGGCGGGCCTGGCGGCCTCTACGAGCGGCGGCTGGGCGAGCGGGCCATCGGCATGAACCCGTACGCCAGCATGGCCCGCGCCGGGGTGGTGCTCGCGTTCGGCTCGGACAGCCCGGTGACGCCGTTCGACCCGTGGGCGACCGTGCGGGCAGCGGCGTTCCACCACAACCAGGAGGAGCGCCTCACGGTCCGCGCCGCGTTCGGTGCCCACACCCGGGGCGGTTGGCGCGCCGCCGGACGCGACGACGCCGGCGTGCTGGCCCCGGGGGCACCGGCCACGCTGGCGGTGTGGGACGTGCCCGGCGAGCTCGGCGTGCAGACACCGGACGAGCGGGTCGCGGCCTGGTCCACCGACCCGCGGGCCGGCGTACCCGTGCTGCCGACGCTGCATCCCGCCCATGACCCACAGAACCTGCCCGTCTGCACGCGCACCTACGTCGACGGACGGCTGGTCTTCGACCAGGAGCGTGCCCGCGTATGACCGCGCGACGAGTGCCCAAGCTCGACCTCGACCCGGTGACCGTCCGCAAGGCGCGCAGCCTCGCACGCCGGGCCGGCCGACCGATCGTGCGGCTGGCCGAGCAGCACACCACGGTGTCGGTCGAGCGGGCGACGCTGCGGCTGGCCGGGCTGACCGGTGCCGACGTCGACGGCATCCCCTGGGTGAACCGGCTGCTCGACGCGGTCCGAGGGGACGTGGGGCTCGAGCACGGCGCTGCGCTGCCGGTCTGGGACGCGCTGGTCCGCGGCGACGCGGCGGGGGCGGCGGACCTGTCCACGCTGGCGCAGAAGGCCGCGGCCGGGTCGGTGCGGTTCCGTGTCCCCGAGCGCCGCGACGCGACGCGCGCCCGCACGGCCGCGCGCAAGGCGGTCGGCGCCGGCGTGCGGCAGCTGGACCGGCGGCGCCGCGAGCGCGACCGGCTGGTCCGCCGCTGGGGCGACGCGCCACGCAAGCCGTGGATCTACCTGATCGTGGCCACCGGCGACATCTACGAGGACATCCCGCAGGCGCAGAACGCCGCCCGCGCCGGCGCCGACATCATCGCGGTCATCCGGTCCACCGGGCAGTCGCTGCTCGACTACGTGCCCGAGGGCGCCACCCGGGAGGGGTACGCCGGCACCTACGCGACCCAGGAGAACTTCCGGCTGATGCGCGAGGCCCTGGACGAGACCAGCGCCGAGCTCGGCCGCTACGTGCGGCTCACCAACTACGCGTCCGGGCTGTGCATGCCGGAGATCGCCGCGCTGGCCGGGATGCAGCGGCTCGACATGATGCTGAACGACTCGATGTACGGCATCCTGTTCCGCGACATCAACCCCGTCCGCACCTTCGTCGACCAGCGCTTCAGCCGGCAGGTGCACGCCCGCGCCGGCATCATCATCAACACCGGCGAGGACAACTACCTCACCACAGCCGACGCCGTCGAAGCGGCGCACACGGTCACCGTCAGCCAGCTGCTCAACGAGTACTTCGCCAAGGAGGCCGGGCTGGAGGACTGGCAGCTCGGCCTCGGCCACGCCTTCGAGATCGACCCCGCCGTGCCGGAGAGCTTCCGGATGGAGCTCGCGCACGCGCTGTTGGCGCGGCAGCTGTTCCCGAAGGCGCCGCTGAAGTGGATGCCGCCCACGCGGCACATGACCGGCGACGTGTTCCGCGGCTACCTGCTGGACGGGTTCTTCAACCTGGCCGGGGTGATGACCGGCCAGGACATCCTGCTGGTGGGGATGATGACCGAGGCCGTGGTGACGCCGTGGCTGTCCGACCGCGACCTCGCTCTGCAGAACGTCCGGTACGTCGTGGACGCGGCCGGGAGGCTGCACGAGGACTTCCGGCCGTCCCCGGACGGGTTCATCGCCGAGCGCGCCCGGCAGGTGCTGGCCGAGGCCGTCGACCTGCTGGAGCAGATCCTCGCCCACCCCGGCAAGGCCGGTCTGCTGGAGGCGATCGCCGACGGCACCTTCGGGATGATGAAGCGCCCCGCCGACGGCGGCAAGGGTCTGGACGGCGTCGCCCGCAAGGCCCCCGGCTACGAGAACCCCGCGGCCGACCTCCTCGACGCCACCGTTGCGTCCGGCAGCGGGGGCGCCATGGCGCGCGGAACGGCGGACACAAGGAGGGACAAGCGGTGACGGAGCCGACGATCGTCCGGCCGTACGGCGACACCACCGGCGACGGCATGGTGCAGGTCTCTTTCACGCTGCCGGTGGCCTACGGCAAGCGTGCCGAGGGCGCCGCGGCCCAGCTCGCCCGCAGGATGGGCATCGACCCGGCGATGGTGGTGCACGCCAAGCCGGTCGGCCCCGAGTTCACCTTCTTCGTCGTCTACGGCCCGGTGAACCACCTCGTCGACCTGTCGCAGGTCGAGGTGGCCGAGCGGGACTACCCGCTGCTGTCGCCCAAGGAGGTCAACCTCGCCGTCCGCAAGGGCCTGCGGCGGCGGCTGGTGGTCGTCGGCGGCTGCATCGGCACCGACGCGCACACGGTGGGCATCGACGCGATCCTCAACATCAAGGGCTTCGCGGGGGAGAAGGGGCTGGAGTACTACCGCGAGCTTCGGGTGGTGAACCTCGGCGCACAGGTCTCCGTCCCGCAGCTGGTGGCGAGGTCGCAGGAGGAGCAGGCGGACGCCGTGCTGGTCAGCCAGGTGGTGACCCAGCGCGACGCACATCTGCTCAACGCCAGGGAGATGTCGGCCGCCTTCCGCGAGGCCTATCCCCGGGACCGGTGTCCGGTGCTGGTCATCGGTGGTCCCCGGTTCGACGAGTCCATGGCCGCCGAGATCGGCGTGTCGCGTGTCTTCGGCCGGGGGACGACCCCGGCCGAGGTCGCCAGCTACCTGGTGCACATGATCGTGGGGTCCGGCCGTGCCGCCGGAGCCGGTCAGGACAAGGAGTCCGCATGAGCGAGTCGACGGCAACGTCCACCCATCAGCTGCTGGGGCTCAGCGTCACGCACCGGCGCTACGTGCCGTACGCGCACGCCCACTACGCCGGCAACCTCGTCGACGGCGCCTACGTGCTCACGCTGTTCGGCGACGTGGCGACCGAGGTGTGCATCCGCACCGACGGCGACGAGGGGCTCTTCGCGGGCTACTCCGAGGTGCGGTTCCACGCGCCGGTGCGGGCCGGTGACGTGCTGGAGATCGTGGCGACGGTCTCCCGGGTCGGCACGCGCAGCCGCGACCTCGACCTCGCGGCGCGGGTCACCTGCCGCGGCCGGCCGGAGGTGTCGGCGTCGGCGGCGACGGTGCTGGACCCGCCGGTGGTCGCGGTGACCGCGCGCGGGACCGTGGTGGTGCCGTCGGCAGGGGACGCGCCCGGTACCCCCTGAGGCGCCGGGGGCGACGCAGGGCCGTCGCGTGTCAAACATCGACACGCCGGACGATGCGCAAAGACTGGGAAAACCGCGGGCGTCGAGTGGTTGTCGCTGACCTGCGCAAACGGGGCAACGGCGCAGGTCAGAGCGGTGTTGACAGAAGCATCGGCGGAGGGACAAAGTGCACGAGTCCACCGAGCAGGCCGCAACTGCGGGCGAGCGTCGAGAGCGACCGTCCGGGCTGGAGCCCAGCACCAGGTTTCATGCCCCGGCGCGTGGCCCGGCGTGGACCCGCTGGGGCGGGTGAGACTCGGATTGAGCCCGGCGCCCAGTAGACAACGGACGCATCGCACGCCGCCAGCCTGCGGTCGTCCGGTCCGAAGGGTCCGGGCTCTCTCCGCGTTCCGCCCCCGGCACTCGGTGGGCGCGGTGCGCGTTGTCCCTGTACGGTCGTCGCCGACCGACGAGGGGGATACGTGAGGCCGAACGTGGACGCGCGCGCGCCGGCGATGCGGACCGTCGTAGCCCTCCTGCTGGGCATCGTGCTCGCGCTCTCCCTGCCGCCACTGGGCTGGTGGCCGCTGGCATTCCTGGCGGTGGGTGGCCTGGCGCTGCTGTGCCGGGGTGCCTCGCTCGGCGGAGGCGCGCTGACCGGCGCGGCCTTCGGCTTCGGCTTCGTGCTGGCCTGCATGTGGTGGCTGCAGGTGGTCCTGCCCGGCGCGCAGTTCCTGGTCGCGGTGGCGGAGATGCCGTTCTTCGCCATGCTCGGCCTCGGGCTGGCCGCGACGTCGGGGCTGCCGGCGTGGCCGCTGTGGGGCGCCTGCTGCTGGGTGGCGACGGAGTGGGTGCGCGGCAACCTGCCGTTCGGCGGGCTGCCCTGGGGGCGGCTGGGCACCGCCGTCGTCGACCTCCCGATCGCGGCCTGGGCCCGGTACGGCGGTGAGGCCGGACTCACGCTGGTCGTGGCGCTCGTGTCGGCGCTCCTGGCCGGGGCGCTGGTGCTGTCCCGGCGCGCGCGGCTGGCGAGCATCGGTGGCGCCGCAGCGCTGGTCGCGGCGTCGTTCCTGCTGCCCGTCGGCGTGCAGACGACGTCCGGCCCGACGGGCGAACGTGACGTGACGGTGGCCGTGGTGCAGGGTGACGTGCCGGGCTCCGGCCTGAACGCGTTCTTCCGGCCACGGGTGACGCTGCGCAACCACCTCGAGGTCACCCGGCGACTGGCGGCGGACGTGCGGGCCGGACGCGTGGCCCGGCCCGACGTGGTGATCTGGCCGGAGAACGCGAGCGACGTCGACCCGCTGCTCGACACCGCGGCCCGGGCGCGGATCCAGCAGACGGTCGACGACCTCGGCGTCCCCGTCGTGGTCGGCGCGGTGACACTCGGCGCGAACCCGGACGAGGTACAGGGCAGCGGCATCGTGTGGCGGCCGGGCGCCGCCTCCGGCGGCGGGCCGGGGGAGCGCTACGCCAAGCGGCGCCTGGTGCCGTTCGGGGAGTGGGTGCCGTTCCGTGCGGCGCTGACCCCCCTGGTGCCACTGCTGGAGGAGGAGATCCCGCGCGACTTCGTGCCGGGGGAGCGGGCGGGCGTGCTGCACGCCGACGGCACGGTCGTCGGTGCGGTGATGTGCTTTGAGATCGCGTACGACGCCGCCGTGCGCGACGTCGCCGCCGGTGCCGTGGACCTGCTCGCGGTGCAGACGAACAACGCCGCCTACATGGGCACGGGGCAGCTCGCGCAGCAGTGGGCCATCACCAGGCTGCGCGCGATCGAGACCGGCCGCGCGGTGGCGGTCGCGGCCACGACCGGGATCAGCGGCGTGGTCGCGCCGGACGGCAGCGTCGTGGAACGCACGCAGTCCCGTGCTCCGCAGGCGATCGTGGCCCGGGTCCCTGCCGCCGAGGGCATGACGCCCGGTGTGCGATGGGGCGGTTGGGTCGAGGTGGTTGGATCGGGGGTAGCCGCGGCGGCCGTGCTGGTGTCGTCGCTGAAGCTGCCCGGGAGGAGGAGGCGTCGTGGTTGAGGACGCCGCTCGCGTGCTCGTCGTGATGCCCACCTACAACGAGGCGTCGAACCTGGCCGGCATCGTCGGCCGCGTACGCAACGCCGTACCCAGCGCGGACATCCTGGTCGTCGACGACGGGTCCCCGGACGGCACCGGGCAGGTCGCCGACTACCTCGCCGCGGCCGACGAGCGCGTGCACGTGCTGCACCGCACCGCCAAGGAGGGCCTGGGCGCCGCATACGTCGCGGGTTTCGGGTGGGGCCTGGAGCGTGGTCACGACGCCCTCGTCCAGCTGGACGCGGACGGTTCGCATCTGCCCGAGCAGATCCCGACACTGCTGGCCGCGCTCGTCCAGGCGGACCTCGTCATCGGGTCGCGCTGGGTCGCTGGCGGGTCCGTGCACAACTGGCCGCTGCGCCGGGAGGTGCTGTCCCGGGGAGGCAACCTCTACGCCCGGTTGGCCACCGGGGTGCCCGTGCGGGATGCGACCGGCGGCTTCCGCGCCTGGCGGAGGCAGGGACTGGCCGCGATCGACCTGGCCACGGTGGCATCGACGGGCTACTGCTTCCAGGTCGATCTCACCAGGCGGGCGGCCCAGGCGGGGCTGCGGGTCCGTGAGCTGCCGATCAGGTTCGTGGAGCGCACCGCGGGCGAGTCCAAGATGGACGGCGCGGTGCTGCGTGAGGCGCTGTGGCGTGTCACCTACTGGGGGGTGCACGACCGCTGGCACCGGTTCGTCTCCGGCCGGCGCGGGCGACCGGCCACCGACTGGGACCGCGAGGAGGTCTGACCGACATGCCATGGACGCTGCTCGCGGTCGCGCTGCTGGTGCTGCCGATCCTCGAGATCTACGTGATCATCCAGGTCGGGCAGGTGATCGGTGCGGTCCCGACGATCGTGCTCCTCGTCGCGGAGAGCGCGCTGGGAGCCTGGATCGTCAAACGCGAGGGGCGGCGAGCGTGGACCGCCCTGAGCGGGTCGTTCTCCAGTGGCCGGCTACCGACCCGGGAGCTGGCAGACGCCGCGCTCGTGCTCGTCGGCGGCACGCTGCTGCTGACCCCGGGATTCGTCACCGACGTGTTCGGGTTCTTCTTCGTGCTTCCGCCCACCCGGCCGCTGGCCCGGCGGTGGTTGTCGTGGCTGGTGCAACGGCGGATGCTCGGCGGTTCCGGCGGTCGCCGTACCCAGTCGCACCGGGACGGACCCGCCTGGGGCGGGCCCGCGAGGCGGCCGCAGGACGGGCGTGTGGTGCCCGGGGAGGTCGTCGACGACGACTGAGACGACCGGGGGGCTGCTCAGGCGGTGTTCTTGGTGCGTCCCTTGGACGCCTGCCTGCGGCCGGTGCGGTGCAGGTGGACGGGGCCGATCTCACCCGCGCGCAGCAGCGTCAGCCGCTCGGAGAGGATCTCCTCGAGCTCGGAGATGGAGCGCCGCTCACGCAGCATGTCCCAGTGGGTGCGGACCGGCTTCTCCTGCTTCGTCTCCGGCTCGGCGCCGTCGACCAGGCGGGCCTCCGCCCCGCAGCGGGCGCACTCCCAGACCGTGGGCACCTCGGCGTCCTCGGCCATCGGAATCTCGAACGCGTGGCCCTTGGAGCAGATGTAGGCGACCTGCTGACGGGGGGCGAACTCGATGCCGCGCTCGTCCTCGAAGCTCTGACCTCCCAGTCGTGCGCCTCGCAGCACTCGATCCGACATGGACGTCGACCTCCCAGATTGCCCGGCTTCGTGGTTCCCCGCGACAGGGCGCAGTGCGCCCCGCACATCAGGTGTCAACGGACGATTACCCCGATTGATTCCCGGCACACGCCCGAACCCGGCCGGGGCCGGGTGTGTCATCTCACCCCGGCGTACCGGCCCCGAACACGGGTTCGAGCCGGTTGCCGGCGGGTGTCCGGCCTCGCGGTAAGGCCGGGGTAAGGGCCGAGCTGAGGCCCGGGCGCCTCGGCGTGACGTGATCTGCCGATGCCCGCAAGCCCTCTTAGCAGCAGCGTTGTGGTCGAGCCGAAGAAGCGGCGAGACGACAAGGGAGCAACGGCCATGATGAACGTGGTGGCAGTACAGGCAGAGATCGAGTACCGGCAGGCGCGGCTGCTGCAGGAGGCGGCGGAGGAGCGTCGGGCACGGCCGGCGGGGTCACGTGCACCCGGGCGCGCGCGGCGGTTCGGTGTCCCCCGGGTGCGCGCGCGGAGGTCCTCGGCCCGGCCTGCGTGAGCTCCGGTTGTGCGAGCATGGCCGATGTGGCGCGACTGGGTTCGGGGATACCGCTGGTGGCCCGGCGGTCGGAGATGCGCAGCGTGCGCGACGCGCTGACGCGCGCGGGGTCCGGACAGGCGGTCGGCCTGCTGGTGTCCGGTGACGCGGGTGTGGGCAAGTCGAGGCTGGTCGCCGAGGCGCTGGCGCTGGCGCGCTCCGAGGGGTACGCCGCGTTCACCGGACGGTGCCTGGACACCGTCGAGGCGGCGCTGCCCTATCTTCCCTTCGCGGAGGTGACCCGCCAGCTCGCCGAGCACGACCCTCAGCTGGTCGCCGACCACGTGGCGCTGCGGCGGTTGCTGCCCAACCAACCGGCGCACGCGGACGCACCCGTCGACGACCGCAGCCTCGGGCAGCTCCAGCTGTTCGACGCCCTGTACGCCGCCCTCGGCCGGCTGGCGGCCGAGCAGCCCGCCGTCGTCGTGGTCGAGGACCTGCACTGGGCCGACCGGTCCAGCCGCGACCTGCTCGCCTTCCTGCTCGCCCGGCTGTCCGGGCAGCGGCTGCTGCTGGTGGGCACCTTCCGCTCCGACGACCTGCACCGCCGGCACCCCCTGCGTCCGCTGCTCGCCGAGCTGCTGCGGCTGCCGGCCGTGGAGCGGCTGCATCTCGAGCCGTTCAGCCCGGGGGACGCCGAGACCTACGTGCGCACGCTCGCCGACCGGATGCTTCCCGACGACGTCGTCCACGGCATCGCCGTACGCTCGGAGGGCAACGCGTTCATGGCCGAGGAGCTGGTGTCCGCCTCGTCCGAGCAGGTTCCGCAGGAGCTTGCCGAGATCCTGCTGGCCAGGGTCGAACGGCTCTCGCCGGCCACGCAGCAGGTGATGCGGCTGGCGTGCGTCGTCGGTCGTCGTTTCACCCACGCGCGTCTCAGCGCCGCCGCCGACCGCTCCGGTGCCGAGCTCGACCAGGCGCTGCGCGAGGCGGTCGCGCACAACGTCCTGGTCACCGAGGAGTCCGCCGAGGCGTACGCGTTCCGGCACGCGCTGCTGCGTGAGGCCATCTACACCGACCTGCTGCCCGGTGAGCGCTCGCGCCTGCACGCCGAGGTCGCACGGTCGTTGCTGGCCGAGACCGGCCAGGGCACGGCCGCGGCGCTGGCCCACCACAGCATGGAGAGCCACGACCTTCCCCGGGCGCTCGCCGCGTCGGTGCGGGCGGCCGCCGAGGCCGACGAGATCGGCGCGCCGGCAGAGATGCTGATCCACACCGAGCGTGCGCTGCAGCTGTGGCACGCCGTCGAGGACGCCGCGCAGGTCAGCGGCGTCGACCTGCTCGAGCTGACCCGCTGGGCGGCCAGGGCCGCCGGCGCCTCCGGGGAGCCGGACCGGGCCATCGCGCACAGCCGCTCCGCGATCGAGCTCGTCGACACCTACGGGGACGCGTTGCGGTCCGCGGACATGCGGCGCAAGTACGCCCACTACCTGTTCACCCTCGACGGCTACGAGCAGCGGGCGTACGAGACGTCGCACCAGGCGTGGCAGCTGGTCGCCGACCGCGAGCCGAGCGCGACGAAGGCCTGGGCCCAGGCCGCTCTGGCCCGATCCTCGGCGGCGCTGGGGCGCCACGACGAGGCCGGCGAGCTGGCGGCGGCAGCAATGGAGACCGCGCGCGCCGTGCCCGGGGCGGGGCCGCAGACCGCGGCGGAGGCCGACGCCCTGGTCACCCGGATCGCCAGCGTGGACCGCAAGCAGGTTCCTCTGGGGCGGACGCTGGAGCTGCTGGACGAGGCCGTCGCCCTGGCCGCCGAGGCGCATGCTCACGCCGTCGAGCTGAGGGCGAGGTTCAACCGCGCCACCGCGCTGCTGGACGAGGCTCGCCTGCCGGAGGCGCTGGCGGAGGTCGACGCCGCGGTGGACCGCGCGGCGACCACCGGGCTCACCTGGAGCGGTTACGGGCTCGAGCTGCGGGTGCGGCAGGTGATCGGCCGCTTCATGGCCGGCGACTGGGACGGCGCGGAGGCGGCTGCGGGGCTCGCCGGTGAGTCGGTCTCGGGCACCGTGATCACGCGGGTGTCGGCGGCCGGACTGCTCGTGACCGTCGGGCGGGGTCGCTTCGAGGCGGCCGACCGCCGCCTCGCGCACCTGCGCGAACGGTGGCGGCTCGACCAGCAGGTGATGACGCTGGTCGGCACGTGCGGCGCCGAGCTGGAGTGCTGGCGCGGTCGCCCGGAGCGGGCCGCCGAGTACGCCGAGCAGGCACTGCACCGACTGAGCCAGGCCGCACCCTGGCACCTGGTGGGGCTCTCCCTGTGCGCACTGGGCGTCGCCGCGTACGCCGACCTCGCCGATGCCGCCCGCCGTGGCGGGGACGACGCGGCCGAGACGAGCGCGGTCGCAGCCGGGGAGGCCATCGCCGCCCATGGGGTCGAGACGATGACGCGAGGGCGACCGGAGTCGCGTGAGGTCGGTCCGGAGGGACGCGCCTGGTTCGCCCGCGTGCACGCCGAGGCCTCCCGGCTCCGCGGGGAGGCGGACACGCAGGCGTGGCGGGCGGTGGTGGAGGCCTTCGGGTACGGCGAGACCTACCGGCAGGCCTACGCCCGGTGGCGGCTGGCCGAGGCGCTGCTGGCCGGCGGCCGTGACCACGACCGCGTCCAGGCCGGTGAGCAGCTTCGGCGGGCGGCGCAGGTGGCCGACGGGCTGGGCGCGGACCCGCTGCGGGGAGCGGTCGCGGGGCTCGCCCGTCGCGCCCGCCTGGGGCTGGACCGCGACCGGGGCGAACCCGCGCCCGGGCCGCTGACTCCGCGCGAGCTGGGCGTCCTGTCGCTGGTGGCCGTTGGCCGTACCAACCGCCAGATCGGCGCGGAGCTGTTCATCAGCGAGAAGACCGTCAGCGTGCATCTCTCCCGGGCGATGGCGAAGCTGGGCGCCGGCAGCCGCACGGAGGCGGTCAGCACGGCCTACGCCCGTGGGTTGCTCAC